>JBCBVA010000007.1:0-60241 GCA_039817825.1 Cyanobacteria bacterium J06642_12 | reverse complement strand
ACTGGCCCGATTGAAGCATCGGCGATTCATTAAATGCTTCGAAAAGCAGACTTATTATTCCCGTCTGGCCATAGATGCTATGTTTGCATTGCGGATCTTAAGGAAAAAATCCCAAAAAGATAAATTAATGAATGTTTTTGGGGACAATTAGGGTTAACATAACATTCGCATCCTTTTATCAACACGAAATGGCTGAAAAGAAACAGACTTCTCCTCTTACTGGCAAAGCACTTCAAGACAAAGTCAAGCATATGCAAGGTGCTGACAAGAAAGATATTGCTAAGGCCTGTGGGTACGTTACCTACACCAAAAATTCTCAGGAACGTATCAGTTTGATGGCGTTCTACAATGCCCTCCTGGAAGCAGAAGGGATGTCCTTCGATGCCGCATCTACATCGAAGGGGACTCGGGGACGAGAGGCAACCTATCGGGTCTCCGTCCACAAAAACGGCAATCTATTAATTGGCGCAACTTATACGAAGGAAATGGGGCTGGAAGCAGGAGATGAGTTCACAATCAAGCTTGGAAAACGCAGCATTGCGTTGACTCGAGTTGACCTTGAAGAAGACGAATAAGTAGGAAGGCGTCTCTTGTCCCCTGGATGCTAACTGCCCCACTAAGCGATCGCTTCCGGGGCAGCATTGTGATAATAGTTCTGACTTCATTTATTATTTTGCTGTCTTAAGCGGACTTCGATCGTATGGCTAGGCTGCAGATGCCTTAAGAATTGCCTCTACTTTTTATCTCATTTTTGAGTATTTTATTGCTGATTGGCAGAGAGTCATACTTGAATCTGTGCCATTTCGGCTGGCGATACAATTACTAATTCCAAGTCTAAAATAATACGCACA
This sequence comes from Cyanobacteria bacterium J06642_12, assembly GCA_039817825.1. Lineage (GTDB taxonomy): Bacteria > Cyanobacteriota > Cyanobacteriia > Thermostichales > PCC-7336 > PCC-7336. Next base: position 59,390 of record JBCBVA010000007.1, on the reverse strand, counting down.
CTGAATTCGAGATCGTTTGGACATAGCTGAGAAGGGTTCGACAGTGTTGAACTCAGGATCGGAGTGAATCGCTATCTGAGACGGCAATCAGCATCGTTCACGATAGCTGCACCACTGCGTCCACCAGTCCGTCCAACGTATATTCCCGAGCACAAGCATCTACTCTGCCCAAATATTCGCGACAAGTCTCTGCCGTTTTCGGACCGATCGCTACCACCTTGGCACGGTCTAGCCGAGACATCTCCAATCCAGCGCCACGTACAAGTTGATGAAAGTGCAAAACGGTTTTCGAACTGGCAAATGTCAAAACATCTACCTGCTGATTATTCAAGAGTGCTAGCGGCTGTGGCGGGATATCCAGCGGGCATCGAGATTGATAGGCGGCCACTTCCAACACCTTGACCCCACGTTTGGTTAACCCTTCGATCAGTGTGGGCCGCCCCCCCGATTCCACCCTGGGAAACAATAGCCGATCGCCCTCCGACACCGGTAGCGATTCCACTAAGGCATCGGCTACATATTCCTCCGGCACAAAATCTGGGGTAATGCCCTGCCGAGCCAGACACTCAGCAGTTTTGCGGCCCACCACGGCAATGCTGACGGTATGGAGGGCACGACTATCCAGCCCAGAGGATTGCAGGCGTTGGAAAAACGCATCTGCGGCATTGCCGGAAGCCAACACCAACCAATCGAAGCCATCGAGATCGGCAATGGCGCGATCGAGGGGAGCCACATCCGATGGGGGGACGATTTCGAGCGTGGGCATCTCCGTCACAGTGGCCCCTAGTGCTTGCAGGCGATCGCTCAGTACTCCCGATTGAGCGTTGGCTCGGGTCACTAACACGGTCTTCCCCTCCAGTGGACGATCTGTCACATTCATGTTTGAGGGGGTTGCTGGAGCCAGTTCGTCTTTCAATGTCACCACCCGTCCGACCACAATGACTGCTGGGGATAGCGATCCCAATTGCGCTGTCATTGTGGCAGCAAATGTGTCCACCTGACCGGTCCACACTTGCTGATTGACACGACCGGCATGGCGAATGAGTGCGATGGGGGTTGTGGGCGATAGTCCGGCCTCGATCAGCCGCTGACAAATCTGCCCGAGATGGCGGGTGCCCATCAAAAACACTACTGTGTCTAGTTGGGCTAGGGCGGGCCAGCACAGTTGGTCGAGATCGTGGGCAGTGGAGACGGCAAATGTGTGGCTTAAGGCTGCGTCAGTGAGGGGAATAGCGGCCAGTAAGGGACCGGAGATCGCCGATGACACTCCGGGGACGATTTCGTAGCAGCACCCAGCGGTATTCAGTGCCCGCACCTCTTGCACGAGCCGACCAAAGATCCCGGGATCGCCTGATTTAAGCCGGACGACCCGTAGTCCTTGCAGACAATAGTCGATGGTGAGGCGATCGATGCGGGGTTGAGGCATGCTGGGCTGTCCGCCCCGTTTACCCACCTGCACGATGGTGCAGCGTTCGGGAAGTAGAGACAGGACGGCAGACTGTGCCAAATTATCTACCAGTGCCACATCGGCTTGCTGTAGCACCTGCGATGCTCGGTAGGTGAGAGTATCCAACCCTCCCAACCCCACTCCCACCAAATACACCGTTCCTGGGGGAAGAGTCATGAGATTATCGTCACCCTTTAGAGACGTCCGAGGTGAACTTGCTTGCGGATAGCACGGCTTACGTTTCAGACATGTAGAGCAAAAAGCCAATTCCAACGGTGACGGCGGCAAACAGACCGTAGCTTATGGGTCGGCGTTCGGAGATATGGAGTTTGTGCAGTGGTTTTAGCCACCCCAAACCGAACATTTCCACAAAGCGATCGAGAGCGCTGCGCATCGAGCGGGTGTACATCGAATTAGAGTCTTCTAGCATGACCCAAAACACCATCAGGGTGGAGTAGGCCCAAAGCGCGGCAGAGGCCAGCAATGTAAATGCGAGCAAGATGTGAATGGTCAGCATAGAGGCGGAAGTGAAACACTGCGAACCAGCAGCGGAGTAACAGGTGAAACATGCCTCCAGAGTACAAGTGCGGCATGACTTGTTTGGCTACCCTGGACACGGCAAGAACGTGCAAATATTGCGAGCGCTGAAGACTTGCAAATCATACAAGCTTGCAATCGGCATACAAGTTTGCAATCGGTAATTGTTAGTTACTGTGCAGGAGATCGGTACATTTGACCAGCATGAATATCCCCCAATAGACACCAATCGACAGCTCCGGTTACCGATGGCAGATTACCCGGAATGTGGTGAACCCGCAGGTACGCCAAGACAGCAAAGGCGATCGCCTCTTTGAAATCCGGGTCCACTCCCAGCGCTTGTGTGGAGATGACTGGAGTATGCCCCAATCGGTCTTGTAGGCGCTGCATCAGGTAAGCATTGCGAGCGCCGCCGCCACAAATAGCCACACGATCGGGAGACGTGGGAAGAAAGGCTTGGTAACTATCGACAATCGATGCTGCCGTGAAATCCGTCAACGTCGCCACAATATCTGCGGCGGAGAGAGCACGAGCAGAGCAGTCGTGCCAGCAGCGATCGAGATAGCTGGGGGAAAACAATTCTCGGCCGGTCGATTTAGGTGGAGGCTCGCGAAAGAAATCGGCCTGTAGCCACCGATCGACCAACTCAACGTGAGGGTTTCCCTGCGCTGCCCATTGGCCATCTCGGTCGTAACTCAATTCGCCACTGCTCAGTCGAGCAACCGCTAAGTCGAGCAGAACATTTCCGGGGCCGGTGTCCCAGCCAACAATCTGCCCCTGAGACCTACCATCTTCTGGAGGTGATACGGGAGGTAAGTAGGTGACATTACCAATACCGCCAATATTTTGGATGCAGCGATGCTCTCGCATGTCTTGCAGTAATAGGGCATCCACCCGAGGAACCAACGGAGCTCCGTGGCCGTTGAGGGCAATGTCTGCAGCACGGAAATTGCTGACGGTGGGGATGCCGGTTAGGGCCGCTATTTGCTCGCCCCGTCCCAATTGAATGCTGTGCCCTAGTTGATTGCTGTGGCCTTGTTGATTACCGCGCCCTTGTTGATTGCCGTTTGCGATCGCAAGGGGGGCTTGGTGAAATACAGTTTGGCCGTGGGAGCCGATCAGGTCGCTCGTGATCTGGGAACCAGACGAATGGGAGATCTCGGCGATCGCCCTAGCAAATGCAGTCGCAATGGCCGTATCGACACGACTGAGTTCGGGTAAGGGCAGGGGCTCGCCCGCTGCGATATCGAAAATAGTTTGGCGCAGCGAATCGGAGTAGGGCACGCCGCCAGTTGCTAACACTTCCAGAGTCAACGGATGGTGGGTCTCTCCCGTGGGGTGAATCGCGACACAAGCCACGTCAATACCGTCCATCGAGGTTCCACTCATGGCTCCCACAACGGTGAGCGGTTGGCAATGACTCCAATCGTGAGTCCAGTTGCGGACGGTCAAATTGGGGATTGCTCTGTTAGGGGGGGGCTGAGAATCGTTGGCGGGCACAGGGGTCGAAGAGAGTCCAGATATCATGTGCGTTGAGCTAATGGAATTTCAAGAGGGTATGGCTGTGTAAGGGTTACGTCAGGTTATGAGGGAGTCGGGGGATGTGGCGGAGGGAACTAAGGGGTGGGTTGGTGGTGTTTGTGGGTCATTAGTCACTGGTCACTGATCATTAGTCACTGGTCACTAGATTTAGAGTGACTGTTTTGATGTGGTTTGGGCAGGCATGCTCGCTCGGCTGTTCTGCACGCTAGGCCAGTTTTTCTAAACCAGACGTTAAGAGACCCTGTGTTTCGCTTGCGTCCACGCTACCAGACAGGCGTTGAGGGATAGAGTGATGGGCAGGTGAATTTTAGGTTTGCGATATGGAGCTGACCCTACAGCAGCAAGTGGCACAGATGATTGTGGTGCGTGCCTCCGGTCACCTTCTCGATTCGCAGGCGGGGTATCCCCAGTGGGAATGGCCGCGCGATCGCCTGCAGCCCCTGCTCCAAGATGTAGGCGTGGGTGGGGTGCTGTTGTTTGGCGGTACGGTGGCGGATGTGATGCTGCGGGTGCAGCAAATGCAGGAGTGGGCCACGATTCCTTTGCTGGTATGTGCAGATGTGGAATGGGGGGTAGGACAGCGGTTTAAGGGAGCCACCGAATTTCCTCCAGCGATCGCCCTGTCTCATTTGGGGCCGGATGGGGTCGAATGGGCTCGGCAGATGGGGCAGATTACCGCCCGCGAAGCAGCGGCGTTGGGAATTAATTGGCTGTTTGCGCCAGTTGTAGATGTGCAAAGCAATCCGGCCAATCCCGTCATTGACGTGCGGGCATTTGGAACCACCCCCGAACGCGTCGGAGCACTCTCATCAGCCTTTATCGCCGGAGCCAAATCGGCTGCGGTGCTAACCACCGCTAAACACTTCCCCGGCCACGGTGACACGAGTGTCGACTCGCACCTGCTATTGCCGGAAATCCCTCACGATCGCGATCGCCTGGAATCTCTGGAATGGAAGCCGTTTAAACATGCGATCGACGCTGGTGTGGATGCGGTTATGAGCGCCCACCTGATGGTGCCGCAAATCGATCCTGACTGGCCTGCAACCCTTTCTCATACGCTGCTGGAGGGAATAGTGCGGCGGGAATGGCAGTTTGAGGGACTCATTGCCACGGATGCCATGACGATGGGGGCGATCGCTCAGTTTCCCTCTCCCGATGCCCCACTGTCGACGGCAGAATTGGCTGTTCGAGCCGTGGAGGCTGGTGCCGATGTTATTGTCATGCCCCCTCAGCCTTTAGATGCCATTCAGGGGATTTGCGAAGCCGTAGAGTCCGGTCGGCTATCGCGCTTTCGCATTCGCCGCTCGGTGGAGCGCATTTTAAAGGCCAAGCACCGAGTGTGCGACAGCTCGCGCATGGCCCAACTGCCGTTAGAACGGATGCTGCCGGGGGCACGTCCAGTAGTGAAGTCTTCAGATGGCGTACCAACATTGCAAGAGCTCCTGGGAACTCGGTCGGTCACCACTCAATCCAGCCCCAAATCATCAAATCTAGAGCGCTTGCTCGAAACAGCGGTGAGTTCATCCACGTCTACAGATGTGGTTACTCGCGCGATTGGGACTGCTTCTGCTCGCCAAACCTCCGAAGCGATCGCCCGTGCAGCCGTTCAAACCTCTCGCTCAAACGCCCTTCCGTTACACCCCGAGACGAACTGGGTGAATTGGGTGTGGACCGATAGCTGGTTGGGGGTCGACTACATGACCCCTAACAGTCCTGCGATCGCTTCGGCATCAGAGCGGGGCATGCAGACATTACTGGCCGATTTACACACTCCCATCGGGATGATGCAGCATGTTCTGGAAGAGGCGGGCGGGATTGTGCTGCACGCTTTCGTGCGATCGGGGCCGTTTCGCGGCTATGGGGGGCTGTCTCCTGCTGCGCAACAGCTGTTAATGGAGCATGTGGAGTCGGTGAAAGCGCTGATCTGCTACGGCAGTCGTGGGGCCTTCGATCGCATGCTGGCCATCTCTCAGCCCTACGGAACGCCGTGTTTTTACTCCGGCGAGCGACGTGAGGTGGCACAAGCCGAAGTTGTTAGGCAACTATGGGGCACTCAGTTCCAGGCCGTGGCGGCAACGCCCGAAGCTTAAGGGCCAGTAGCTCCAGCAGCTCTGGAGCGATCGCAAGATCGCTCGGGTTGGGTTGGCCAGCAAACTATAGCTTTTGACAATCAGCTACGGAGAGTTCTCTAGCCATTTTCCTGGAATCTCAAGGCTTTGAGCTGTGTCCGCACTCCAGACCTTACAGCGGATTGCTATATGCTCATGGACGATACTCTTCCAGAGCACCCGCATCTCCAATCGTCAACCATCGCCCTCGCCAGTACACCCGCTGACCGAACGCTCCCCCCACCCAGATCGCAAAGCTCATGCCATCCCGCAGCGGCAACAGCCACAGCCATCGCAACAGCCCTAGCCGATCCAGTTGCACCAACGCCACTAGAGCTTGCAGCATCCTAACGACCCACGTCAGCGCAAAGACTGCGATCGCCCAACTCGCGAGTCCCGACACCAACAGCAGCAACAGCGCATACACCGTGCCAAACGTGGCCCCCATGCCGTAATACTCCGGTCCTCGATTGATCCGAATGGTTCTCGCCCATCGCAACTCCCGACGAAAGACCTGTCCCAGCTGTTCGTCCCCCTCGTTATCCAGAACGTAGCCAGACAGCTCGATCTCAAAGCCAGACCGAGCCGTCATTTTGCCAATGTGAAAGTCCGAGCCAATCCGATTGAGTACGTAATTTAAGCCACCAAACGTTGCCATAACTGACTTGCGCGTGGCGATCGTCGGCCCTAAAGCACATTTCAGCCCTCCGTCCAACCATCGAGCAATCAGCAGACTCGGGATAAACTCCGTACACCGATTGAGAGCATGAATGGCAGCGCCTGCGTATCGAGGCTGTTTCTCTACATACGGACAGGTCACTAACCCTACTCGGTCGTCTTGAAGGGGAGCCATAACCGTAGCAAGATAATCTGGCCCCACCCGAATGTCACTATCGGCCAGCACAATCGTGTCATAGCAGGCTGCTTCGTATAGATAGGTCAGATTGCTAATTTGAAAGTTGATGCCCCGTGGTTTGAGATCGCTGAGGACTCGCACGCGATCGGGATAGTCGTCGTGCAACTGCTTGAGAATTGGAATGGCCGGATCGTCCGCATCCATCACCCCAAACAGAACCTCGTACTCTCCATAATGTTGTTGGCAGAACGATCGCCAATTGCGCAACGCCCCTGGATCGACCCCCCGTACGGGAATCAAAATTGACACGGGAATGCCGCCATCTAAGCACTCGGGTGTAGGAGGGAGAGCAGAGTTACCGGATGCTGGGCGATGCCGCTTAAACGTCAGAGTACTGACAATGCAGCAACAGTAGAACGCAATAGCAGCGGCGATCGAAGCAACCAACAATCCCTGAATGATAACCAGCATTCCACAGCTCTAGATGTCAGTACGAACGGGCCGCGACAGTGATGCGACAGCCACAGCCAACTCTTTCAGCAAAGCCGATCTCGCGTCTATTGGCCCTCGAACATCGAACTACAAGACCAGTCGTCACACAAGCCGTGGCCAAACCCAAGCAATTAGGGGATTCGATGAATATAACGATCGGCAATCCGCTATGGAGAGTTTTCTCTTCTCCTTAATCAATTAAGTTTTGAGCTATCTACATGCTCCAGACCTTAGAGCGGATTGCTATAACAACTCGGCTAACAGTGTTGCTCCGGTCGCTGATCAACGCGTTCGTAAGCATCGGGCTGCACTTGAACCTCACAGGCTGCCGCATTTAACAATGCTGCTCCAGCAGTTGACCAACGCGTTCGAAAGCATCGGGCTGCACTTGAACCGCATAGGCTTCCGCCTCAATGGTTCGACGATAGGAGTGATACCGGAGGAAAAAGGGACGGGTCGCATTGGGAGGCTCAATATCCAGCTGCAAGGTCGCAACCATGCCATCCCCTGCACACACCTGCGCGGCATGCACCCCTTCATGGATGAGGACCGGCAAAGCAATCCCTAGTTCGAACACGACAGGATGTATCCAGATCGTTCGCGTGCTGGGCTCCAAGATACCGTACGCCCCCTGCTGCGCTGGTGCCTCCAGCTTCACCGCAAATCCCCTATCCTCTAACTCCTGTTGCAACTGCTCAAATTGCAACTCACTATCTGCAGTGCTTTCTCGGTCAGTCTCTCCCTCCGCCCAACCGGTCGCCTCACTCCCAGCAACAATGGCAGGAACGCACCACACCACCAAGGTGAAAGCTGCTGCACAGATAATGCAGTTTGCCATTTCCGCTCTCCTGCCTCTCACAACAATCTGAGTTCGAGCGCCCCCCATCCTAAGCTCGTCCTCCACTTTGGAGATTTGGACACACCAGGCACAGACATCCCCCTAACGTGTCGTTGTGCTGCAAGACAAATATTCACCTCAAGTCGCTCCATCGTTCTAACGCTACCAATCCTGCCGATCTACCTGCTCCGGGTTAGGAAGCAGCCAGACTGGCGATCGAATACAACAGCGATCGCTCAGCAAGCCCAACAAGTATCGGCGCCTAGCGCTCTGCCAACTCTGGGAACGAGGAGTCAAACTCCGCCTCAAGACTTCTGCAAGATACCTACAGAGATGCGACATCCTCAAAATAAGCCTGACAAGGTACTAGCAGTACGGCAGATCTAGCGATCGCAGCCAATCAGTCGTGCTTACAAAGAATGGCGATATCCCTCAAAGCAAGCCCGACCAATCACAAGAATTCCCCTATTCCTGAAACAGCCTACCGGAACAGTGTTTTATCCCCTCACAAAATCGATATGCCGACTGCACATCCCCCATCAAAAAGAGCCATACTTACAATGCAGAAATATATATTTATCAATATAGTCAATACGGATACTGACTTCATACAAAAAATTCACTCAAGCATCCAAGACTGTGTACCGAGAGATCCTAATTTCCGCAGATTTTCGTGGATAGAGATAGGAAGTTAACTCACCATTTCTTGACAATTGTTGGAGTTCAGTATGCATTGCCCACAAACTAGAGTAAATTTGATCCAGAGGGCTCCGTGTCACGGGTAGCAAGCACATTTGCTGGCCGCAGCGCCACCCGAGACCTCGTGATTGCACTGTTTAGCAGTTCTTCTCCTCATCGTAGAGCGCTTCCCTGCTTCTTTTTAGGAGCGCTTGTCCTCTATACACTGGACTGTTTTCGATATGCGATTGGCGATGATTGCAAACTCTTATTTGCTACCCGTAGATAAGTTACGAGATCGCTATTATTCATGTTCCTAGATTGGGTGCTAAGTCAGTAGTTTGACGTATTGAATGCCTAAAACCTCAAGGTGAATAGCGTGGATGCCCCTAAAAAACTTCTCTTGGTAGATGACGATCCAAACCTAATTCTATTGGTTAAGGATTATCTAGAATTTCGTGGTTACGAGGTTATTACTGCCGGTAACGGCCAAGAAGCACTCGTGGCAATGGAAGATTTCCGTCCTGACTTGATCATTTGCGATGTCATGATGCCAGAGATGGATGGCTACAGTTTTGTCGAGAAGGTGCGGGAAGATTCCGATACAAGTTGGATTCCCGTCATGTTCCTGTCTGCCAAAGGTCAAAGCGCAGATCGCGTGCGGGGACTAACAACTGGTGCAGATGTCTATATGGTGAAGCCATTTGAGCCGGAAGAGTTAGTTGCTCAGGTGGAGTCTTCCCTGAAGCAAACCGAGCGACTTCTGCACATGCAAGGGGGGATGTTGCAACCTACTCTGACGCTGGATCGCGAAGTTGAGTTAACTCCAACGGAAAATCGCGTTATTCAGTTGGTCTCGAAGGGGATGTCCAACCGGGAGATTGCAGCAACATTGAGTGTCAGCCAAAGAACGGTAGAAAGCCACGTGAGTAATATGCTCAGCAAGACAGGGCTTCACAACCGTACCGAACTGGCTCGCTGGGCAATGGAAGGCAGCCTAGGTCGTCGCTAAGATTTCGAGCCCCTGTCGAGCGGGAATGCCCCCAAATCCTGCTAGGTAGCGTTGGGCTCTATCGACATGACTGGGTTGCGTCTATTTCTGCAGGTTGCGTGCAGGTTGCGTAACTGACGTTTTTTTGCGCTTCACTTCGTTGGGCTAGAGCCACGTTATGTCGCGATCGCGCCAGCGCCATAGGTTGATGGTTTGGCAACAGCGTATATTTGCCTTTGGCAGAGCCACCTGCGCTTGCATCGCTTTCTTATCCAACCAAGAGATATAGCAACCCGCTGCAGGGTCTCCCCACTCTAGACCCTACAGCGGATTGCAGTATCCCCTAACAGACTGACCCAATCTGAGGGAGATCGCCCTCATCTCCAACCTGTCTCCCAACATGAGAGACAGGGGCAAAAGCACTTAAAACCCGATGGTTTCGCTATTCTGCAAGGCAGCTAATTATCCCCAAGTAGCTCTGTCGAACTGACGTTACCCAACTCGCATCACTCAAGCTCGAAAACGTCACGCTCTGTATTCTCAACAGAGCCCAATGAAAGATCTGGAGCGACCTCTGTACTTGAGTCGGAGCCACAACCGGCTCGAAGCGTATCAGCCTTTTCGCCAGTTTTTGAGTCTGCGAGCAACCTGTTCCTGCCAATATCGTCGGATGAGCGTGTTGGAGAGCCCGCATGTCGGCTGTTGCCGACTGCTGAATAAAGGCAAGGGTTGTCTGCAGCATCAAGCGACAGCAACATGCTTGAGCGTTCGAAAGACCGGACATACCAGTTTCAGCAAAACCAAATATTCTTTCCTCCTACACTATTGTCGGAATCCGCACAGCAATGGGAGGCAAGAAAGAAGCAAAAAAGAGGCTGAATCAGCCTCTCCAGGAATTAAACGTACAGAAACATCAATACAAGCAAATAAATACAGCGCCTAAGATTTTGCGCGTCGGGCCCCTTTGGGAAGCCGCAGAGAGTCCGGGTCTACATAATGACAGTGAGCATCGTCAACACATATCAACGCCCACCCATTTTGATCGACATCATGCAGCGTATAAGACGCCTCGGGGACAAAAAATCCTTTGTGATTGCGAGTGTCCACCTTAACCCGAACATTTTCTAGAGGCATAAAGAAGCTCCTGGAAGCGAAACCGTGTGCGACGAATCTGTGCGCACAATGTAGCACATACAAACAGGGAGAATTATTACGAAAACTTCCAAGTTGCGTAACGGTTTCTTCAACAGAGCTACTGGTTGGCCGAGCACCTCACATTCATGGTTCCTTCCCATAGTTACACGAACATAGAGGAATGACTAGACTTACCGAGATGACTTTCAAAAAAAAATTCGATTTCTGCGCTAAACGGAAGTCTTCATGGCTATTATGCTTTAGCCAAGAATCCTCGTTTCCCTTATGCAGGAAGGGATTGAATATTTCAGAGGATGATTTTCTGCTTGAGGAAGAATATATGAGTTTTCTGACTTGAGACCGATATTTAACGCGCATGTCATGGAATTTTCATCGCATTCATACTGTCTTAAGATTTATCCAAAGCAGGTATTTATACCTCTAAAATATTGAAGGCTTACGTAATGCATGCGACATATGAGAATGAGTAAAAGTACGCATTGGCAGCTTCTTTTAACCATGGGAAGTCATCTTTTCCTTCATCAAAGTTATTGTTGTTCTCAGCTCAAATCGATCGGCTCAATCCAGCTTAAGCTTAAATGCCTAAACATTTTTTGCCATCCAGGACTCTCATGAGAGGTGATTGGTCGTAGGTTGAGAAGCGCCAGTTCGGCAGCGTTGCCGAGTGACACTGAGTGAGATTGCCCTACATCCCGTTTCTCAATGTGGGAGGCGGAAACATTGAGAGCACGGAGCATCCATCGAGGTAAAGTGCAAGAGGTGCTCAACTTTGAGGCTGTTGTTGTGCAGCAGGACGATCGCGATCGCATAGTTACATCGAACGGAATGCGAAGCAGGATATTGACCGAGGAAACGCGATAACAGACCGCAAAAAAGCCCCGCGATTGCAGGGCATGAAGACTGGTAGGAAGAGTCCGAAATAGCGTTCGGGATGCCTATGGCATTTGGGAAATGTAGTCGTGCTCGACCAAGTAGGTCATCACCTTGTTGACCGAGTCCTCGATGGATTCTTCGTGGGTCTTGAGAACGATCTCGGGGTTAGACGGAGGTTCATAGGGATCGGATACACCGGTAAAGTTTGCGATTTCACCTTTGTATGCTTTCTCGTACAGCCCTTTGACGTCACGCTGGGCACACACTTCAACGGGGCAGTCAACAAACACTTCAATGAAGTTGACCGTTTGGTCGCGGATCGAATCACGTGTGGCTTGGTAAGGAGAAATAGCGGCTGTCAGTGCAATCACACCGTTGCGGGAAAGCATTCCACCCACAAATCCAATTCGGCGGATATTGATATCGCGATCTTCTTTGCTGAAACCCAATCCTTTACTGAGGTTCATGCGAACGATATCGCCGTCCAGTACCTCTACTTTGCAACCAGCCTTCTTAAGAGCTTTGGAAACAGGTACAGAAATCGTGGATTTTCCAGAACCGGATAATCCGGTGAACCACAACAAAAAACCTTTGTGGGTCATGGTAGATGCAGTACGTTCGACAGCAGCAGTCATATCTCGCTCCCTTGCTGGGTAACATTGCTTGTTGGCTAGTCGGGTTTGTAACCTTTGCCCGATAGTAATGGTTTACAAAGATTTATGGTAGGGGATTAAGAAAAAATAATTCAGGGATATTACGGTTGACTGCCAAAGTCCGCTGTTTGCCACAGGAAATATCAGCTCCTCAGTCGGGAACCCTAGCCCGCTTGTGGGTTCAGGGGGTGAGAGGAGAAGATGCCTCTCGGTCAGTCAGGGGAAGGATTCCAGCCCGATCCAAAATTTTGGGAATCAGATGTTCGGCTTTTACTGCCATTAAATGGACACCATCGCACAGCTCGCGGGCAATTTTTACTTGTTCGGCAGCAATATCAACGCCCTCTAACAAAGGGTCGATCGCAGCCCCCAAGCGGTCAATTGTGCTGTCAGGAATTTTGACGCCAGGTATGTACTTATTGATAAATTGAGCGTTTTTCGCTGATTTAAGTAGAAAGATGCCTGCAAGAACGGGGGTGCCCATCGGACGGGCCACTTTGTCCATAAAAACGTCCAGCCGATCGAAGTCAGTGATCATCTGGCTTTGGAAAAAATTTGCACCGTTTTGGACTTTGCGATCGCAGCGTTTTTGCAAGGAGCTGAGATTGGGTAATTGCGGATCGACAGCGGCTCCCGCAAATAATGTGACCGGTCCATCCGGTAGAACCTTATCGTTAGCATCCGTACCGCTTTTCAAATTCCGAATCAGGCATAGCAGTCGTACCGCCTCTAAATCAGAAACCTGCCGAGCTGATTTACAATCTCCTAATTTTACTGGATCGCCCGTCAGGGCCAGGACATTGCGAATGCCCAATGCAGTCGCCCCCATCAAGTCTCCCTGCAGTGCAATGCGGTTGCGATCGCGGCAGGCCAACTGCATGACCGACTCAACACCAATCGTTTCCAACAGTGCCGCTGCCGCTAAGGGACTCATACGAGCCATCGCACGACTGGAGTCTGTGACGTTCACGGCGTGAACACGATCGCGGAGCGGTGCTGCTTGATTCAGCATGTGGGTCGGATCGCCGCCTTTGGGAGGAGCGACTTCTGCGGTCAGCAGAAAGTCACCTCGCTGGGCAGCCAGTTCTAACCGAGAGGGTGATGTGGGAGCAGTCCAGGTCACTAAATTGGGGTTAATGCAGGTTGAATTAGGCGAAGTGCTACATGTGCATGTCGAATGCGATCGCTAACGTCACCCTGTCCTAAGCGATAGGAGGAGAGGTAACCTAGACGCTTCAGGCCCATCAAATGCAGTTAGATGTAGTGTGAATCCCCCACGCGGGTAAAGCTTTACTACATCGACTAAGCACACACAACGATCCGAATCCGCATTCTATACGGAATCGGGGCACAGTGTTATGACGCGGCACTGACCACTCATCTGATTCAGATCGGTGGAGTGATTGAGATATGTGGAATAAGAGGGGCGAGACCGCTATCGGATGGGATGGTGCAGCGTAACCAGCTTGGTACCGTCGGGAAAGGTCGCTTCTACTTGGATCTCGGGAATCATTTCTGGCACCCCGGGCATCACATCATCTGGCGAGAGTACCTTAAGACCGTCACTCATCAGTGTTGCCACAGACTTGCCATCTCTAGCCCCCTCTAATACTGCAGAGCTAAGCAATGCCACGGCTTCTGGGTAGTTAAGCTTGACGCCCCGCTCTCGTCGCTCGCGAGCGAGCTGGGCTGCCAGATAAATCAAGAGTTTATCTTTTTCCTGGGGGGACAAATGCATCGGCGTCAGTATCGAGCGCTGTGCTCAATCGTAGCCGGATTATTTCCCGGTGCATGGTGCCCGTTGTGTTGTCCTGTGATCGCTCGATTGTCTTCACAAGTAGAGGGGGTATCCGCAATCGTGTTGGCACTGCTATAGCATGGAGCGGTTGTCGCGCTTGCACGGACAGATTCTGTGGGTTCGGATATTCGTCTGCTGGTGCTGGATATTGACGGCACGATCGCCGGTGATTCCAATGAGGTGTCCCCAACGGTTATTGATGCCATTACTACGGCGAAGGCAAAAGGAGTAAAGGTGGCGATCGCCACCGGGCGCATGTACCAGTCAGCGTTGCGGTTTCATCAGGTGATCGGTTCCGATATGCCGCTGGCCGCCTATCAGGGGGCTATTTTGAGAGACCCTCGCACAGATGAGCTGCACCATCACTACCATCTGCCGTCCGAGATGGCCCAAACGCTGCTGTATACGCTGGCGCAGTTCCCACTAGAGGCGATTCACGTTTACGTAAATGACAACCTCTACATCCAGGCTAAGAACCCACTGAGTGATTGGTACGCAGAGCGATCGCGGGTCCAACTACACCTGATAGAAGACTTAAACGGGCAAGGGGCGCTCCCACCCACTAAGGTGCTGGGCATGACGCAGGATACTCAGTTGATTGACGAACTTCTGGAGATAATGCGGGCTCAGTTTCCACCCGACCAGTTGTATTTGACTAAGTCGCTGCCGACCTTCTTTGAGGCCACCCATCCGGGCATCAATAAGGGAATTGCGGTGAAGTACATGGCTGAGGATTTGCTGGGATTAGCACCGGAGCAGGTGATGGTAGTGGGAGATAGCTACAACGATGTAGAGATGTTTGATTATGCGGGGACAGCAGTGGCAATGGGAAATGCGGAAGCGCCCGTGAAAGCTCGCTCCAGTTGGCAAGCCCCTAGCATTGATGAAGACGGTGTTGCTGCTGCGATCGAGGAATTTATTAGGTAGCGATTCGTGGCTTGCAATTGCCGCGATCGCACCTGAAGATGCAGCCAACCGCTTTTATTGACGGTTGCCCAATACTCTAAATCCAATATCGGCGCGGAACTGGGCTCCTTCAAACTGGATAGTGGAGATCGCCTGGTAAGCCAGATCCAACGCTGCTTGTAGAGTCTCGCCCCGTCCGGTAATGCCTAATACTCGCCCCCCGTTGGTAACAATCTCTCCTGAGTCTCCAGCCGCCGTACCGGCGTGGAATACCGCTGCTGTTTGTTCGGCAGGCTCCAAGCCGCCGATGGGTTTACCTTTCTCGTAAGCGCCGGGATATCCCCCCGATGCCATCACAACACAGGCGGCGTAACCGTCATGCCATTCCAAGTCAATCTCGTGCAGCTTGCCCTCAGCACAAGCCAGCATCACTGCTGCTAGATCTGATTTGAGCAGTGGCAGAACCACTTGGGTTTCAGGATCGCCAAAGCGACAGTTGAACTCGACCACCGAGGGCTGACCATCGGGGGCAATCATCAATCCGGCATACAACACACCCTTATACGTGATGCCGCGATCGCGCAATGTCTTTAGGGTCGGTTCCAACACCTGCTGCCGGACTTGCTCCATCACCTCTGGTGTAACGATCGGAGTAGGTGCGTAGGCTCCCATCCCCCCGGTATTGGGGCCGGTGTCTCCTTCCCCCACTTGCTTGTGATCCTGCGCTGCCACCATCGGCAGGATAGTTTGGCCGTCCGTAAATGCCAGGACCGATGCTTCCTGACCCACGAGAAAATCTTCGATCACGACAGTACTGCCAGCGTCTCCCAGCGTGCCGGAAAACAGATCGGTAACAGCGTCGATCGCCTCTTGAATCGTGCGGGCAACTGTCACTCCTTTCCCGGCAGCTAGACCATCAGCCTTAACAACAATGGGTGCCGATTGTTGGTTGAGGTAGTTAATCGCATCGGCAGCAGCAGTGAAGGTTTGCGATCGCGCGGTCGGAACGCCAGCATCCTCCATGAGCTGCTTTGACCAAGACTTGCTGCCCTCCAATTGGGCTCCGTCCTGGGTGGGGCCGAATACCTTAATACCAGCCGCCTCAAATGCATCAGAAATTCCAGCCACTAGAGGAACTTCGGGGCCAATGACAGCTAATTCAACATTGGTATTGCGAGCAAACTGAATCAGGTCGTCAAAGTCAGTGACGGAGAGGGGTAGAGTGGTGCATTTCTCGATGCGGGCCAGACCAACATTTCCCGGAGCGCAAGTGATTATGGTAACTCTGGTTGACTGAGATAGTTTCCACACTAATGCGTGTTCGCGCCCGCCAGAACCCACTACCAACACATGCACGATCGCGTCGCTCCCTTGCGTTCAACAAGACATTAATCCCAACAGGACATTACTCTACCTGGATTTGGTTGGGTGGGGGAGGGGTTGGCCGAGAGGTTCCCCAGAATTGGGAGGTGCTGACTGCTATTAAGAGGGCGATCGCCAGTACCACTAATCCAAACTGCAGGAAAAACAGCTTGCTCAGCTCTTTGAGAGCTGCCATCAAGTTGGCGATATCGTGCCCTTCTGTTTCGACAATCAGTTTGAATGATTTAGAGGCTCCCCCCGTCCAAGCACCGAACAGAATCAGGACTGCCGCCTGCAAACTGCTGAGGAAAAATGTAGTGGTCGCGCGGTAGGTCCAAGCGGATAGAGTTCCGCTGGCAAAAATAACTAACCCCAACACAATCAGGACAATGCTGAGGCTACGCATGGCCAGTGATAATCGCCGAATAATAAGGTTCTCAATGGTGTCGAATTCGTATTCGCGCTGCGTCACGCCAAACACCTCGGGCAATGGGGCTGATAATTACCAGAGATTGTAGTAGTAGGTCATAGCGGACGCTGTTGATTTCAGGGGGGTTTTGGGGAAGCTCGAACAGACTTTTGATGAATGACAGTGGCTTGGATTGGAGATGTTGATACTGAGGAATGGCTGGGACGCAGTCGGGTGAACGAAAGATCGAGAACAGTCACACTGCTTGCAGCTGAATTTGACGAAATTAATCGCACATGGCATTCATGTAGTCTTGCAGCGAGCGTCCTGGAATCGAATCGAAATAGTCGTTCAACAATTCCACATGCATCATTCTGTCTAAGCGAAAATTGCGAAAGTCTTGCCGCAGTTCGCACCAACTGCCCAAGCTCCAGGTTGCTCCCCAATAGAACAGTCCGAGAGGGTGCACGGTGCGGCTGGATTTTTGGCCGTCAGCTCGTTGATAGCTGAACTGGACTTTCTGATGGTTGGTGGTTCCTTTGCGAAGAATGGCTAATACTTCTTTGACCGTTTTGGATACGTGAAATGCTGGCACGAATAGAGGAATAGATTCGAAATCTTCCCGCAGTCGTTCGGGCAAGATGGCGTTCACTTTATCCATCACCACAGATGCGGCCTGGGCCAAATCGCGATCGGCCCAACTTTGGACGGTACGGACTCCTAGCACCAACGCCCTTAGCTCTTCGGTTGTGAACATGATGGGGGGCAAATCAAAGCCATCCGGTAGACAGTATCCGGTGCCTGCTTCTGATTCGATCGGAATGCCGGAAAAGATTAGCTCCTGAACATCTCGATAAATGGTTCGTTCCGAGACTTCTAATCGGTCGGCCAGTTGTCGTGCTGTCACCACAGGCTGGGCTCGCAGAATTAGCAGTATTTGGAGCAGGCGATCGGCGCGGCGCATAGACTTTAAAGGGCACAGTGCAGGAACGGGATTATTCAAGAGAAATAGGTTCAGCCATCTCTCATACGGGTGAATCGACGATCGCTTGCTGGCACAATTCCAGCATCAGCGATCGCCGATATGAAATAAATCAACTCGGTACTAACGGAGTGCTCAATGCCTAGAAACGTTAACTAGGCAACATAGTCCTTGGCATATTCTTTCGTAGCCGGTATCCATTTAAAGATGTCAATCGCCACTCCGCACGGGTCCACAAGTGCGAAATGACGCTGCCCCCACGGTTCGTCTCTAGGCTCGGATTCCAGAGAGACACCGGCGAGTTTCAGACGCTGCCACTCTTTATCCACATCTTCCACCTCAAGCGCAATAAATGCTCCTTTACCTTCATAGACAGTGTGGAAAACAGGCTCTGCAACTTCCTTGACATTCGGTCGCATGAAATCAATCGCGATTCCTTTATTGTCAAGTGCGTGCATGCTCAAGTACCACTCTCCGTCATAAACAACGTTGAATTTGAGGTGTTGGGTGTAGAAAGCTTTTACCTCTTCAAGTTTGGGGGTAGAGATAATGGGGGTGATGCTTTTAACGTTCATCAAAACCACTCTTAGCCACTCGTGGGCCGATTACTTCTGGACTGATGCAAACAGCGCTGTTGATTGGAAGTATAGGGAGGGGCTACTGACAGCGTTATGTCAGGACGAGGCGGTTGTTAATAAAACTTCAAATTCCCATGAGCTCTCAGTCCTTACGAATGACCAATGACGAGTGACCCACCTGAGGTATCACCGTTGCCATCACCACACCCCCCACCCAGTGCCTGCTAATGGCCAACGAACCGTGACTGTAGATACCACTCGGTCACAAACTCCCGCATCGCGTCCCACCGCATGACTCTAATGAACGGCACGATTCTTCAGTATTTTCATAATTTTCTGCCCGTCGACAGTCACCTGTGGAGCGAGTTAGGCAGTCAGATTCCAGCGATCGCCCAGACGGGATTCACTGCTGTGTGGCTTCCTGCGGCTTACAGCGTTAGCCAGCAAGACGGGCTAGATGAGTTGTCGCCAGATGTGTGGATGGGAGGCAATGCCGAACCCTTTGGATCGAGTAGGTGGCTATTGCAATATTCCAACGGAGGGAAACTGGCAGCGATCGTAGATGGGCTGCAGGCGAAGGGAGTGCAGGTGTATGCCGATATTGTGTTTCACGGTGAAGCCGGAATTCTGCGGGGGCAGCTACAGGATTGGAGCCAGTGTTTTTTGGATATGACAGGAGTCAATGGGTTTCGCTTGGACGCTGCGATCGATCTGCCGTTCGACACCATTAATGACTGGTTGCGATCGCTGGCCCAATACCAATCCAAAACTCCGCCAGCGCGGTCGTCCGAAGGAATGCGATCGCCTGAAGCAATGCGATCGCCTGAAGTGGCGCTATTCAACTTTGGAGAATATTGGCTGGGGGATGTCGGGCCATTGCAGTGGTTTCTGCAGGAAATGCAGCACCGTTTCTGTTTAATGGATGTCCCCCTACACTACAACTTTCATCACGCCAGCCAAGCAGTCCACAGGTTTGATTTACGTTGCATTTTGGATGGCTCGTTGGTACAGCGATGTCCCGAATTGGCCGTGACGTTTGTGGACAACCAGCACAGTCAACCGCTGGAAATCTATGATTCCGTGGTGGAGTCTTGGTTTAAGCCGTTGGCCTATGCCCTAATCCTGCTGAGACAAGAGGGCTATCCCAGCGTGTTTTACGGGGATTATTACGGTGCGAATTACGACGGTGTTGGCGGAGACGGGCAGACCTATTCCATCGTGTTGGACTCCCATCAATGGACGATCGATCGCCTGATGGCCGTGCGTACTCACCATGCCTACGGCGGACAGCGAGATTACTTTGACGATCCCAATGCCATCGGTTGGACGCGATTGGGGGACGAAACCCATCCGTTGGCGATCGCCGTATTGATGAGTAACTCCGGCCCAGTAAATAACATTCGTTCAGTAAAAAACAGCCATGCTGCCAGCAAGTGGATGCAAGTGTGTCGGGCCAATACGGAATTTCGGGATGTTCTGGGGCAGATCGAGGAATCCGTAGTGACCGATGAATGGGGATGGGGACAGTTTGCTTGTACCGGCAGATCGGTGTCGGTCTGGGTGGAACAACCATCGTCTAATGAGAATGCCGAATAGTCTGACTCAACAGAGTCTGGCTTAATGGCTGGCAGCACCTCTGGTGTTGGGTGTCGTTCGGTTGCAATTCCCACCAGCCAACCTCAAAATTGGAGGGCATTTGTGGGTCACCCATTAAACAAAGGGTGGCTGAGCTCAGGCTGACGCCTGTGACTCACATGCAAACGAACTGCCTCGCCTGGTGTCATGCCCATTCCATTACCCCCACCAACATTGCTGAATCCTCTCATTCAGTCCTGGCTTTCTGAAGATTGGGGGAGGGGAGATCGCGCCACGTTGGGGCTATTTCCCGACCCAGCTCAATCGCCCATCTGGACGGCTCGCATTGTTGTGAAGCGATCGGGCACGATTGCCGGTCTTACTCTAGCGCGATCGATTTGGGAGACTGTCGCCAGCCTCTACAACACCCCGAAACCCGACATTGAGCTAGCGGTTGACGAAGGAGTAACCTGCCCGGCGAAAACAACAGTGCTCAACATTTCGGCCCCGGCGGCTGTATTGCTGATGGGGGAGCGGGTGGTGCTGAATCAACTGGGGCATCTCAGCGGGATTGCCACGTTGACGAAGGACTATGCAGACGCGATCGCCGATCTCCCCTCTCAGTTGGTGGATACCCGCAAAACTCGACCCGGTCTACGAGATCTCGAAAAGTATGCCTTTGCAGTGGGGGGGGGACGCAATCATCGCTATGGCCTGGACGATGCCGCCATGATTAAGGACAATCACATTCTGGCGGCAGGCAGCATTGCAGGGGCGGTGGCCGCGATTCGACAGCGATCGCCCTATCCCATGCTGATCGAGGTGGAAACCGAGTCACTGCAGCAGGTGGAAGAGGCGATCGGGGCTGGGGCCGACATCATCATGCTGGACAATATGCCGCTGGAGATGATGGCAGCGGCACTCAAGCGGACGGATGGGCGGATAAAGACGGAAGCGTCAGGGAATATCACCCGCGAACGATTGCGCGCGATCGCCGAGTTGGGAGTGGATTTCATTTCCACCAGCGCGCCCATCATGCAAGCGACTTGGCTGGATGTCGGTCTGGATTTTGTCGATCAATCGGCGGTATGACCGTGGCAGATGGCTGGAGTCTGGCAAATTTGCCGTGCGGTGCTTAACGCAAGTCCACATTCTGTGTGGGGCGATCGCACTACAATGAAGGCCGATTTAATTTTTAATCCCTCTCTCGAAACAGATTTATTGCACAGGAGACTGTAGTGGTTACTGCGTTCAGAACAACCGAATCCCAAAAGATTTTCTCGGCGGCTCAGAAGCTCATGCCCGGTGGCGTGAGTTCTCCCGTGCGCGCATTCAAGTCGGTTGGTGGCGATCCGATTGTGTTCGATCGCGTCAAGGATTCCTACATCTGGGACGTAGACGGTAACCAGTACATCGACTACGTCGGCACTTGGGGCCCGGCGATCGTCGGTCACGCTCACCCCGAGGTGTTGGAAGCTCTGCACGCTGCGTTGGACAAGGGCACCAGCTTCGGCGCTCCCTGTGTGTTGGAAAACCAGTTGGCCGAGATGGTCATCGATGCTGTCCCCAGTGTGGAGATGGTGCGGTTTGTAAACTCCGGTACCGAAGCGTGCATGTCGGTGCTGCGTCTAATGCGGGCATTTACCGATCGCGAGAAAATCATCAAGTTCAAGGGCAACTACCACGGTCATGCTGACATGTTCTTGGTGGAAGCGGGTTCGGGTGTCGCTACTTTGGGTTTGCCCAACTCTCCGGGTGTGACGGCTGCGACGGCTGCGAATACTCTGACTGCGCCCTACAACGATCTGGCTGCTGTTGAAGCGTTGTTTGAAGCGAATCCCGGTCAGATTGCCGGTGTAATTCTGGAGCCGATGGTGGGCAATGCGGGTTGCATTGCGCCTCAGCCTGGGTTCTTGCAAGGGCTGCGGGATATGACTCGCAAATACGATGCCGTGTTGGTCTTCGATGAGGTGATGACTGGCTTCCGCCTATCCTATGGTGGTGCTCAAGAGCGGTTTGGCGTTACTCCCGACCTGACCACGATGGGTAAAGTGATTGGTGGCGGTCTACCGGTGGGCGCCTACGGTGGTCGGGCAGACATCATGGGGATGGTGGCTCCGGCTGGCCCCATGTACCAAGCGGGTACGTTATCCGGTAACCCGCTGGCGATGACTGCCGGGATCAAGACTCTGGAAATTCTCAAGCGTCCGGGCACCTACGACTACTTACACAAGATGAGTCAGATGGTGTCTGAGGGCTTGGTGGCTGCGGCTAAGGAAGCGGGGCACGAGGCTTGCGGTCAGTGTGCTGGCGGTATGTTTGGGTTCTTCTTCAATCCCGGACCGGTTAACAGCTTTGACGATGCGAAGAAGTCGGATACTGAGAAGTTCAGCCGCTTCCACCGCGCCATGTTGGAGGAAGGGGTTTATCTGGCTCCGTCTCAGTTTGAGGCTGGGTTTACGGCGTTGACTCACACTGAGGAGTTGGTGGAGCAGACGATCGCAGCGGCGAAGACTGTGTTTGCCAATATCTAAGAGAGTTTTGAATCTCGATTGTTTAGTTTGCAATTAACAAGAGGCTGCCGGCGGTTTGTCGGCAGTTTTTTTGTGGTGTTGATTGATTGACTGACGTTGGGAGGTTGCGAGGGGAGTGTCGACTCCCCTCGCGCTCCCGCGAGCAGGGGACGAGGCGCGTCCCCTCCAACCCCTCCGAGAAGACCTGCGGACATGAGAGGTGTTTGAAGCGTTGTATGGGCTTTATGGAGACGGGATTTGGGAAGGGTAGGGGGGGAATAGGGTTGGATTTTGGGTGGAAGTTTATGTCGTCTCAACAGAAGTCGCTACTCCTCGGCTTTCTTTGTATTGCGATGGGGTTATTTCCGATCGCCCATTCCCTAAATCTGCTGCCAATTTCAGAACAGCCTGGGGATGCGCCGCGATGGGTAATTGGGGTATGCGGAATGGTCTTCGTACTGTCGGGCTGCATGATGATGACGCAGCTCAACTCGCGATTGAATCACATTCTGGCGGCGATATTTCTGGCCCTTATGGGGTCAATTGGAGTGTGGGTGTCTCTGTTTTCTCAGGCGGAGGGGATGTCTGGAGGGTTATTTTTCCTCAGCCGTGAACAGAATGTTTTGCTTGGCCGGTGCCTGTTTGGGTTGGGGGCAGCGATCGGGTTTGCAATGTGCGTGTATGCAATTCGATTGGCGTTTAGTCGTATGAGAAGCGTGGAATAGTAAGAGATTTTAGTGAGCGCTGTTGACAGCTATAAACTCATTTTGTCTGAAAAATATTTTGCACCATTTGTTTGGGTGATTTTGCTGCTGCTTTCTCTAACGCCTCTACTTCCGCAGTTGTTAATTGCCATCCCAGTGCTCCGACATTTGCCTGAGCTTGCTCCACAGATTTCGCCCCCGGAATTGGAATGGCACCCTTTGTCATGCACCAGTTAATTGCCACTTGTGCCATCGACTTGTTCCGTTCGGCAGCAACCTCCTGCAAGCAGTTCAGCAACGGCTGAATTCCTGGCAAAATCTGCCGAAAGACCAAGCCGCGCAAACCGGCTGGCAGCATTCCGTCGACCGAATACTTACCAGTCAGCAACCCCAACGCCAGAGGACTGTAAGCAATCAATCGAATTCCCAATTCATTGCACACAGACTTGATGTCCAGCTCGGTTTCGGGATATCTAGAAAGCAGCGAGTACTGCACTTGTAGCGACACAATGGGGATGCCCCGATCGCTCAATAACCGATGTGCCCGCCTCAGCATCTTCGGCCCGTAATTCGACAGCCCAACGCCTTTCACTAAACCGCGATCGCACAAATCCCCCAGTCCATTGAGGAGTGGCTGTTCCTGCCAGGGAGCGTAATTTGAGGGTGACCAATGCATCTGAGCCAAATCCACAGGCCGCTGCAGCCGTCGTACCGATCCGTCACAAGCCTTCAGCATCGAGCCCCGCGTCAACCGCCACGGATAGGCAGCTAGTTTCGTGGCAATACAAATGCGATCGCCATTCACCCCGCCATATCCCGCCGCAAACTGTCCCAACAACTGCTCGCTGCGCCCGTTCAAGCGCCCTGTTCCGTACGAATCACCTGTATCGAACAGCGTCACCCCACACCCGACACACAGGTTAAACACCTGCTGCAACTCTCCATCTATGTCGGGGCTATACCCCCACAGCAAGCGATTGCCCCAAGCCCACGTACCGCAGCCCATCAGCGGTAGCTTTAGAGTAGAGGATGAGTTGCCAGAGAAACTGCAATCGACTATCGGTGTTGAGTCAGACAAAACGGCAATACTCGTCGTGCCATCAAGACTTTAAATCCCCCACTTGTGGGTGCTTGAGGGGGGCCAAGCAACTGCTTAAGTGCCTAACGGAATCGTTCAACGCCCTGACGGAAGCGATCGACATCGGGAGTAACAGGCGCTTCACCAACCGTATCAAAAGGGTTGTTATAGGCATTCCGGTAAATACCGCGTCGGTAGGGGTCCTGATAAGGATTGGCCCCTAAGTTTGTCCGTCGCTGCCGCAACTCCTCCAGGTTTAAAATTTGTACTCGAATATCTTGTGGGCGCCGCTCCCGTTGTCTTCGAAGTGCGTCTCGCTGGATGACTTGAGCGTTTGCATCGACGGCTAACAACTGAGACAGCATAACAGCGCCACAAGCCGCAACAGCGAATTTGAGAGTAGAGCGCACTGCTGGTACTGACATAAAGACATACACAAACGGTTTTCTATAGCTATAGAAGCAATGCTCGGAGGAAATGGAAGTAAATACCTGGAGGCCACTCCCTAAATTCGGAGCAAATACCAGCGCTATACGTTCATCACACCACGATTCTCAGCAACCTTCAACAGCAACTGAGTCAAGAAACACCAGAGATATACAACTAACCCGCCTACTGTTGATGGTATTCCTGAATAGACTTCACCTCCAGCTCGCCAGCTTGCAGCGATCGAATCGCAGCGACGGTGGCTCGTGCCCCCGCCAGCGTCGTAATCAGCGGCACCTTGTACAGCAATGCACTGCGACGAATTTTGCGACCGTCAATCTGTGCTTCTCCACCAGAAGGGGTGTTGATAATCAGCGATACATCGCGATTCTTGATCGCATCTACTACATGCGGACGCCCTTCGTGCAGCTTCAGGATGCGCTCTACGGGTAGGCCGCGATCGCTCAAAAACGCCTGCGTACCCTCGGTCGAAATTAACGAAAAGCCCAGCTCCAGCAGTTCTTTGGCAATATCCACCACGGCTGCTTTATCGCGATCGCTCACCGTAATAAACACTTTCCCCGACAGCGGCAGTGTCTGCCCTGCCCCTAGTTGAGCTTTGGCAAATGCTCGCCCAAAGTCAGTATCGATGCCCATCACCTCGCCAGTCGAACGCATTTCCGGTCCCAGAATCGTGTCGGTGCCGGGGAACTTGTTGAACGGCAACACCGCTTCTTTCACGGAGATGTGGGGGGGAATCACCTCTTCGGTGTAGTCAATCTCTTGCAGCGTTTTGCCGCTCATAATCAACGCAGCATAGCGGGCTAGCGGCACTCCAATCGCCTTGCTGACAAACGGGACAGTACGAGAGGCACGCGGATTCGCTTCCAAAACATAGACGCAGTCGTCCTTGACGGCGTACTGCACGTTCATCAAGCCGATTACCCCTAGTTTCTTCGCTAACTTGTGGGTCCAATCGCGAATAACCTGCAGCACCTCTGCCGACAGCGTGCGGGTGGGCAAAATGCAGGCAGAGTCGCCAGAGTGGATGCCCGCCTGTTCGATGTGCTCCAGAATGCCGCCGATGGTGACAGCACCTGTTTTGTCGGCGATCGCGTCTACATCCACTTCGACAGCGTTCTCCAAGAACTTATCCACCAAAATGGGACGCTCCGGATCTACTTCTACCGCCGCCTCGATATAGCGCTTCAAGTCAACGTCGGAATAGACAATCTCCATCGCCCGCCCCCCCAACACGTAACTGGGTCGCACCACGACGGGATACTCCACCCGCTGAGCGATCGTCAGTGCTTCGTCATACGATCGGGCAATTCCGTTGGCCGGTTGAACGATGTCCAGCTCTCGCAAAATTGCCTCGAACCGTTCCCGGTCTTCCGCCACGTCGATGGCATCCGGCGACGTGCCCCAAATGGGTGCTCCAGCAGCAGCCAACCCTTGGGCCAGGTTTAGCGGAGTCTGACCGCCGAACTGCACGATGATGCCGACAGGCTGTTCCACTTCAATCAGGTTGAGCACGTCTTCGTGGGTGAGGGGCTCAAAATAGAGGCGATCGCTAGTGTCGTAGTCGGTGGACACCGTCTCGGGGTTGGAGTTAACCATGACGGCTTCGTAACCAGAATCCTGCATGGCGTAAGAGGCATGACAGCAGCAGTAGTCAAACTCGATTCCTTGACCGATACGGTTGGGGCCACCCCCCAGAATCATCACTTTAGGAGTGTCAGAGGCAAAGACCTCGCTGGCAGATTCGTAGGTCGAATACTGATAGGGGGTAAACGCTTCGAATTCGGCGGCACAGGTATCTACGGTTTTGTAGACGGGGACAATGCCTTGTGCTTTTCTGGCAGCTCTAGTCTCGTCCTCGGTGGAGTTCAACAAATGGGCCAGTTGGCGATCGCTAAAGCCCAGTCGCTTTGCCTCCCGCCAATCATCTGTCTCCAGATTCGCAACAGATTTCCCAGATAGCCACAGCTCCATCTCCACCAGCTCCTGCATTTTGTCCAGGAACCAAGGGTCGATCTGGGTCAACTTAAAGATCTCGGCAGCACTCATACCGGCCAGGAATGCCGTCCGTACCATCAATAAACGCTTGGGGTTGGGGACTCGCAACGATGCGCGGATTTCATCTAACGGGGGGAGTTCTTCTGCCTTGTCTGCTCCAAATCCAAATCGCCCGATCTCTAAGGAACGCAACGCCTTTTGCAGCGACTCTTGGAATGTCCGCCCGATAGACATGGCCTCCCCCACCGACTTCATCTGAGTGGTCAGAATGGCTTTCGACCCGGGGAATTTCTCGAATGCGAATCGGGGGGCTTTGACGACGACATAATCAATAGTGGGTTCGAAGCTAGCGGGGGTTTTTTGGGTGATGTCGTTGTCGATTTCCGGCAGGGTGTAGCCGACGGCGAGTTTGGCGGCGAATTTGGCGATCGGGAATCCAGTTGCCTTGGATGCCAGGGCAGAGGAGCGCGAGACGCGGGGGTTCATCTCGATAATGCGGACTTCGCCATTCACCGGGTTGACGGCAAATTGCACGTTCGAGCCACCGGTTTCCACTCCAATTTCTCGCATGATGGCGATGGAATAGTCCCGCAATCGCTGGTATTCCTTATCGGTCAGAGTCTGAGCGGGAGCGACGGTGATGGAGTCTCCGGTGTGGACGCCCATGGGGTCGATATTTTCGATCGAGCAAATAATCACGACGTTATCTGCCAGATCGCGCATCACCTCTAGCTCGAATTCCTTCCAGCCGATGATGGATTCTTCCACCAAGATTTGGGATACAGGGCTGGCGTCGAGACCGGAGGAGCAAATGGCCTCGAATTCTTCCTTGTTATAGGCAACGCCTCCACCCGTTCCCCCCAGCGTGAAGGCGGGTCGAATAATCAGCGGGTAGCCGATGTCTTTGGCGATCGCTCGCGCTTCATCCATTGTGGTTGCCAGTCCGGAGCGGGGCACCGACAGGCCAATCCTTTGCATGGCCTGCTTGAACAGATCTCGATCTTCGGCTTTTTTAATTGCCTCGAAATTTGCCCCAATCAGCTCGACGTCGTACTTCGCAAGTACGCCGCTTTCGGCTAGGGACACTGCCACGTTTAACGCCGTCTGCCCGCCCATCGTGGGCAAAATCGCATCCGGCTGCTCGCGGGCAATAATCCGCTCCACAAACTCGGGAGTCACCGGCTCGATGTAGGTGCGCTCTGCCGTGGCTGGGTCGGTCATGATGGTGGCTGGGTTGGAGTTGACCAACACCACGTCGTAGCCTTCCTCCCGGAGTGCCTTGCAGGCTTGGGTGCCCGAATAATCAAATTCACATGCCTGACCAATCACAATCGGGCCAGCCCCAATCAACAGAATCTTCTGCAGGTCACTGCGGCGCGGCATGAACGTCTCCTAATTGTTGTGAGGGCCGAGTTGTGGGTACCGGCTAGCATCGGCGGCAAGTCCGATGTAGCACTCGCTACGTTTCTACGGCAAGGCAAAACTATCTCATTGTATGGGCCATTGGCACATCTTTCCTGCAGATATATGGGTCATTGGTACATCTTTCTTGGCAAACGTCACGATTGCCAGACCGCCTACAAATACAATCACGATCGCCGCGTCATTCAGGGCAACTCAGTGCTTCAGATCGTCTGTCCACGTCCAGCCATATTGACATTCAAACCCAGCACATTCCCGAGGACATGGCAAGCTCTGCGGTTGCTATCATGCACGGGGAGACAACTCGCCGATCGGTCGATTTTCCCAGCCCCCCTTTACACGTTCCTACCTGCACCAATCATGACAATGACTTATAGTTATTTATCAAATGGTTAAGTTCGGAGTCCCCAATGCCCTACACCAAAGACGAACGCGGAGTGATGAACAATTTTCCGATCGAAACTAGAGATCGGCTGGCTGAACCTCCCACCAAAGAGCAGAAGATCCAGTACGCCATTTTGGGGGTCATCGCTGCTGCATTGCTCGGCGGACTGATGTGGGTTGCGGTATCGGTGTCCTAACTGGCCCCGTTCGATCTCGGTATTGATTGCTTGACCCATATTGATTGCTTGACCCATTCATATCCAGCGATCGCTTGCATTGAATACATTTTGAAGGCTTTTCTCTGCTATCTCGGAGATGTTGAAGTATCCGTCGATAGGCATTGCAGAACTTGCAACCAAACTCCCTCCGGGCTGTCGTCTGGGGGGAGTTCCTCTTCGTTGGGGGCGAGCACAGGCAGACTAACCGCCGATCTGAGACATGGTGCGTGCGTAGCGCTGGCCGGTAGTACCGCGATCGCGCTCGATAAAATTAATCTCCTCTTTGTCCACCAGTAGTGCTTTGACTCTGGCCCGCAGACGGTCCGCAGACTCCCCGTTTCTCAACGCAGATTTGAGGTCAATTTGCCCGGACTCGTTCAGTAAGCAAGGGCGCAACCATCCATCTGCCGATAAGCGAATCCGATTGCAGTTCTCGCAAAAACACTCCGACATCTGACTAATAAACCCCAGCGTCCCCTTGGCTCCCGGAATACGGAAAATATCGGCGGGGCCATTCCCGGCCACGGCTCCTGCTTCTAACCCAAACCGATCACGAATCCGCTGCCGTAGCTGCTCCGAATCAACCCAGCCGCGATCGCCAAACAGTAAGTCATTACCAATCGGCATAAATTCGATAAAGCGCACGTGCCAAGCGCGCTCGATAGACAGAGCGGCGAGGTCTTCTACTTCGCGATCGTTCACCCCTGGAATCACCACCACATTCAGCTTCAGCGGGTCAAACCCCACGTCATAAGCAACCTTAATTCCCCTCCAAACCTTGTCCCACAAAGCCCGTCCCGTAATGTGTCTAAACGTATCCGCATCTAACGAATCCAGACTGATATTGATGCGCCGCAAACCAGCCTCGTATAGCTCCTGAGCCCGCTCTTCCAACACGTAGCCATTGGTGGTCATGGCTAAATCCGCCACCCCCTCCAACTGCTGGATCTCTCGCACCAGCTCCACCACATCCCGCCGCAACAGCGGTTCTCCCCCCGTCAGGCGAAAGCGATCGAATCCCAAGGGAATAAACACCGATCGCAACACATACAACAGCTCATCTTTGGTCAGCAGTTCCTGCCGCTCCAGCCAATCCATCTCCTCGTCACCGGGCATGCAGTACTGGCACCGGAAATTGCAGCGATCGATGAGGCTAATGCGTAGGTAATTGACGTTGTTCATTCCAGAAGGAGCACTAGCACGAGTGAGTAGAACGGTTTGTGTCTACAAGGTAGCCCTCATTGTGGCGTCCTGCCGGGTTACCGGCAAATGAATGGCTGAAGATTGCCTGTGAGCACTGAACGCGAGTCAAAACTTGAGAAAAAACTGCCAGAACTTGAGAAAAACTAAGAGCAGCATAGGAGAGGCGATCGCTCCCCGCCATAATGAAGGGCAATAACCGTCTACCGTTGACCCCTGCATGACAGACGACCTACAACCGTCTCTATTTGGTACCCCTCAAGGTGGTGCCGCTCAAGCGGACGCTCCCACACCGTTATCCGGCGAGCTGCAAGAGCGCATTCCGCTGGACAACTCCATCCCCATCCCTCCCGGTACGTACGACACCCTTGAAGCACTAAAAGAGCACTGCAGCCGCTGTCAACGCTGCGAACTGCACACCGGGCGC
The DNA here is from genome assembly GCA_039817825.1 of Cyanobacteria bacterium J06642_12. Classification (GTDB taxonomy): domain Bacteria; phylum Cyanobacteriota; class Cyanobacteriia; order Thermostichales; family PCC-7336; genus PCC-7336. Next base: position 29,219 of record JBCBVA010000007.1, on the reverse strand, counting down.
ACCAATATAGTGGTTCAGCGAGGCAACCCGCAGGCCAAGTTGATGGTGATTGGGGAAGGGCCAGGACAAAACGAAGACGAGCAGGGATTACCGTTTGTGGGCAAATCCGGCCAGCTTCTGGACAAAATCCTGCAGTCCGTCGAACTCGATCCCCAAGCAGACGTCTATATCTGCAATGTGGTCAAATGCCGTCCCCCCGGTAACCGCACCCCCACCCCTGCCGAAATGGAGGCCTGCAAGCCTTACCTAATGGAGCAGATTCGCATCATCGACCCGCAGATTATCCTGCTGACCGGTGCGACCGCCGTGCGAGCCATCCTGAAAGAAAAACGGGGAATCACCAAAATCCGTGGAGAGTGGTTTGAGTGGGAAGGCCGCCTCACCATGCCCATTTTTCACCCCGCCTATCTGCTGAGGAATCAATCTCGCAAGCAGGGCAGCCCGAAGTGGCTAATGTGGCAAGACATTCAAAAAGTCAAAGCAAAATACGAGGAGCTGGGCCTAGATGGTGCATTTTAAATGCAGCAGTACACGAGCTAGAAATCTGGCGAATTCCAAACCGGACTGACTATCCCCCTACTACCAATCTGTGCGATACCTTGGTGAAGCCGATGCCGTTTTACTAAGCCTTAAATATCCGGTACGTAGATAAATTGGCTGCAAAACATTCAAGATTCACTAAGGGTGTGTGCCGAAGTTCCCTGAAGTACAGTTGCACTGTGTTTAACAATTTGTACTTGGCAGGCGAGCTGACGTCGTTTTTGCTATACAGGTAGCGTTGGATGCCCTCCGTATGATGGACAGCCCCCCAAAACGGTGGAAACGATCGCTCGGTCACTTCGGCCCATCCGATTAATGCATTCACCCGCTGCAAATATCCGGCTGTAGGAATTCGGCAGGAGATATCCGAATCAAGAAGCTGGAGATAACGAGCGACATGGCGTAACCGGGGTACCGACAAGGAAACAAGCGATGGCACCGTTGAGGATCGGGCCGCGATTGAGTTGGCAGTGATTGGAATAGGACGGTAACTGACGTGTTAACTACGGGGTGAGCAACGGTGGGAATTTTTGACCGGTTTTCCCGCGATATGGGAATTGACTTAGGCACAGCGAATACGCTTGTATTTCTTGCCGGTAGGGGGGTTGTTCTTGCGGAACCGTCTGTGGTGGCGATCGACCAGCAGACTCGCGTCCCCCTCCATATTGGAGCCGAAGCCAAACAGATTTTGGGGCGGACCCCCCGCAATATTGATGCCGTCCGTCCCCTGCGCGATGGGGTGATTGTCGATATCGACATTGCTGAGATGATGCTGAAGCATTTCATCCACAGAGTCAATGAAGGACGATCGCTGGTGGCTCCGCGCGTGGTGATTGGGGTGCCTAGCGGCATTACCGGTGTAGAGCGACGGGCGGTGATGGATGCCGCCGGTCAGGCGGGGGCTCGCGAAGTGCATTTGGTGGATGAGCCGATGGCGGCGGCGATCGGAGCGGGGCTACCGGTGACCGAGCCGACAGGCAACATGATTGTGGATATTGGCGGTGGCACCACTGAAGTGGCCGTCCTCAGCATGCAAGGTACCGTACTGAGCGAATCTGTCCGCATTGCTGGAGATGAACTAACTGACTCCATCTCTCTCTACCTCAAGAAAGTCCATAACTTAGTCGTTGGCGAGCGGACAGCCGAAGAAATCAAGATGCGCATCGGCTCTGCCTATCCCACTCGGGAGGAGCTGTCTCTGGAGGTGCGCGGCTTGCACATGCTGTCGGGATTACCCCGTACTGTGACGGTTAAAAGCCCGGAAGTGCGCGAATCTATGTCCGAATCCCTCTCGACGATTGTGGAAGCGATCAAGAGTACGTTGGAGCGCACTCCACCCGAACTGGCGGCAGACATCATCGATCGCGGCATTGTGTTAGCTGGCGGCGGTGCATTACTGCGCGGGCTCGACACGTTGATTTCCCACGAAACCGGTATTTTGGTCCACATCGCTGCTGACCCACTCAGGTGCGTGGTCGAGGGCACCGGCCAAGTGTTGGAGCGATTTGACGAACTGCATCGCGTCGTCAGTAGCAGCTATAGAAGCTAGAGGGTTTCCTTCTCCGTCCCCCCAAATGTCTCGATCTATATTGTCTAGGTCTCTATTACTGCGATGCCATTGAGCTCTTCCCGCTCGTTTTGTACCCGCCATCTCAAGGTCTTCCGATTGCAATGGCATTAGATTCAACTCGCAGATTGTGGGGGCGGCTTGGCGTCCCGGCATCGCTCGCGGTTCTGGCCTTGAGCGCTGCGTTGGTGGTGCGCCAAACCCACGGCAGCGTATTGGCAGAGATCTATGCGCTACTATCCGCTCCATTTCGTCCCGAGATCGATCTGGATGTGGCTCTGTCCTCTGCCGCCAATCGGGAGCTGCAGGCTCAGGTCGATGAATTGGAGTTTCAAAATCGTCTCTTGCGGGAACTGCTCGATATTCAGCGGCAGGTGGGGGATGACGGCATGGCGGCCGAGGTGATCGGTCGCTCGGTCGATCGCTGGTGGCACCACCTCACCCTCAGCAAAGGTACCCGCCAAGGGATAGGGGTGGGAGATGTGGTCATGGCACCCGGCGGGTTGGTGGGGCGCGTAGATGCAGTGTCTCCCAATACCAGTCGCATTCTGCTAATTAGCGACCCGAGCAGCCAGATCGGCGTTACTTTTGGTGACTCTCGGGCCAGAGGCATCATGCGTGGGCTGGGGTCCCAGCGGGCGGTCATCGAAACGTTGGAGCGATCGCCCGATATTCAGGTGGGAGAAACCGTGCTGTCTTCCGGTCTCAGCAGCTTATATCCGGGAGGAATTCCCATTGGTCGCGTGGAATCCTACGACCTACGAGCGACCCCGGCTCCTGAGGTAATTGTCGAGCTATCGGCTCCGCTCGACCGGTTGGAATGGGCATTAGTCTATAGCTTTCAGACCGCCAACGAAGTTCCCATCGCCCCCAATCTCGAAACCGATCTCCTAGAAGATCCTCCTTCTGAATCTGACCTCCCAGAAACAGACTCCCCCTCCCCGTAAACTACCGCTCGTGAAGTCGACTCAAATGAAGCCACTGACTCATCCGTTGCAGGGCCCCCCTAATCGGTTAGTTCCGAGTAGCTGGCTGACAGTGGTCTCTCTCAGTAACTGGTCGATCACCGCCGGATCGGCAGTAACCTGTATTCTTGCCAGCTGGCTGCGCCTGCCCGGTATGGTGTTGGCTGGCATCACTCCAGATTGGCCGCTGATTTGGGTGGTGTGCTGGAGCGTAAGTCGGCCACTGTGGCAGGGGGCGCTGGCAGGGGCTGTGATGGGCTTTCTATACGACGCCCTCACCTACCACCAACCCACTCATGCGCTGGGGTTTGCGATTGTGGGAGGGCTGACCTCAAAGTTGAACAAGCAGCGATCGGTGAAGGAGGAATTTATTACCGTTGCGCTGCTGGTATTCGGCATGGTGGTGATTGCCGAGACGCTATTGGCCATTCAGCATTCATTCGCGTTGGGTTGGGATGACGTCCAGGGACATTGGGTGCGTCAATCCCTGAATACGATTTGGACGAACTATCGGGATGGAGTCTTTCTCTCGGCCATTCTTACGAGTTTGTGGGCGCCGGCAGTGTATCTGCCAATGAACCTATGGTGGCGCTACGCAAGTCGGTGGCAAGCTCGGTAATGCTCGCCAGCGCTCTACTCGTATGTTGCCTGTCTAGACGACGCGCTGGGCGATCGCTCTCTCCGCCTTACCGCACTCTCCTCGCAAGCCTAGAGACGCGAGAACAGTGGTCTGGAATAGAAGGGGATAGCAGAAGAACGGGTTGCTGAAATAGAGGCACCTGTATCTTGGGCTACTGCTCTAAAGAATCATGATTGATAGCCTTCTGACTAGCGCGCTAATTTTAGCGTGCAATTTTTGTATGAGACAAAACACTTACCAGCTTCCCATTAGATAACTCTGAGCGATCGCTGATAGTTGATTCACTCAATTCATAGGCAATCGCGGGTAGATGTCCACTGCAATCTCAGGCTTGAACCATTTAATAGAAACCGTACTCGAAGCGTCACCCCAACAGCAGCTCCACATTCAGAGTTCCTGCCGCTGGCGAAATCATGAGTATCGACAACATTTCTAGGTGGTCACAATGCGTATTTCCAAAACTGTTGTACTCGCAGCCCTCGCCATGACAGGCGCAACTGCCCTATCCGTAGCCCCCGCCTCTGCTGGAATTGTTGGACGATTGGCTGAACTACGCTCAACCAGTCCGGAGAACGGAGTTAGCCGCAGCGTTGTCGCCGATCGCCATCGACAGCTTTCTGCAGTTGAAGTCGCGTCTGATTCTCCCGTGACTGCAGCTGAATCCTCCTCCAGGAGCAGCTTCATCGATCGCATTAACGATCTATCGTCCACCAGTCCCGAATAGGTATTCGGGTTCACTGGGTCAGCTATTCAATATCAGTTCGACAGGACTATTTGAATGGAATAGTTACCTCACAGCACAACGACAGTATCAGGGGTTTAAGCCTCTTGCTCCCTTCTTCCACAGTGGAAGAAGGGCTGGGAATAAGGACTATCAACCTCAGGTTATTCAACAGCAGTGAGAATTGCTCCCAGTGTTTCTGACTCCCAGTGCTTCTGACTCCCAAAGATCGATCTCGTTCGAGCCCTCTCCCCTCTTCTCTATGCAATGCTGGCTAGGGTTTGGGAGGGGGTCTTTCGTTCGAACTGGATGGCAATTCAATGTGGGACAACGTCAGTTCGACGGAAATACTTGATTCCGATGTTTGCCTCGCAGTGCAACAAGTCCATTTGGGTTTACGTCTCTCGATCCATTCTCTCAATGTGGGAGGAGGATTGGGGATGAGGACTATCGAACTCAGGTGGGTTAGGGGTCGGGGATGAGAGCAAGTGAACTCAGACCGGTCACAATACGGAACTTTCTGCCAGTAGTCGATCGATCTGGTTAGCGGGACGGGGGGGAGAGTACAAATATCCCTGAATTGTTGCGCAGCCTCGTTCTTTGAGCCATTCTGCTTGAGCAGTGGTTTCCACTCCCTCTGCTACCAGGTCTAACCCAAGTTTCTCTCCCAGCAGAAGAATCGATTCAACAATTGCCGAACTATCATCCACTCTATCTAGGCTGTGAATGAACGAACGATCGATCTTGAGCGTATCGATCGGGAACCGATATAGATAGCTCAACGATGAATACCCCGTACCAAAATCATCAATGCTGAGCTGAACGCCAAAAGCCTTGAGCTGTTTTAGTTTTGTTTCTGTCGCGATCGCCGAATGCATATAAATTCGTTCGGTAATTTCCAGCTTTAAATGCCTCGGATTTAATTGAGTTTCATTTAAAGCGGTTCGAATTCTTTCCAGAAAATCTTTTTGAGAAAACTGTTTACTCGACAAATTGACACACATTTCAATGTGTTGACAACCGTCGTACTGTTGCCAGGCTTTTAGCTGATTGCAAGCCTGCTTCAAAGCCCACCAATCCAACTCCACAATCAATCCAGTATCCTCTGCAATTGGGATGAATTCGGCTGGCGATATTCTGCCTCGTTGGGGATGGTTCCAGCGCATCAACGCTTCGAACGATTGAATTTGATTGGTGTGGACATTAACGATCGGCTGATAGTAAAGCTCTAGCTCGTCCTGCTGCAGCGCTCGCCTCAGATCGTTCCCCAACTGCAGCCGATCTAGGGCGGCAGGATACATATCGGGAGAAAAAAATTGGAACGTGGCTTTGCCACTGTTCTTCGCACGGTATAGCGCAATATCGGCATTGCGTAGGTAGCGCTCCGGACTATCGCCATCGAGCGTGCTGATAGCGATACCAATACTCGTTCCCATGTAAATTTCGATGCCATCTAAATTAAACGGAACCTCAAACGATGACAAGATTTGGCTAGCAACTTGGCTCACAATATCTACATCGGAAATATGGCGGATCAGGATGACAAATTCATCTCCACCGAATCTCGAAATGGTGCAGCGATTTGGCGTTAATAGAGAGTCATCTGCAAACAAACAGTTTTGCAAGCGCTTAGCAGTTTCAACAAGTAGACGATCTCCGAATAAATGACCAAAGCTATCATTGACTAGTTTGAAATTATCTAAATCTAAAATCAAAATGGCAAAGGTTTGTGCATCGCTACCAGCAGTACGATCGGTAGTCTCGAGAGGTTGATTGTCCGATCTCAGCTCTAGGTCGAACTGCTGCTGCAACACATCTGAATCAGGCACATCTGAAACAGGAGCTTGAGTTGGACTGGACTGGCTTGGGGGCTGTTGCTCTTGACGCTGTTTGCTTTGAGCCGAAGCCTGATAGCTTTTATGGCGATCGATCGCTGCCTGCAAATACGACTGCAATGCCGTGCGATTGGACAGCCCTGTTAGCGGATCGTGCAGGGCATTGTATTCCAGCGCTGCAAACGAGTCTTGAATTTGCCCCGCCATCTGATTGAATGTTTTTGCCAGCGAAGCTAGCTCTTTGGTGCGCGGTTCAGGAACGCTGCGATGCCAGTTTCCCTGCGAGAGCTGGCGGGCAGCTCGGGTCAAGCGACCAATCGGTTGCACCAGTAGTCGGGACGTTGCTACACCAATCATGCTGGCGATCGCTAGTGCAATGAGGCACAAGACAATGGTTACCCTGGCGTTACTGCGAATTGTGCCTAGAAATTCAGATTGAGGGACTGCGATCACGATCAACCAATTGATATCGGGCGCGATTGAAAACGGTGTAACTTGGACGAATTGCCGTTCTCCAGCCCAGGTAAAGTCTAATTGTTGTACATCGTGAATGCGGTCGAGGCTGTGGAAGCGCTCGGACAACGTGAGAGCAGTCGTACGAATAGAGTCTTCCGGAAAGTCGATCGCCCGCAACCGCCCTGGCTCATTGGTAACAGTATCGATCTGGAAGGGGGATTGAGGAGTAGAACTGGCGATCAGGTTGCCGTCACTTTCCACCACAAATACCGTTCCAGTTTGGCCGATATCCAAGCTGCGCAGAAAATCGCTGATATCGTTCAAGGACAGTTCGGCATCGGAAACCCCTTGAAGGTCTCCTTGAGAATCGTAGATCGGGCGATCGAATGAGATGACCAAGCGGGCCGGATTCACGGTTAGGTAAGGAGCTTGCCAGACAGCTTGCTCTGCATCAAACGCTGCTCGGTACCAAGGGCGCTGCCGATGATCGTAGTCTGTGTCAACTTTCGAGGTCGATGCAATTGCCCCCTCAGCATCCAGATTGTAATCAATCACTCCAGTGTCAGCATGATTCCAGACGGTAAGGACCGTTGTGCCGTCATCCGCTGCCGCCAGCCCCACGTAATTGGGTTCTTCCGTAGCGATTGTGATGCCACTCAATCGAGAGAATTGCTGTCGCTGCGCTAGCAAGTAGTCGGCGGTGGCACTGTGGTCATCCAGGCTGATTGTGCCAAGTCGAATGAAATCGGCATTGATTTGGGTGACGAGCTGAACGGTGTTTAGGCGATCGCTCAGAGTTTGCTCGACACGCTCCCCTACCTCACTCCGGAGCTGACTGGCCAGTTCGTTGACTGCCCTCTGGCCATTCCTCACCGAAATCCACCCCGTCACCCCCACCACTAGCACAACTTGAAGCAGGAACGGTGCCACAAGAATAAGTCGCAGAGGAATTTTTATGGACGGAGTACGCCGTATATTTTTTGACATAAACAAGATTCGATCTCGTACTGCCAATTGGCTCGTCCTCTGAGGTTGCACCAGTTTCGCAAAGAAATTTCCTATTTTCTCTTCAAATTCTGGATTGAATTCCTGATTTCAGGGGGGAGGAGTTAGTGGTGTTATGGAATTGCGACCCTATCAGTGTCAATTAATACCAGAGATACGCAGGAGCTGCAGCGACACCATCGAAATTTCCTCCAAGCAGTCAGTGTGGATGCCCTCAGCAGTTTGCGCGGAAAATTCGCTATCTGCCACTAAGATGTAGTGAGAGAGGAGAGAGTGGGCAGCTTCAAATGCTGGAAAAGGATAGTCATTCCCGAAATTGTCACACTCTGAACTGTGTAGGCAATCTGGCAAGCGATTTGTCCCACCACTACATCATCGTCGTCTTTCCCAGATTGCGTTCCTCAGGGGAGCCTAATCGCAATGTGTTTTTTTATCCATGACAACAGACTGGTAGAGCGTCAGAGCGGCAGCAACCTGCTACGGCATAGAGGCCGGGCAAGGCCAACCCATCATTCCCCAGTTTCAGTCTGAGAGAGAGGAGAGGGGGAGGACTCGAACTTAGGCTGAAAGCGCGCACCACAGGAGGATATCCCCCTGTCTGGTCCCTATGGTCTAAGGTGTCCTCAACTCATCTCCAGCATTCGCTGAATGGGGGTCAAGGCTTGCAGACGGATGGACTCCGGTACATCTACTTCCGGCGCACGGTTTTTCATGCACAAATACAATTTCTCTAGTGTATTTAGGCGCATGAAGGGACATTCGTTACAAGCGCAGGTCTCGTTTTGAGGGGGAGCCGGAATAAAGTGTTTATTCGGTACCATCTTCTCCATTTGATGAATAATGCCAGGCTCGGTGGCCACGATGAATTCTGGTGCATCGCTAGTTTGACAGTAGTTGAGCAATGCGGTGGTAGAGCCGATGAAGTCTGCTAGCTGTAAGACAGGGGTCTCGCACTCAGGGTGAGCCAACGTCTCTGCTTGCGGATGTTCCACTTTGAGCTGAAGGAGTTTCTTCTCGGAGAAGGTTTCGTGCACGATGCAACTGCCATCCCATAACACTAAATCTCGCCCCGTCTGCTCGGCTACGTAACGACCCAAGTTGCGATCGGGGGCAAAGATAATCGGTTGCTCCGCCGGAATCTGGTGCACGATGTTGACGGCGTTTGAACTGGTACAAATGATGTCGCTGAGCGCCTTAATCTCAGCCGTGCAGTTGATGTAGGAGATGACAATGTGATTGGGGTGGGCAGCTTTGAAGGCTGCAAATTCTGTTGGGGGGCAACTATCGGCCAGCGAACAACCGGCCTCCAGATCGGGCAGCAGTACCAACTTGTCAGGGTTGAGGATCTTGGCCGTCTCTGCCATGAAGTGAACCCCAGCAAACACAATGACCTCGGCATCGGTATTCGCCGCTTGACGGGATAGCCCCAGCGAATCGCCGATGTAGTCGGCAATATCTTGAATCTCGGGTTCTTGGTAGTAGTGCGCCAGAATAACCGCGTTGAGTTCCTGCTTGAGCTCGGCGATCGCGGCATTCAGATCGCTGGGGATAGCGGGAGTTGTGGGAGGCTTGAGGGTAGAAGCAAACACGGGAGATCGCAGAAAGAGGCTGGGTCTCTACTCTAGCGAATTGTGCAGATTTCGTTCAAAACAAGAGTCCGTTCAAAAATGTGCAGAGTCAAACTCCTGCAGATAATCCTGCAAGGATCTGACTCTGCCCGATCGCTATCGACCTGAACTGCTGTTTACTCTAGGTCCAACAGGTTGGGAGGAGCCTCTTCATCAGAGACGGTGGCTACATCGCCCACCTCCATCGAGCCAGACATGATGCGGCCCAGACTGGATTGCTCGTCAACGTCCGTCAGTTCCACTCTCCCTGACGGTTGGGTGACACGGCGAATGACATCTCCGGTTTCGGGGTCGGTAACCTCCCGCACGACCGTCTCGACCGTCAGGATCATACCTGCTTGCAATCCATCGCTGGCCCCTTTATTGAAGACCACTTCGCTGCCGAATACATCTGCCACAATCGCTTCCACATCGGGCAGTGCTGCAGGCAGTGCCGCCAAACTTTCGGAGACACCAACCAGCTCGACCACCACTTGGTCAATCGCCTGTTCGGAGGCAGCACTCAGGAGGCGATCGGTGTTGTCGGTGTCCGTTCCTCCCCCCGTGCCCAAGATGAAGACGCTGCTATCGGACTGATCTGCCGCTCCCATACCTTCAGCAACAGCCAATATTTCCGCAGTGCTGGTGCTCACCATGCGAGCATTTAGACGAACATTCGCCTCTTCCGAATCCGTTCCGGCAGTGACGCCAAAAAATCCGACAGAGCCTCCGGAGGCTTGGCGATCGACCGTAAATTCGGTCACGGTACCGAAAATAACGGCATCAACCCCCAATATGCGACCGATTTCGGCTGCAGTACTGACATCAACTCGTCCGCTTGCCCCCAAATCTTGCTCAGCCAAAATAGCATCAATGCGGCTGCGTTCGATCACGGAGTAGGTGCCCTCTTGAACGAGTTTATTGACTAGCAGCTCGTTCACGCCACCCGCTCTCCCCGCCCATAAAAAACCAGAGTCTGTAGGACTAAAGTCGAAATCTAGCACCGCCACTCTGAATCGTTTGGAGTTTGTCGCTTGGGCATATGCGATACCTGCCGTAGACGAAATGCCAGGTAGTACAACATGGGGGGAGATCGCACTACTGAGAGCAACTGAAGCGGAGAGGGCAAGGCAAGAGAGCGCTAGCTGCGTACGCATTGAGGACTTCCTCTAGGTAAATGGCCCGAAATATCTGGAATAGCTTATAACAAAAGCTACCTCCGAGCCCGATCGAGACGTGTTTTCCTCAGATATCCAATCAAAAAATAGAGCTGATTCTATGTTTGGAGCTGTAGCGCACGTTTTTTCTCAATAACACTGGGACATCGCTCAGTGCGACTTGCTCTCGGAACCTCTTCTGGGTCGAGCCTCTCCGACAAACCGACTGACAGATCGTTACCTTTAGAGCGCGCAGTCTTCCCGCTGATAATGACAGACGTAGCCTTGAGGTTCTTGCTGCGCCATGACCAATCGCCTTGCCACCAGCCCCAGCCTCTATCTCCGCAAGCACGCCGAGAACCCGATTGACTGGTGGCCGTGGAGTCCTGAAGCGCTGGCGGAGGCCAAGCGCAGCGATCGCCCGATTTTTCTCTCCATTGGGTATTCCAGTTGCCATTGGTGCACGGTGATGGAAGGGGAAGCATTTTCGAATGGGGCGATCGCCGATTACATGAACGCCCACTTCATCCCCATCAAGGTCGATCGGGAAGAGCGTCCGGATATCGACAATATTTATATGCAGAGTCTGCAGGTGATGACCGGTCAGGGGGGCTGGCCGCTGAACGTGTTTCTCGACCCCAACACGCTGGTGCCGTTCTATGGCGGCACCTACTTTCCCGTCAAACCCCGCTACGGTCGGCCAGCGTTCATCGACTTGTTGAAAGCACTCCACAATTTCTACGCCAACAAGAAAGAGGAACTGGGTCAACAGCAGGACAAGCTGATGGAAGTGCTGCAGGTGGCGGTAGGCGTAGAACCGGGCTCGGGCATTTCACCCGACTTGCTGCACCAAGGTTGGACAGATGTGGTGCCGATTGTGGCCAGACGATCGACGGGCCAGCAATTTCCCATGATGCCCTACGCGCAGTTGGCACTGCGGGCGGCTCGCCAAGGAGATCTGCCGGGGAGCGATCGCCAAAGCGCCCTTAAGCTGGCCACCGAGCGAGGATTGGATCTCGCCCTAGGGGGGATTTTCGATCACGTGGGGGGCGGGTTCCACCGCTACACCGTCGATCCCACCTGGACGGTGCCCCACTTCGAAAAGATGCTGTACGACAACGGGCAGATTCTGGAGTTTTTGGCAGAGTTGTCGGCCAGTGGAGTGCAGGATGCGGCGATCTCCCGTGCTATTCGCCTGACGATCGCCTGGTTGCAGCGAGAAATGACGGCTCCGGAAGGATATTTCTACGCGGCGCAAGATGCCGATAGCTTTGCTAATCCTGCCGACTTAGAACCGGAGGAAGGAGAGTTTTACGTATGGCGCTTGTCGGAGTTGCAGGCGGCGCTGTCTGCTGAAGAGTTGGATTCCCTGAAGCAGGCATTCTATATTTCGAACGAGGGAAATTTTGGCGATCGCCCCAGCTACATCGTGTTGCAGCGGCGAGAGTCCGGTGAGTTGGATGATGCTGTAGAGCGAGCCCTGACCGACAAGCTGTTTGCCATCCGGTACGGCAATTTGGCAGGGGACGCCTTTCCACCCGCCCGCGATAACGCCGAGGCCAAAGGGCACTCATGGCCCGGTCGTATACCGGCTGTCACCGATACCAAGATGATTGTGGCCTGGAATAGTTTGATGATTTCAGGATTGGCAGCAGTGGCGCGGGTATTCGGCGATCTCCAAGCTCTGGAACTAGCGATCGCGGCAGCGAACTACATCTGGGATTCCCAACGGTTAGAAGACGGTACGTTTGCTCGCCTTAACTACGGTGGCATTGCTGTAGAACCGGCCAAGTCTGAAGACTATGCCGCGTACATCAAAGCAGTTCTCGATCTCCAACAAGCATCCCTCGCCGTCCCGGATCTCTCCAGCCCAGATTGGCTGGCCCGCGCTCTGGAATTGCAGCGAGAAATGGACAGCCGCCTGCTGGATGCAGACACGGGAGCATATTTTGTGGAAGGGGGCGATCGCTCGGACGAGTTAATCGTGCGCGAGAAGGACTATCACGACAACGCCACGCCGGCAGGAAACGGACTGGCCATCCAAAATCTCGTGCGCCTGTTCGGACTGACGGGGGATTCTGGCTGGTGGGAACGGGCACAACAAGCATTGGCCGGATGGAGCCACACAATGGAGCGTTTTCCTCGGGCCTGCCCGGTTTTATTCGCAGCGTTGGATAGTTTTTACAACCACATTCAAGTCACCATTCAACCGGCTGACGCATCCGTTTTGCTAGCGCGTTATATCCCAACAACGTCAGTTCAGGTAGACGATCGCACTCCTGGAGCGGGATTGGTATGTATCGAAACCAAATGCCTAAAACCGGCTGAGTCATTTGAGGCGCTTTTGACTCAGTTAGAGGTCAATCAATGTCGTCAATAATTTCGGGACTGTAAATTCAGAACGATTCCAGAATGCAAGTCAATCTAAAAGTTACTCTAAATCCCGCAACTGTTTATCCAAATCGGTAGCCAAACCCGCGCACGGTTACGAGATATTCGGGAGAGCTGGGATCAATTTCTAACTTTTCACGCAACCAGCGGATGTGAACGTCAACGGTTTTGCTATCCCCAATAAAATCAGGTCCCCAAATCTTCTCTAGCAATTGCTCGCGAGACCATACCCGTCGGGGATGTCTCATAAACAATTCCAGTATGCGAAACTCTTTGGGGGAGAAGCTAACTTCGTTGCCACGCACCTTGACGCGACATTCCTGCGGATGCAGCCACACATCTCCGAATCGCAATACCGCCTCGGCACTCGATTCCAATGGCTGCTGCTGGCGACGCAGCACTGACCGGCAGCGAGCCACCAATTCGCGAATACCAAAGGGCTTCGTGACGTAATCATCCGCCCCTAATTCGAGGCCCACCACCCGATCCATCTCGGTGTCCTTCGCCGTCAGCATGATAATGGGCACACCATTGCCTTCGTTGCGTAACAGGCGGCACACATCCAACCCATTCAGGCTGGGCAACATCAAATCCAAAATCACCAAGTCTACCTGACGTCCTTGGTGAACTAAATCTAAGGCTTGGCGGCCATCGCTGGCCTCTACAACGTCATATCCCTGTTCGTCCAATGCTAAAGCTACGGTTTCACGAATCAACGATTCGTCATCAACGACCATCACGGTTGCGGTCATGTTGATTCTCCGGTTTTCTTCCGAAGAAATACTACCACCGAGTCAGCGCATTTCATTTTTTACGCCGTAACCGTAAGTAAAGTCGCACCGAGTCTATATCGTCACTCGTGGAATGTGAGTTGTACCGACAAACGGGATACCTCTAGGCGCAACGATCGCAGAAGTTTTAGATTCTCCGCTTCACTGCGTACGGCCACTCTGAAAAAGCGATCGCCAAGATGCTGAAAACTCAAACAATCTCGTATGAGCATGCGATGATTTTTTAGCAGTTTTTCCTGCAACGCGGTTACCGATCGATCAATATTGACTAGCAGGAAATTTGCTTGACTCTCACTTGCCAAACATCCGTCTATGTCGTGTATCCCCTGGCGAAGTTGCTGCCGTGCCGGTGGCAACCACTGCAGGGTGCGCTTTTGAAACGTCCTGTCTTCAAGGGCAACAACTGCAGCCTCAGTCGCCAACCCATTCACCGACCACGGATCGCGCCACCGCTGCCACTGCTGTCCCCGCTCGGGGTGGGTGACCGCAAAACCAATCCGTAACCCAGCGATCGCGTAGAACTTGGTCAGCGATCGCACAATCGCAAGCTGAGGATAGCGAGCGAGCCAAGGCAGCAGGGACTGGTTTGGGTCGACAAAATCCATAAACGCTTCGTCCAGAATCACCAACTGGAAGTGCGGGATGATGTCCTGCAATTGGGCCACCGTCCACAGGTGGCCGGTGGGATTGTGCGGGTTTGTCAGAATTAGACAGGTGGGTGGTTCGGGTTGGGAGAGGCGATCGCGGATAGCGGCTCCTAAATCTGCGATCTGTCCTGTCGTGTTATTTCCAGCAGCACCTCTTGCAGCATCTTCTCCAGCGCGATCGCCTGAGACGTCCTGCCAGCAGGCAATCCCCTCCCACGGAGCATCAACAGCGTCCAGGGCGCGAGCGTAATCGGAAAATGCCGGTTGGGGAATGAGAGTGGTGCCCAGTCGGGCACAGCTTCGGGCTGCCCAGGTGAACAGTTCGGCGGCTCCATTACCGGGGACGATCCAGTCTGGATCGATTCCATAGTGTTTAGAGAGCGCCTGCCGCAATCGCATGCAATGGGGATCGGGATAGCGAATCACTGCCTTGCGAGCGTTGGAGATCGCCTGCCACACCGACTGAGGTGGTCCAAGGGGGTTGAGGCTGGCGGAAAAATCCAGAATGTCGTCAGGAGAGCAATTGGCGATCGCGGCGGCGGCTTGCAAGTTGCCACCATGTTTGCGACCAGCCATTTCGGTGGAGGAATAGGTTGCGCTCATCTAGCGGCCCGAGTCGCGTACTGAGGGGGTATCTTCGACGAGCTTGCCATCTTAAGAGCGCTGCGGCCAAGGGATTTGTTTGAATACCAACCTCAAAAGAGAGGCCGGTCGTAGGCTAACTGTCATCGATCGGTTGCCAGCCAATATCCCTAAACGCGAGCCTGACAAACCATCGATCTGTAGTGTTCGGAATTTGCTGTGGTTGACTCAATACGTACAATAGCTTCTGACATGCAACATCAACAGGTGTTGGGTTCCCTCAGCGTTTTGCACTCAAGTTCTCAATCTACTAGCCCTGCATTTACCAGTCCCAAATTGATTCGCGGGGGTTCCCGCATCTGCCAGGGACGAGCCCCCTAACATCGCTATGAATCAGCCTCCCCGCTCTAGACCCGTCTCTCGCCAACGCCCACCAGCAACTCGGCGACCCGCTACGCCCCGTCCGGCACCGCGCCGCCGGGTACCTTGGGTCTCTCTGACGATCTGGGGTTTGGTCATAGGAGTAGGGGCCGGGATCTATATACAAATAGATCGCTGGCTCAAGCCCATGTTCCAGACGCCCCCTCCGCCTCCCTTTCTAAGCGAGACACCCTTGGGCAGGTCTCCTACAGCCTCTAGCGATAATTCGGGTGCTGCTACCGACTTAGGGTCAGACAACTCGTCATCCGACGTAGCCGCCAGTTCAGACGGGGCAGGGAATGCGGATGAGGCCGTTGAATCGGGCACACCTGCTAGCAGTCCTGAATCGACATCCGAGACTTCAGACGCGATCGCTGTCGAGCCTAGTGTTAGCAATAGTCCTGCGCTGGATAGTAATCCGCCTGTCCCCGAGCCTGTGGCCAACAGCACCACTCGAGGTCGAGTATCCGAACCGATCGGGTTAGCCATGCGAGCCGACCCCAGTATCGAAGCCGCTTACTTAGGGGGGCTCGCATTTAATGAAACCGTCACCATTTTGGAATCTAGTGGTGATGGTACCTGGCAACGGGTGCGCCGCGATTTCAACGGACTTGAAGGATGGATCAAGGCCGGTAATATTGAAGAAATTACTGAATGAGCACTCCCCCTCTCCTGGCCAGAGAGTCTGGCGCGACATCGGATTCTCTATGATTTGCAAGGAAATATGGTCAGAGGTTCCTCCATCGCAGATTGTCGAGCGCTATATATATCTGCATGCAGCAACAAAAAATAGAGCAGCCAGGTGGCTGCTCGTCAGGAAATTAGTTAGCAACGCAAGGCGTTTAGTGGCCGCGATACTTCATTTTGTATGGGGATACAGCTAGGTCGATCCGTGCTTGCTTGCGGACGCGGAAGTGATGGCCGCGGAATGTTCCAGTTAGAACCTGGTTCGTGGAGTTAACCTGAGGAGGTTGGTACTCAGCGTGGTGACCGCGATAGAGAATATCCATAAGTTTCGCCTCAATTTATACGATTTGTTCGCTAATATGTGACGGTTGTAAGGACGTCACGAGAGGCGCGTTCCTTCGGGAGAAACTCCCTACTTCCGTCTTCTCGACCAGCAGAAACACTCCGCAGGAGAAGATGAACGATTGATTTCTGTATTCAGTGTTACCGTTTTTGGACTCTTTGTCAAGCGCCTCCATCCAAAACTGTAACTTCTGATACCACTTTTACTTCTCAAATATGCGTATCGGCATGAGGAATACAGTCGGAACACGCGCTGCTGATTGGCCCGTCAGGATGCAAGGCACACACCATCTGGGGGACATCGGCAAAATACTGACAGCTGTTGCAACAGGTTTGGGTGCCAGTAGCTTGTTTGGCGTGAAATGTATTGACCGCGGAAGGGCCTTTAATCCGCGTTCGTAGTCTGGCATATCGAATCAATCGTCCACGACGGTAAGTTTCGGACTGTCGCAAGCGGTTGGCGATCGCCCTAATCAGATGGTTGGTATGGGCTGGGTTAGGGTCGGTCGGGGCAGATTGACCGGTATCGATGTGGGTCATCTGAGAATTGCTGGGTGAAGAGCCGAGAGTCACATAGGTGTCAATGAAGCTGACAATTAACTGGGCTGACATTGGCAGGCGCCTAGAATTAGCCCAGTCCAAGACCAAACGAGTCGACCACTCAATGAGTTGACAGCAAGCAGTCAGACACTACACTGTCCGACCGTCAAGAGTCCAGATATCAACAGGTCAGGCATCAAGCTGCAAGCACTGCTGCGGATACACACTGAATCGAATCGAACATAGGGGAAATCGCAAGCACTCGCGATTTTCTACGTCTCCTTTCACTAACTTAACCTGGCTTGCAAAGCTATCTCGCAATGCCGTTCGGAGTTGGTACCGCTAGAGTAAGAGCGAGGACATTGCCGATGAATGAGATTCGACGCCGTCCAAATACTGTCATACCAATTCGCCGCTCTTTGGTCTGGCGCTCTTTGGCCTGGATTTACGTGGTGCTTTCTGTTGCGTTCATTGCTATTAGCTGTGGCCCGATTGAACGGGCCAGCGTTTCCGTTACCCCAATTGCAACCGTACTGGAGCAGCCCGATCGCGATAATAGTATCCACATCCGAGGCATCGTAACGAATCGAGTCGCCATATTGGGAAACGGTCTTTACGAGGTAGAAGACAACACCGGAAGACTGTGGGTGTTGACAGACAACGAAGTCCCCGCGCTGAACTCAACGGTAACGGTACGGGGAACGTCTGAAGGGGTGATGCAATTGGGGGGCAGACATTTCGGGGTCACCTTGAAAGAAGACCGTCGCCTCTAGTGTCTTGTCAGACCTACTTTTGGAGATGCGATCTCTCCACACTTACGCTGCAGTAAGCCTGACAGTCAGCGTGTATCTCCTCTCTTAACGGTGACAGAGCACTAGTCGGGGTATCTGCGCATCACAATTCGTTCCAAATTTTAGAGTTAAATAATCTTTCTCAGATCGCGGTTTCCCCTCAGAGGCGGCTAGATGCCTCCACAACGACGATGTGCTATCATTAACACAAAATGGGGTCGACTAAAGACAAGCCCTTAAAACGGCAAAACGCCCCAGCTTTCATTACCTGAGTGACATGCGATTGGGGATCGCTTTCACTTGTCCTTCTGGAGTTAAGTCTTCATGGCAGAAACATATGGCGCCCAGCAGATCCAGGTTCTAGAAGGCCTGGAGCCAGTTCGTAAGCGCCCCGGCATGTACATCGGGTCCACCGGTCCAAAGGGCTTGCACCACCTTGTTTATGAAGTGGTCGACAACTCGGTTGATGAGGCTCTGGCCGGTTTTTGTTCCTCAATTAACGTCATCTTGAACGCCGACGGTTCTGTCACCGTTCTGGACGATGGACGCGGTATCCCTGTCGATAAGCACGAGAAAACTGGCAAGTCCGCTCTAGAAACCGTTCTGACCGTATTGCACGCGGGCGGTAAGTTTGGCGCAGGCGGCTACAAGGTATCGGGGGGATTGCACGGGGTAGGCGTTTCGGTTGTAAATGCCCTGTCGGAGTGGTTGGAAGTCAAGGTTTGGCGCCAAGGCAAAGTACACGAGCAGCGGTTTGAACGGGGGGTGCCGCAAGGAGAGCTGTTGCCATCAAAGGCCGATGGCCGCACCGGTACTCAGGTGTCCTTCAAGCCCGACGCCGATATCTTTACCACTGGCACTACGTTTGAGTATCAAGTGCTGGCTACCCGCTTGCGAGAGCTGGCTTACTTGAATGCAGGGGTAAAGATTGTCTTTACGGATAACCGCGTCGAGCCCGCTCACGTCGAGACCTATAAGTACGACGGCGGCATCAACGAGTACGTTGCCTACATCAACCGCGAAAAGCACCACATTCATGAAGACATCATTTTCATTACGAATGAGAAAGAAGGGGTGCAGGTTGAAGTGGCCTTGCAGTGGTGTTCGGATGTGTATTCCGATAACTTGATCGGCTTCGCCAACAATATTCGCACCACGGAAGGCGGTACCCACCTGGAAGGCCTGAAAACCGTCCTGACCAATACGATGAACGCCCAGGCTCGCAAGCAGAACAAGCTGAAGGAGTCTGATAAAAACTTATCGGGGGACAACATTCGTGAAGGGTTGACTGGAATTATTTCAGTCAAGGTGCCGGATCCGGAATTTGAGGGGCAAACCAAGACGAAATTGGGTAACCCCGAAGTGCGAGGCATTGTCTACTCGCTCGTCAGTGAAGGTCTGACCGAATATCTGGAATTTAATCCCAGCATCTCCAAGGCGGTGATTGAAAAAGCCATTCAATCGTTCAATGCGGCGGAAGCGGCTCGACGGGCGCGGGATTTAGTGCGCCGCAAGTCTGCTCTGGAGTCTTCCACGCTGCCCGGTAAGCTGGCGGACTGCAGCTCTCGCGATCCGGCAGAGTCGGAAGTGTATTTGGTAGAGGGAGATTCTGCAGGTGGTAGCGCCAAGCAAGGGCGCGATCGCATGTTCCAGGCCATCCTGCCGCTGCGGGGCAAGATTCTCAATATCGAGAAAGCTGAAGCTTCCAAGATTTACAAGAACACTGAAATTCAGTCCATGATTACGGCTCTAGGACTGGGAATTAAAGGGGAAGAATTCGATCCCTCTCAGTTGAGGTATCACCGCATCATCATCATGACGGACGCGGACGTGGATGGTAGCCACATTCGCACGTTGTTGCTGACGTTCTTCTATCGCTATCAGCGCGCGTTACTGGAAGAGGGCTATGTTTATATTGCTTGCCCGCCGCTGTACAAGATCGAGCGTGGTAAGAATGCTCGCTACTGCTATAGCGATCGCGAGAAAGAGCACATCGTGGCCGAATTCCCTGAAAATGCCAAGTACAACATCCAGCGATTTAAGGGCTTGGGTGAGATGATGCCGCAGCAATTGTGGGACACCACCATGAATCCCGAAACTCGCATGTTGAAGCGGATCGAGATCGAGGATGCGGTGGAAGCCGATCGCATTTTCACGATTTTGATGGGAGATGTGGTGGCTCCACGACGGGAGTTTATCGAAACCTATGCGGCTGAGCTGGACTTGGCTCAACTGGATATTTAGACCGTCCGGGCAACTCCAACACTGGAGATGACGGAGTGCTTGCTTCTGAAATAAAACAAACTCGCCATACAGCTCAATGTTGAGTTTGCCGAAAACCGCCTTGTTGAGGTGGTTTTTGGTTTTTCAGGCGCATTAAACGTTGCGACAATGCATAGGAAATGTTGAGGAAGAGATAGCTAGAACTAAACGAACCAGTAAATTTATGTCATCGCGGTGAGGATGTTCCCATGACAGTTCCTTGGCATCGACTTCCGACACCCTGTGCGTTGTTAAAACTGTTGGGGTTTAGGATTCAACTGCGCGAGAAAAATCTGCACGATACGTCCCAATTATCTCGCAAAGAACAGCACCCACAGGCCAGTGACAAGCAGCATTTGAACGCTAGGACGGATGATGGTAGTTATAACTCGCTCGAACAACCCAGTATGGGGATGGCTGGAACTCGGTTCGGTCGCAATATTGCCCTCAAAGATATTAAGGCCGAGACTGAGTCTCAATTGCTGAGCCCCAATCCTCGCCTAGTCAGCCGTCGCCTGATGACGCGCGATTCGTTTCGACCGGCCACTATCCTCAACGTATTGGCGGCTGCGTGGATTCAATTTGAGAACCACGACTGGTTTTCCCACGGCGAGAACTTGCCAGATGAAGAATTTGAAGTGGAGGTGGAGGCGGACGACGATTGGCCACAGGATCGCCGCCCCATCAAGGTCAAGAAAAGTCGAGGGGATGACACTCGAACGGATGGAGGCAATCCGCCCACGTTTATTAACGACGTGACTCACTGGTGGGATGGCTCGCAGGTATACGGTAGCAGTCGCAAACGGGTGGCGCAGATTCGCACCCATGTGGATGGCAAGGTTGTGATTGGAGAGGATGGGTTACTACCCATCGAACCTTCAACCGGGGTGGATTTTACGGGGTTTAGCGATAACTGGTGGGTGGGATTGAGCCTGCTGCATACCCTGTTTGTGAAAGAGCACAACACCATTTGCGATCGCCTCAAGCAGCGTTATCCCGATTGGTCGGATGACGATCTGTTCGATCTCGCCCGCCTGATTAATGCGGCGTTGATGGCCAAGATTCACACGGTGGAATGGACTCCTGCGATTTTGCCGCTCAAGGCAACTGACATCGCTTTAAACGTGAACTGGGCAGGATTTCTGGGAGAGGATTTCCGCCATCGATTTGGACGGATTGGTAGCGGTGATTTGCTAAGTGGCATCCCCGGTTCGAACACCGATCACCATGCGGCTCCCTATGCCATTACGGAGGAGTTTGTGTCGGTGTATCGCATGCACCCGCTGATCCCCGACGACTTTCACTACTACTCAGTTGAAACGGGTGAGCTACTGCTGGAAGAAGACTTTTTCCAGTCATCCGGCAAACGGACTCGGGCGATTGTGGAGGCAGTGGGGATGGACAACCTGTTTTATTCGCTGGGTATTGCACACCCTGGAGCGCTGACGCTGCACAACTATCCCAAATTCTTGCAGCAGCACCAGCGGGATAACGGCGAGTTCTTTGACCTTGCGGCTGTGGATATCTTGCGAGATCGCGAGCGGGGGGTCCCTCGCTACAATCGCTTCCGCGAACTAATTGGACGAGGGCGGGTGAAGGAGTTTGAGGAGATTACCAGCAATCCCACTTGGGCGCAGGAACTGCGGCAGGTGTACGACAACGATATCGATCGAGTGGATTTGATGGTGGGGCTATTTGCTGAGGATTTGCCGCAGGGGTTTGGGTTCAGCGATACAGCGTTTCGAGTGTTTATTTTGATGGCCTCACGTCGGCTGAAAAGCGATCGTTTTTTCACCAAAGATTACCGAGCCGAAGTGTATACGCAGTTTGGGTTAGATTGGGTTTATAACAACACCATGCTGACAGTTCTGAAACGCCACTATCCCAGTTTGGCTCCATCTCTGGCTGGGGTAAAGAATGCCTTTGCTCCTTGGAAAACAGTTGGGGTTTAGTGGTATGGCTTGTGTTATTGCTACATGCCTAGCCGGTTGCTGGGGCGATCGCTAGGTTGCTCTAAACAATCGTTCATCGCTATAGCTTTCGGCAATCAGCTATAGAGAGTTCTCTAGCCATTTTTCCCTGCAGATCGAGGATTTGAGCTGTCTCCGCACACCAGACCTTACAGCGGATTGCTATATTGCTTCAGGCAATGGAAAATTCAACCACGACATCATCAAAGTCGCGATCTCCGAGATTGGGTAAATCCTCAAATCCAAACGTATTGTTGCCCAATAATCTGGCGCGATCGGTACCGTCGCTATTGCCTCTAGCATGACTGAAATAGACTTCATTGGTTGCCGGATCGGTTCCATCTACAATTAGGAATATTCCTAGAAAGCCTCCGCCATCAACTGTGGCAGAGAATGTGTTGACTTGATTATTCTGGCCGGTGATTTCGATGTCTAATTGCTGGTTGATGGCTGCTTGCTCGTAACCGGCTTCTCCGGGACGTACTACTGCTCCTGTCAAGGGGTCAGTGATAATGCTGCCATCGGCAAAGTCAGTCTCGTAAATTCCTAATGTGTTGTCAAAAGCTGCTTCGCGATACACAGTGAACTCGACATCGAGCGCTCCCCCATCAAAACCGGTTAGGTCGATCGCCGCAGCATCATCGATTAGCACATTGGTTGTGCTGCTCTGCTCGGCAAGGGATACCGTTAGCTGCCCTTCTTCACCAAAATCGAGTGCGACTTGACTCTCACTAATGGAGGTCAGTGTAGGCACACGAATCTGACCGTTTTCTACCAGCTCGAATTGCAGAAAGCCACCCTGTGTGATGGTGTCACTATTTACAGTGAACTCGGGTGAGTATGCATCGGGTAGTTGCTCCCTTTCCAGGAGCGAAATGCTACCAATCTCTGTTCGGGGCATTCCCGATGCGCCCGTGCTGAAGATGCGAATCTGACTGACGCTATCTAAACCAAATTGCCCGATGTCCAATGTCACCGTGTTGGCAGAGCCCAGTGCGGTCACCTCAAGTAGGTTGTTCGCTGGCATAGGAGTCAGTCTGCCTTCATTGCCATCAGAAGCGGTCTCGAACGTGCGCGAGAGTGTAGTTGCTGCCGTATTTCCATTCCCTGCCAAATCTGTGGCTACGTTATTGGCGATGTCCACGGCCACTACACCAGTGGCTGTAGGTGTCACGTCAAAGGTGTAAGTGGTACCCGAGCCGTTGAAGTTGCTGACGCTGCCATTGGTTACCGCAATATCAGAATCGATGAAATCTGACGTGGCTTCGCTGAAGGTGGTTGTGACGGAGAAGGTTGAAGTAATCGGTTCGGGTGCGGTACTGGTGAGCGTAACGGTAGGTGCGGTGGCATCAAAGGTGCGGGAGAGAGTATCTGCGGCTGTGTTGCCATTCCCTGCCGCATCCGTGGCCACGCTACTGGCAATATCCACAGTCACAACGCCATCGGCGATCGGTGTGACATCGAAAGTGTAAGTGGTGCCCGAGCCACTAAAGTTGCTGACGCTGCCATTGGTCGCCGTAATATCCGTATCGGTGAAATCTGACGTGGCTTCGCTGAAGGTAGCCGTGACAGAGAAGGAGGAATTAATCGGGTCAGCGGCGGCACTGGTGAGCGTAACGGTGGGTGCAGTGGTGTCAGGGGGAATCACCGTAAAGGGACCATCTGCCAAGGGGATGGACGTATTGCTGCCAGTCCAGTTAGCAGCATTGCCGATCGCTGCAAGTAATTCTGCCTGGGTACCACTGGTAAGCGTTTCGTTGTAGGTCGAATTATCAAACTCGTCTTCGGCACCAGAGCCTGCACCAACGGCTACAGCAGTAGTACCGACGGTTAAACCAGGCGGCAAGGCAGATGTCCTGGAAGACGTGCTGGTGGCTTGGAATTGGGTGCTATTGGTCTGAGCCGCATAGATAAACGTCGGGGCGGCTACGCTTCCCTGGTATGCGATGACTTGATCGCCGTCAACAGTTAGGGCAAACCCAGCATCCTCTTCCGTGAAGTCACCATTGATGCCAGTAAATTGCACGACTGTACCAGCAGCAATTGCCGACGGTGCTGTGTATTGAACGATGCCTTCAGTGGTACGAAACGAGCCATCACTGAAGACACCGTTGTCGGTGAAGAAAATCTCGGTTCCGGCATCAATATCTGCGAGCAGAACAAAGCTAAAGGCATCGGGGTTATCAGCATTGCTACCAATAATCGCGAGATCGCCTGCTACAAGTGTTGTCGGCATGGGTTCTGACCCCTTCAATCAATAGATGTACAGTGACGATGTATAAAGACAATACCCATAAGATCTTTGTCTGGGTCTTGCATTGCTTTGAGATCGCCCGCAAGATAATCAGTTGCAAGCTCGTCATCCACTAAAGCGCCTCGCTGCTGACCTCACCGGCAAGGGCTGTCCGTTAATCTAAAGAGCCCATCCCCAGAATCCGTAACATCGGTGAGGGTATTGACTGTGAGGGTACTGATTTCTGTTGCGAATGTGTAGATTGGCATTGTTTAGTTTGCCAATTCGATAGAATCATCTTTCCCCAGCAACGACTGCAGTAACTAGAGCGAGAGTGCTCGTGAAATAGGTCAATAGATTGTGGGGAAATACTGTCGATTCATCCAACAAAACCCAATAATTCCCTTTTCTGTTTCAAACAGGAATTTCAGACATACCCAATTATTTTCCCTAGAGAGAAGTGAGTTCTAAGCCAACAATCGTGTGCAAGTACGGCTTGGAACGAGTCTTGGGAGAGCTGTATTCGGTTTGCTATCAGCATCAGTTGATAGCATCTTTTGACCGATCTCCTCTGCTTGTGGCTGCTCCAGCCGTTGATTTCGAGAGGAGTGATATGAAGACTTATCATCGACGTCTACAGCGTCGCAATCAACAGTGTGCTCGCCTACAGCGTCACAATCAGCAGCGAGTTCGCCGCTGGTTATGGACGGGCATTGTGGCGATCGCCATCCAGTTTGCCACTGCAATTTCTCCAGTAGCAATTTCCCCAATAGCTCCGGCCTTTGCCCAATATCCCTATTCCGATCGGGAACTAAACCAAACGGTATCCCCAGCAGAAACGACGCCGTCCGATGCCGGTGGATTATTTGCCCAAGTAGATGGTGCCACGGTCAGTTTTCCGCTGGACAGCACTGCAGTGCAGGCCAACATTGTGGGCAATGTCTCCCGAGTGGAAGTCCGCCAACAGTTCACCAATCCCTACGATCGCCCTCTAGAAGCCATCTATCAATTCCCGTTGCCGGAAGATGCGGCAGTGGATGACATGGAAATTCGCATCGGCAATTTAGTGGTGCGGGGGAACATTCGGGAACGGCAGGAGGCTCGGGAGGTATACGAGCAAGCTGTGGAGGCTGGCCAGACGGCAGCGCTGCTAGAACAAGAACGGCCCAATTTATTCACCCAATCCCTAGCCAATATCGTGCCAGGAGAAACGATTCAGGTGGTGATTCGCTACACCGATAGCCTGACGTTTGAGGGAGGAGACTACGAATTTGACTTCCCGACAGTGGTTGCCCCTCGGTACATTCCTGAAGGGAGTGTTAGTCGAGTACCAGATGCGTCTAGAGTGTCGCCGCGCAACCTGTCGCCGGGGGAGCCGACCGGGCAAAGTCTCTCGATAACGGTCGATATCGATGCCGGGGTTCCCATCCAAGAGGTGAATTCTCCCTCTCATGCGATCGAGACTACGGAAATGTCTGACAGCTCAGTTGTACAGGTGACGCTAGCTGATGAGGATATCCCCCTCAACAAAGATTTCATCCTGCGCTACCGAGTGACGGGGGACAACACCCAAGCCACCGTCCTAACCCAATCCGACGATCGCGGCGGTCACTTTGCCACGTATTTCATCCCTGCCGCCCGCTATCGCGACCGCGAAATTGCCCCCAAAGATGTTGTGTTCCTCATCGACACATCGGGCTCGCAAGCAGGTCCGCCCATCGAGCAATCGAAAGAGCTGATGCGGCATTTTATCGAAGAGCTGAACCCCGACGACACCTTCAGCATCCTCGATTTTTCCAACGCCACTCACCAGCTATCGGCAGCTCCGCTGAGCAACACTCGCCAGCATCGTCAGCAGGCCCTGCAGTACATCAACCGACTGCAAGCCGAAGGCGGAACGGAATTGAGAAACGGCATCGATACCGTGTTGCAGTTCCCGGCATCGGAGGGGGGCCGCCTGCGCAGTATTGTGCTGCTGACTGATGGGTTGATTGGCAATGACGAAGAAATTATTGGGGTAATTCGCGATCGCCTCAAACCCGGTAACCGCATCTACACGTTTGGAGTGGGCTCGTCGACCAATCGCTTTTTGCTGGAACGACTGGCGGAATTGGGGCGCGGTACTGCCGAAATCTTGCCTCCCAACGAACCTGCCGACACCGTTGTGCAGACATTCGTGCAGACCATCAATAAGCCAGTGCTGACTAGTGTTGAACTGAACTGGGTGGGGGATGGCGATGCCCCTAAAATCTATCCCATTCGCCTGCCAGATTTATTTGCCAATCAACCGTTGGTGGCCTTTGGTCGCAAGCAGGACGCTCAGAATGGCCAGCTAGAAATAACCGGCAGACTGGCGAATGGCGATCGCTATCGCGAAGTCTTACCTGTAGAGTTTGACTCCGATGATGTTGCCGAAGCCGATGCAAATCCTGGAAACGAAGGCATTGCTCAGTTGTGGGGGCGGGCACGCATCAAAGATTTGATGAATCAGATGTACCGCCGCGAAACCGAGTTGGGCATCCAAGCGGTTACCGATACAGCTCTCGATTACCGGTTGCTATCGAAATACACCGCCTTTGTTGCGGTCACAGAAGACGTTCGCGTCAATCCAAATGAAGAGAGTCTGCGACAGGATGTGCCGTTAGAAAGCCCGGAAGGAATGCAACTACCTGGGGTCGACCCACGAGTCCAGAACTTTACCCGCCGTGGCCCTGTCTCAAATCTGACCGGCCTTGGAAATAATCTGAGCAGCCCTGCCCCTCCCGCATATTCTGTGCCCGAACCTCACACTGTGCTGGCCAATCTACTGATGCTGGTGGTGTTGCTGGCATGGCTGCTGCATCACTCTCAACGTCAGCCTCAATCTACTTAGAGCGCGCTTGTCAGGCCCCCGAAATCCAAGAGCGTCGGCAACTTCCAAGTTCCGACAGAGGTGGGTTCGACCGAACTATTTGTTTCCACAATCCCGGTTTCAGCCTGTTGGCCGATCAACCACTAATCTAATACGTTCAGAGGAATTCTCATGATGGAACGACCTTCTCAATCTTTCATCGCGCTGTTGCGAAAACCAGTCGCCTACACACATTCCTCTCGCCACCTGCCTTGGTGTTTATTGCTCGCCGAGATCGCCCTCCACCTCAGTTTGGTGTGGTCGAGCCAGCAACTGGATTTATGGAGCGCCAGTTGTTTGTTTTGGCTGGCGGCATTGGCTGCGCTCTGGCAGCGGCGCAGCGCCCTTCGGCAACAGTTGCAAAGCAGCAGAGTGGCGATCGCCCTCGGCACGTTTCTCCTTGCGTGGCTACTGTTCAAAAGCTTTGTTGTTTACGACGCCGATGTCTACCTGCGTCTGTACCCACTGTTTGCCAGCCTCAGCGTTTGTCTAATTTCATCCGGATTTTCAGGACTGCGACAATACGCTGTCCCTCTACAACTGGTGGTATTTCTCGCCGTTCCGTGGGAGCTGCTCTACTGGCTAGATCTGACCCAGCTCACGGCCAACACGGCTGAATTCCTACTGGGGGTTCTGGGATATTCCGTCACCCATCGCGGGGCGAGCATTGCACTTCCCAACGCTGCGATTGAGATATACGACGGCTGTTCGGGGGTGAAGTTAATCGCACAATTGCTCAGCTTCACTTGGATTTACGTGTGCCTGCGGGCTCCGCGTCTAGGCGATCGCGTTCTTGCCATTGTCGGGGCCTGCACAATTGGATTTTTCATCAATGCCTTCAGAGTCGCGGCGATCGCCATTCTGAATAACGCCGCCAATTTTGACGCCCTCGCGTTCTGGCATTACGGTCGCGGTTCTCTCCTGATTCCGGCTGTTGCTGCAGGACTCTACGGCATTTTCCTCTGGCAACTCAATCAGCGATCTCCACGTACACAGGCTTCCACGCTCTAACGGCAAGGACACATTCAGGGCAGAATCCAATGGCCGAGTCCTCTTCACCTCCCTCTTGCTGGCTATCTCCCCAACAGTCATTCCTGGCTTTGCTGACGTTGGCGATCGCTGCTGCGTTTATTCATTCCACCCAATCGTCATCGATGCGCACCACCGACAGCGACTACGATTTCCCGGAGGTGGTCCCACTGCCGGGATGGTTGCCTGCACCACAAGAACCTGAGTTCGAGACCGGGGTGGCCAGCGTGGATCGTGGCGCGGTCTTACCAACTGGTACCGAGGTGGCTTCAGCACGATACGTCTATCTGTCAGATTTCTTCGGTCTGGATGAGGGCGATCGCGTTCCGATGGAACTGACGATTGAGATGCGCTATTTCTCCGATAGCAACGGCGATGCTAAATCCTTCATTCATGAGATATCGGGGGATGTGCAATCGGTGTTGCAGTATCGAGACGGGGTAGGGTCTTACGGGGTGTACGCAGATGGCGATCGGGCTTACGTTACTGCCTGCATCAATTCGGCAGGGGGCAGCACCGTACTCAGTGATGACTTTCGCGGCAACCGCTATCGCTATGACTTTCGCCTCGCACGCATTTGGAATTGGGCATTAGGCCGCAGTGGCATTCAAGATCGTCGATGTTTGTGGACGCATTTGGAGATCGACTACGATAGCTCCGCCACTTCTGAATTAGCTACTGATTTAGTAGAGTTTGCATGGTTGGATTGGTTCGAATGGTGGAATTCAAACTATCCAAATTCATAAATTTTCGTTGTAGTAAACGTTCTGAAAAGGGTAGAATTTACCCCTTTTGAAAGATTGCTTAAGTCAAGTCGTCGTTTTGAGCTAAATCAGGAAAAGCTGCTAGAATTTCGTCTCTTCTTTTGAGTGCAATCTCGTATTCTGGATCGATGGAGGTCGCTTTTCTGTAGCATTCAAGAGCTTCTTCATATTGCTCTTGGGCGGCCAAGTATCCCCCAAGGTTGTACCAGGCTTCATCCACGCAGCCATCCGTACATTTTGTTGTCCGCCGTGCAAGAGCCTCTGCTTGCTGAAGATGGCCAAGTTGACATTCTGCCGATGCAGCAAATATAAGATAGCTCGCCTCTTTGGGATTGATCTGGTGGGCAGACATCCAGTAGCTTTTTGCTGCTTCAATATTTCCGCGCC
>JBCBVA010000006.1:0-64531 GCA_039817825.1 Cyanobacteria bacterium J06642_12 | reverse complement strand
TGAGGTTTTAGCACAATGGGGACATTCACGGAGGGAGAGTTCTCTCGAACGCATCAACCTGTTCTTTCTAGAAATATTTAGCCCTCTAGCAGCCAATCCTCTTCTGAAGCCAGTCAGCCTGTGCAATCGCGTTTCAGGACATGGTTCACGATCTAGTCCCCCCACGTGAGAGATGGGCATGTCGCCAACGAACCTGAGCAATACAAACTTAAATGAATTTGTCGCCGTCTATCGCATCGCCACTGAAAGCGCTCGACGCAGCTCGTTGAACTCTTGGATTGCCAGCAATGCATATCTTCGCACTCATCTCTCGCACTACATCGAGTCCCTCTTATTACTGATGAAATTACCTGTATGGGAAACCGCATTGTGTAACCCCTAATCCCGCATGTTTTCGGTTTCGAGGCCTCTATCGTTTATTGGAAGCTGTCGCTACAGAACTGATTCTGATGGCGATTGGTGATTCAAACCTATTGGATAGCGTTGGCTTGGTTGTTGGGATTGCTGTTGCATTCCTACTTGTGGGGGTGGCTACTCCCTCCCATCTTCTTCATCGGGATGGCACTAAAGCAGCGCACCAACATTCGACTGGTGCGGACGCTCTTGGTGGCGGGCCTTGTTGGATTTTTTGCCTGGGGATATGCCAGCATTCGACACCCGATCGCCCCTGCTGGCGACATCAGTATCCATGCCCCACAAGCGAACGTCACCGTTGTAGCCAGGGTAGAATCCCTCCCGCGCCAAACGAATGCCCTGCGGCAAAACATTTGGGTATCGACACAGAAATATGGAGCTGAGAATGTCAGTCCGATCGTGGCCAGCGGGAAGCTGTACGTCACTTACAATGCCAGTTCTAGCAATGCGGATAGTGCGCAACCGGAGGGCGACCATATCGCCGAGCTACTCCCCGGTCAAGTCGTAGAACTACACGGATATCTCTACGAACCTAGCGGCGCAGACAATCCGGGCGGGCTGGATTTTCGAGATTATCTCGCTCGGAAGGGTGCGTTTGCAGGACTGAGTGCTAAGGACATCGCGGTGCTCGATCCCACTACTCGGTGGGGTGGGTGGATGCTGCGACACAGAATTGTGTCGGCCTTCCGAAAAGGATTGGGCGCTCGTCAGGGACAGTTGCTGGGGAGCATGGTGCTGGGGTCATCAGCTAGCCAACTCCCTCGCGATTTGGCAGCGGACTTTCGCGCTGTGGGACTGGCCCACGTTACAGCAGCATCTGGATTCCATGTCGCGATCCTGCTGGGCATTGTGCTGTGGGGGACGGCAAAATTAGGAGATCGCCCGCGACAGTGGATAGCGGTCTCGATGCTGGTTCTCTATCTCGTTCTAACCGGAGGCAGCCCATCGGCAATGCGTGCCACGCTGATGGGATGTGCCGTTGTGTGTGGCCGCAGCATCAAGATGCAGGGGCGGAGGATTCAACCACTCGGCTTGCTGCTGGCAACAGCGGTGGTGCTGACGGTCATTCAACCTCTGTGGATAACGAGTGCTGGTTTTCTGCTCAGCTTTGCGGCCACCTTTGGCCTCATGGTCAGTACTGTCCCTATTCAAAAGCGGCTAGATTTTGTGCCGACTAACTTAGCAGCAGCGATCGCCACCCCACTGGCCGCTCTGCTGTGGACGCTGCCTCTACAACTGGCCCTGTTCGGCAAACTCTCCCCGTACTTTTTGATCGCATCTCTCATTACGGCACCGCTTGTAACCGTGTCCATTAGTGGGGGCTTAATCGTAGCTGCTATTAGCTTGTTTCTCCCTCCTGTCGGCGGGCTGCTGGCATGGCCTTTGCGAGTCGTTCTCGATCCACTGATCGGGTTTGTCAGTTGGATTGCTACGTGGCCCGGGGCGACTGTCTATACGGGAACAGCTTCCATCGTTCAGTGCTTGGCGCTGTATGGATTGTTGGTGATACTGACTTTTGGCGATCGCCTCTTCCCGATATTACGTGTCCCCACACTGCAAGCATCTAGTTGGCAACGGGTATCGCTGGGAATAACTGGAGCCATTCTGGTGCTCGTCGCTATTCCAGCTATGTGGCCCCAACCCGCTATTCAAATCGTTACTCTCGCCACCTCCGATGCACCCACGATCGTTATCCGATCTGGTGGGCAGACAGCGCTGATTAACAGTGGAGGAGCTGAAACGGTGGAGTTTGCTCTGTTGCCCTACTTACGCAGCGAAGGGATTCGGACAATAGACCAATCGATTGCTTTGGCACCGGGGAGATCGAACGATGGCTGGGAAATGCTGGCTGACTCAATAGATATTGGAGAACTGTGGACGAGCGACCGGTTTGCGATCGGCGATGGAACTGGCATGCAGTTGAGTGGCCTGCAGTCTGGCGGCATCAATACCCGCCATCTAAGTTCTGGAGGTGGCATTGAAGTTGGATCTGTAGTGTTGCAACCAATCGCGGAGACAGCACTCTCGTTCACTATCCCTGCAGGAACCGGCTTAATTCTGGGCTCGCCGCTGCCAGATTTGCAGCAATTGCGCGATCTTCATCCGGAACTGTCATCTGTTAAGTGGCTGTGGTGGGATGGAACAGAGCTACCACAAAAAGTCACCAGTTGGCTGCACCCTGAAGTGGGCATTGTGGGGGGCAGCGACCGACAACTGAGCGATCGTGCAGTGCTTCACCCATTTGCAAGCGAGCTAATTTTGACTGAGGCCGTGGGGGCAACGACTTGGACACCCCACAGCCTATCCACAATGTACGGATTGAATGAATAATCCTGCAGAGTTTGCGCACCATATCGAGCAGAAGAACTGACGCTGCTGAACTCATACTTGGCCATGCCTTCATGAAGCGTGCCACAATTCCGAGACGGAATATCCAAGCTGGTCAAGCATATCCCGCACTAACGGCAAACTAATCCCGATTACATTGCTGTGGCAGCCATCAATCCGCTTGATAAACAAACCGCCATACCCATCCAACGCAAAACTTCCGGCACAGGCCAGCGGCTCGCCGGTCGCAATATAGCGACGAATATCCGCCAGCGACATCGGCGCAAAATAGACTTTCGTAATGCCCACACAACTGACCTGCCGCTGCTGCTGAGTGTCGATCGCCGCATGCCCCGTATACAAAATCCCCATATTGCCCTGCATCTTCTGCAGCCTCTCTAGAGAATCGGCCGCATCTCTGGGCTTGCCGTAAATCTCCCCATCCATTACAAATAGCGAATCTGCCCCCAATACCACCACCGGCTCGGGATGCTTGATCGCGACTACCTCTGCCTTTTTCAGTGCCAATGTTTCCACCAATCGCTGCGGATCGGTGCACCGAATAGAGTCTTCATCGAACGCGCTCGGCTCCACAGCAAACGTCAATCCCGCAGCCTCTAAGAGCTTGCGGCGGGCGGGGGATTGGGACGCCAAAATAAGCGAAGGCACAGGCATCAGGCTCGAATGCGATCGCCCCGATTTTACGAACAGAATCGTATTGTGACTAGCACATTTCCATCGCGGCACCAGCGTTATTCCAACAGTTTATCGGCCACCGTTCGGACGGCAGCAACTGTCAATAGGACTCATTTATTTATCCCTTATTGCAAACTATTGCCATTTAGAAGAATGCCTGCTAATTTTAGATGAATCAAAAATCATTCGCATCAAGCACCCTATTAGCGGCTAGCGGTTATGCGATGTGGTTTGGTGAGGTTATGGCTCTGTAGTGTGCCTACCGTTCATAGGCTCTTCATTATCGTCACTCAGCGTTCACTGTTGGTTTATCTTGCACGAAAGAGTTAGTTGCTAATGATTACCACTGCTTCTGCGGCTCGCCAGTTCCCCGAAAATCTGGCTTTACTGTTTTTCCCAAGGATGAAATCTGTGGCAGCTACCCTTCCTATTCAGCGTCAGGAGAAGGAAGGTGGCTGGGTTGACTATTACGTTGGTGATGTGATGAGTCGACCGGACAGCGATCGCCGCAGCATACTCTTGCCCCGCCACAAGCTCGCATTCCACTACTTGTCTCTACATCGCACGCTAATTCAGCGAATGGGGAAACCAAACGGGCTGTCAGACGACTTATGGCAGAGCATCTGCGAAATGATTCGCCGCCGCCAGTAAGTCCAAGTTCGCGTTCTCTTTTCTTTTTACCCTTTACTAACCCGGTTTGAACTGTCTTATCTCTACTCCTGCGCCCCCGTTGAAAACAAGGGCCAAGAGATTACCCCTCTTCTGGCGTCGTTGGGCTGGGAGGATACTGTGTCAATTGACTTGTCCAGTTGAACTGGCGTCGAACTCATGTTGAAAGCTCGGCGATCTCATCGTCGCTTTTTCGGTATGGAGGCGCGCACAAAACTCGGCAAATATTTATGTCGAAGAAGGCAACTATAGCGTTTTTTATTTCGGTCAGGACATTCAACTCTAGGTGCAGGTAGGGATTGTCGTAACTGAAACGTCCGCAGTGATGCGGTCACTGCTCTAGTGATTTCCGGGGTCAACTGCAGTCTGGTTGTTGATGAAAGAACATTTCATCAACGTGCGTTCGTTGTTTTCGAACTATGCTGCTGCAAAACTATCATGTAAAAACGCTCCC
Organism: Cyanobacteria bacterium J06642_12; assembly: GCA_039817825.1. Lineage (GTDB taxonomy): Bacteria > Cyanobacteriota > Cyanobacteriia > Thermostichales > PCC-7336 > PCC-7336. Next base: position 59,970 of record JBCBVA010000006.1, on the reverse strand, counting down.
GACGCAGCGCGCCAGGAGCGTATTGCGATCGAAACGATCTAATCAACTTAAATAGCCAAGCCTGACTCAACAAGCCCCTAGGCTAAGAGCACCAACTGGACATGCCCCGTAGCGCATCCAACCCAAAGACTACTCTTCATAGATGAGGCATTCGCCAGCCTCGGGGTTCTCTTCGCAGAACTTATCGAGGGCACTCTTTTGAGGTGCGGCGGCTTGGTGGCCGGCTTCTGCTTGCAGCTCCTCAACCGCATCCCAAGCCGCACGGGCTTTAGGATCGGTGTCACCCAACTCAGTGGATAACTTGCGAGCTTCTTCAGTTGCCGCCTGGATTCTTTCTTGAATGGTGGTCATAACGTTGCCCCTCAAAGTGAGCCCTAGTGCGGGCATTAAGAACGATTGCGTATGAATACCCTTAGTTTACACGTACTCCTCTCTCAACCTGGGTATTGCTTGCTTGAGGTGTAGGGGGAATTGAGCAGGGAGAGCTGACCCACCATGTTACCCGTTTATCGAGAATGCCGTTCGGGATGCTGAGAATGCTTAGTAAAAACTATGCCACATGGGTTGCCTAGCAAACAGAGGAAGAGACGGTGAGGACTATACGCTGAGAGAACGCTGGCAGAGAGTGCTACTGGCAATAGCCAGCCCGAAGGGAGTGGAAGGTTGTGAAACTGACATCATCCAAACCGAGCACAAGAGCACAGGCGACGCTGTGGGAGCTGGCAGCCCTTTACTCTCGCTTAGGGACGGTAGGATTTGGCGGGCCCCAAGCGCATATTGCGATGCAAAATGCAGAAGTTGTCAGCCAACGACAGTGGCTCACCCAGGAACAATTCGTGGAAGGGTTGGCAATCTGCGAAATGTTACCCGGTCCCGCTTCCACGCAAATGGGAATCTACATTGGGTACGTCGCGGGTGGCCCCATCGGTGCCTTGGTTGCCGGACTCAGCTTCATCACGCCAGCATTCGCGATCGTGCTTGTGTTGTCTTGGGCATACTTTCGATTTCAGCAAACTCCGCAATTGGAAGGCATCTTCCTGGGAGTCTCACCGGTGGTGGTGGCACTCATTTTGGGATTTTGTTGGAAATTGATGCGTAAGACGGTGCTGGCGGCAGAGACGAATCGTCGTCAACAGATTGGACGGTGGGCGATCGCCCTGGTTGTGTTTGTGACAACCGTGCTGATTCGTCCCAGCATCCTGTTGCAGCTATTGGTGGCCGGGTTAGTGGGCTTGTGGTGGTTTGCTCCCTCTCCCCCCAGACGTGCGCTCGGTATCGTACCGGGAGTTCCCCTTCCTCTGCTAAAACTGAGTTCCGTATGGCTAAGTACGGCATCTCCTGAGGTGGTGACTCTATCCAGCCTGTGGGGATTCGAGCGAATTGGAACGTATTTTTGGCCGCTGGTGCTGTTTTTTCTCAAGGTTGGCAGCTCGATTTTTGGCGGTGGACTGGTGATTATTCCGTTCATTGAAACGGAAGTGGTGGAGAAACTTCACTGGCTGACCACGACTGAATTTCTGAACGGGGTGGCGATCGGACAGTTGAGCCCCGGTCCAGTGGTTCTGACCGCAGCATTTGTCGGCTACAAAGTGGCGGGGGTGTTAGGAGGACTGGTGGCGGCTGTTGCCATTTTTCTGCCGTCGTTTGCATTTATCATGCTAGCCTCGCCCATCTTGGCCCGTTTGCGCCGCAATCCAAGCGTACGGGCATTCCTACAAGGGATAACCCCGGCTGTGTTAGGAGCGATCGCAGCAGCGGCGATTCCGCTGGCTCAAAATGCCCTCGACCAACCCACGTTACTGTTGCAACTGGCTGTTTGGATGATTCTGGCGATCGCGCTAGTCGCACTTCTGAAATACAAGATTCCAACATGGTTACTGGTTCCGGGAGGGGGCTTGGTTGGATTGCTACTGTCTAGTTCTGGATTAACGTGATACATGGGCACGGTGGCCGAGAGCGCGAGTGCTGTTATGGCGCTGTGGCCACACCACTGTGGACATTTCAACTATGTCCATCCCTGACTATGCTTAGAGACTTTTGTCCTAACTGAAATGGCAAACGCTATAGCTTGCGCGAGTTGGTAGATAGTGGCTTGTACTGAAACGGCTTCCTCATCTCCTCTTCATCACTAAGCACAGGAGACGCGATCTTGGCTGAAAAGCTTCTTGATGTACAAGGGATTCAGGCGAAATCGGACTTTTTCAGCAAGCTCTATCTACTTGCTGGAGCCCCATGCAGTAGGGTGAAGCGGCATACTCTAAGCCCTAACTCTACTGACATCGCATGACAGCAGCACCAGCGTCTTTGCTCGCAACTCATCGCCAGCAGTTTCCCGCCCTGAAGGGTAAAAGCTACCTCAACTTTGGCGGTCAAGGACCGTTGGCTCAACCCGCCCGAGCCGCGATCGCGACCGCCTTCGACAGTTGCGATCGGCTCGGGCCATTTTCTAAGGCCGCTTTTTCGTGGGTGCTGTCCGAACAAGATGCCCTGCGGCAAGCGCTCGCTACGCTGCTGAGCGCGACGTCCGATCGCATCACCTTGACCGAAAGTACGATTGCGGGAATGAACATCCCATTGTGGGGGCTGGACTGGCGGGCAGGCGATCGCCTATTGCTGTCCGATGCCGAACATTATGGGGTCTGGGAAATTGCCCGAGAGCTGCAGGCTCGGTTTGGGATTGAAATAGACACATGCCCCTTGAGTAACAGCCAAGATTGCGTTCAGACACTGGCAGACTATCTGCAGCCCGCTACACGTATGGTTTGTATTAGCCATGTTCTGTGGAACTCCGGAACGGTGTTGCCGCTCGCGGAATTAACCCAGTTGTGTCAAGAGCGCAATGTGCTGGTTCACGTGGATGCGGCCCAATCAGCAGGCGTTCTGCCTCTCAATCTGCCTGAACTCGGCGTTGATTATTATGCGTTTACCGGCCACAAGTGGTTGTGCGGGCCAGCAGGAACCGGTGCTCTGTACGTATCGGAACGCGGGCAAGCGGCCATTCGCCCCACATTTACCGGATGGTGCAAAACCTATGCCAAGGGAGGAGCAGAGTGCTTCGAGGTGTCCACAGCAGCGTATCCACTCCGACTGGGGCTGAAAGCCGCGATCGAACTACACGATCGGTTTGGAACAGTCCAGGAGCGCTATCGCCAACAGATACGCACCAGCCAGCGACTGTGGTCGGAACTGCAAGAGATTGCAGGGGTTGACGTCTGCAACCCGCAACAGCCCCAAACCGGTCTGGTCCCATTCACCGTTGCCGAGCGCGATCCGCAGGAATTGGAAACATTATTAGAAGAACGCGGCATTTACGTGCGATCGATGGCAGATCCCCAATCGCTCAGAGCCTCCGTTCATTACTTCACATCGGATGACGACATCGATCGCTTGCTCAGTGCGATCCGAACGTTTGTCTAGCGTCTTAGTGCTCTAGAGGCATGTGAGAGCGCACTCTCCCTGTATAGCAGTGGCCACAGCACTGCGGACATTCCAGCTATGTCTATCCCTGACTTTGCATAGAAACCTCTGTCCTAACTGGAATGGCAAGCGCTATAGTCAACGAGTCCGTTCGTGGGTGCGATCGAATCCCTCGGGTTTAATGGTGCGTGCTTGCCCCTGCAGCAATCCCGATACGCCCGATTGGCGATCGCATTCAGCACTTGACGCGTCGGTTCCCGATTTTGGTCGAACCTTTTCAATCAACGTGGGATCGTAGTCAGTCGGCTCTTCGTACGTAGAAATAAACCCTTCATAGTTCCTCAGCACCACACGACCGCTCCCCTGGCTGATCAGGTATTGCGGACTGACGGGAATCTTGCCTCCTCCTCCTGGTGCATCAATGACGTAGGTGGGAACTGCATAGCCGCTGGTGTGCCCCCGCAACCCTTCCATAATCTCTAATCCCTTCGCCACAGTAGTGCGGAAATGACCCGCTCCCTTGACCAGATCGCACTGGTAGAGATAGTAGGGCCGGACACGATTGCGCACCAGCTTGTGAACCAATTCTCGCTGAATCTCAACAGTGTCGTTGATTCCAGCCAGCAGTACGCTTTGGTTGCCTAGCGGAATGCCAGCATTCGCTAATTTGGAGAGCGCGAGACTGAGTTCGGGGGTAATTTCTTTGGGGTGATTGACGTGAATATTGATCCATAGTGGATGGTACTGCTTCAGCATGTTGCACAACTCGTCCGTTACCAGTTGTGGCATAAACACCGGGGCGCGGCTACCGATGCGCACAATTTCAATGTGCTCGATCTCCCGCAAACTTGACAGAGTGTATTCCAGCACGGCTGGAGACAGGGTCAGCGGATCCCCTCCACTGAGCAGGACGTCGCGAATTTGGGGAGTATTGCGGAGGTAGTCAAGTTGCTGCTCCAATACAGGCTTCTGCGTAGTTTTACTAAAATCACCCACCATACGGCTGCGAGTACAGTATCGGCAGTAACTGGCACAGTGGGTGGTGAGCAGCATTAAGACACGATCGGGATAGCGATGGACCAAACCGGGAACCGGGCTGTGTTCGTCCTCCGAGAGGCTGTCCTCCATCATGCCGTCAAATGCTTGTAATTCTCGTCCTGTCGGAATAACTTGGCGACGGATGGGGCCGTTGGGATCGTCGGGATCGATCAGGCTTGCATAGTACGGAGTGATATCAACCCGGAAGCGATCGGGTGCACTGAGTCCTTGGACTTCTTCGGGGGTGAGGTGAATGACTTGGCGTAAGTCGTCTAGAGTGTTAAGTCGATGCTTGAGCTGCCAACGCCAATCCCCCCAATCTTCAAGCGAAACGTGACTCCAAATGCTAGGTGGACGGTGGGCCGTATCGAGTGTTGTTGAAAACATAACTATGACAACCCCTGTCTAAGAAGATGCAAGATCGCTATGTACGATAACGAATTTCTGCCTCTAGAGTTACCCGCAAATCTACCGATCCCTTACAAAATCTTTAAAATGTCTTTAGTCTCAGTCTCTGAAAATGCGGAATGTTGCGCCCACAACGCCCATTTCATAAAGGATGCGACAAGTATGAACTTCCATCAAGGACTATCGTTATATGAAGACTTCCGAACCCTCTGGACTGGCGATCGCTGTGTTCGGATTGTCGCTCTTGGCGTTGCTGTCTCCTGTATTGGGCAATAACGAATGGGTGCCGGTGGGAGTAACCAGCCTGTTGTTTGGTGCTGTTGTGCTCGATCGGGTTGCGATGCAGGGGCGATTCACGGGGTTGATGGGAGCACGGTGGGGATGGACAGACATTCGCCAAGAGCGAGTTCTGTATCACGAGGCCGGACATCTACTGGCTGCCTGCTGTCTAGATATTCCTGTGCTGGATTATGCTCTTGACCCATGGCAAGCGTTTCGCAAGGGCTATCCCGGATACGGGGGGATTCAGCTGGATGACTCGGTGTGGCAAGGGTGGTTGGACAGTGGTTCTATGACCCGCCGCGATGTGGAGCGCTACAGCATTATGTGGATGGCGGGGGGAGTGGCCGAGCGGCAGCGGATGGGAGACACAATGGGCGATCGGGATGACCGTCTTAAGTTGCAGCAACTAGTGGGAACGCTGCGTCGCAGCGGACAGCCACTCGATTCCGGATACATGCAACGGTGGGCTCGGTTGCAGGCCCGTAGTTTGCTGGAGGAGCAAGCACAGGCTTACGACGTTGCGGTTAGTTGCATGCGGGATGGGATGGAGATCGAGGCGTGTCTGACATCAGTCAAGGCAACACTGGTGCAGCCGCAACTCTGACGGTGTTGATTAAGTTTGGTAGAGGACTAGGCTTGCATGCGCTTGGGAATGGCCGAATTGAACGTACTGGCGAGCTGTTCCACCGGTAGTGAAATCAGAGGAGCACCGTTCTGGCGATCGCCCGTCAGCTCAATCTCCAATCGCTCTCCCGCAACCTGGCCGATACAGCGCCAATCATTCGGTAGATTTGCCTGCAGGTAATCCTCAAACACCGCCTGGTTGTCAGGAGATACTGACACAATAATCCGCCCTCCCCCTTCTCCGAACAGGCATTCGTCGATTCTGGTACCCTCTGGCACGGCGATGTCGGCCCCCAAGCCAGCCCCCAAACAGGACTCTGCTAGAGCGATCGCCAATCCACCATCGCTGCAATCGTGTGCCGATGCAATCCACCCTTGCCGAATCCCTTGACGACAGGCGGATTGCACCCGTGCTTCCAGCTCCAGATCGACACGAGGGGGCAAGCCCGCAGTGGTGGAATGGATTCTACTGAGGTAAGACGTTCCACCTAGAGTAAGTGAGTCAAGGCTGCCGAGTAGGTAAATAGCATCCCCTGCTGTTGCCCATGCTTGGCCGCACACCTGGCGCACGTCCGGCACTAAGCCCACCATACCGACCACAGGGGTGGGATAAATTGAACAGGGATTTCCGTCACTATCAATGGTCTCGTTGTAGAGAGACACGTTTCCACCCGTGACTGGAGTGCCCAACGCCTGGCAGGCATCGGAGATACCTCGGCAGGATTCTGCCAACTGCCAGTAGCCAACGGGTTTCTCGGGACTGCCAAAATTGAGATTGTCCGTCACCGCCAATGGCTCGGCCCCCACGCAGCTGAGATTACGGGCGGCTTCTGCCACGGCTGCTTTTGCTCCCTCGTAAGGATCGAGATAGACATAGCGTCCTTTGCAATCCACAACGGCGGCGACTCCTTTAGCGGATAGTGGCACGTCCTCAACGTTGCCGACGCCAAAGGTTTGGGGACGAATTCTGACCACAGCAGCATCCGCTCCCCCCGGTACTAGCACGGTGTTGTTTTGAACTTGGTGGTCATACTGCCGGTACACCCACTGCTTGGAGGCGATCGCCGGCTCGTCCAGCAATTGCAGCAATACGTCATTCCAACTGCGTCCGTCGACTCCTTCAGGAGTAGCGGCAGGCAAGCGATCGGCCGTCCACTGGTGGGCGGCGATCGCGTAGTCGGGAGTATCGACGATTTCCCGCTCGTAGATAGGGGTATCGTCAGCTAGGGCAGAAGCCGCCACTTCGGCGACCACCTGGCCATGTTGGAAAATTCGGACTATTGGCTCTTCGATGACCTTGCCAGCGACTACGGCGTGCAAGTCCCAGCGGTGGAAAATCTCGATTAGTTCGTCGGTGCGATCGGGATCGACCACAAACAGCATGCGCTCTTGCGATTCGGACAGCAAAAACTCATCCGGTCGCATCCCCGTTTCCCGCACAGGCACCTTGTCGAGGTCAAACTCAATGCCCACGCCGCCGCTGTAGGCCATCTCGGATGTGGAGCAGGTAATTCCGGCAGCGCCCATATCTTGGGCCGCCACAACCGCCCCTGTCTGGAAGGCTTCCAAGCAGGCTTCGATCAAGGATTTCTCTAAAAAGGGATCTCCCACCTGTACCGCTGGCCTGTCTTGCTCTGACTCGTCGGTTAACTCGGCACTGGCAAAACTCGCGCCTCCCATGCCGTCGCGCCCGGTGGTAGACCCCACGTACAGCACCGGGTTGCCGAAGCCTGCTGCACCAGATTTCACAATCTCGTCGGTTTCCATCAGGCCCAGAGCCATCGCGTTGACAAGGGGATTGCCCGAATAAATGGGCTCGAAGTCCACCTCACCACCGACGGTGGGCACGCCGACACAGTTGCCGTAGTGGGAAATACCGCTGACTACACCGGCAAACAGGCGTCGGTTGCGGGGATCGTCGAGCGGGCCAAATCGGAGGGAGTTGAGCACGGCAATAGGCCGCGCTCCCATGGTGAAAATGTCACGCAGAATGCCCCCCACTCCGGTAGCGGCTCCTTGGAACGGTTCGACGGCGGACGGGTGGTTGTGGGACTCAATTTTGAAGGCCAGCCGATCGCCATCTCCCAGATCGACCACACCGGCATTTTCTCCCGGTCCTACCAAAATTCGCGGCCCCGTAGTGGGAAACTGCTTTAGCAGCGGCCGAGAGTTTTTGTAACAGCAGTGTTCCGACCACATCACCCCAAACATGGCCAGTTCGTTCGGATTGGGATCGCGACCCAGGCGATCGACGATGGATTGATATTCGGTAGGAGTGATTCCGGCAGCTTTCAGATCGTCAGGGCTGAAGGCGGGACTGGAGGCGGTCACGGTAGTCTCTCAAAAAGAGCCTTACTATTCTATTGGCTGCCGGTCTCGATGGGGCGACCCCATCAATCTCTACTATCGAACCCCCATAGTAGGTAGGGCGCTCTGGCAACTGTTGCAGGAGGTGCGCTCTATAGCGTTTTTCAGTTCAGCCAAGACACTCAACTCTAGGTGCAGTCAGGAATTGTCCGTAGCTGATGTTTGCAGTGATGCGGTCACTGCTCTAGCTGAAATATCTGTAGTGGTATGGCTACTGCTTTCCTCACGGAATACGTTTCAGGCTAATTGCACTTCGTTACCGCTTTACTTCAATCACCCCACGATTTCAGTAGTGGTTACTGACCTACTGTCGTGAGAGAGAACGCGTCGATGTCTGAAATCCCAAACTCTGTCCCGTTGAAGATTGTTCCCTCAAAAGTACCGCTGGTTTTGTTTCCAAGGGAGATGGGAACAAATTGGAGTAGGTCATCACCATCGCCAGTTTGTCCGGGAACCGTGTAGGAGCCATTTGTACTGAGGACGATCTCGTTGCGATCGGGAGCGATCCAGATGCCATCGACATCCTCAGAGTTCCCACCACTTAAACCGACATCAGACCCATCGAAATACAGTGATAAATTGCCACTGGTATTCCCTCCCAAACTGTTCGCTTCGAACCGGAGCAGGTCTTCATCTCTACCGGAAACGCCACCAGCCTTAAAGAACCCTTTCACACTAATAATTAAGTCTCCATCTGGAGTGAGAGCAATACCATCGATATCCTCATTATTGGTCGTCAGACCCACATCAGAGCCATCAAAGACTCGTTCAAAGGTCCCGGCTGTGTTGTCTCCGGTGGATGTGGGGATAAACCGGATAATATCGCTATCGTCAACAGTTCCCAACCCCGAGACCGTAGCAGGTGAGCCCAGGCTCAGTAGCAGACTCCCGTCATCCGCCACGTGCACAGCATCAACTTCGCCCGTGAGTCCCACATCAGAACCATCGAAATATTGCTGCCACTCTCCAGTTACTGGGTTGTAAGCCAGGACGTCTTCATTGCTGTAGGACACTCCATCAACAGTTCCATCTAGGCTAGAGCTGACAAAGACCAAGTTGTCCAACCCCGTCGGTGGAGCTGCCGTAGTGAAATTCCAGCTACTGTTGTCGCTAATCCCTGCAAACCCATTGCCCGCTCCATCTTCAAATACACCGGCGTCTATTTCCACATACACTCCAGTACCAACATCCAAATCATCACTGGGGTCGATGGTTACGGTGGAGCCCGAAATCGTCACTTGAGTCGAATTCACACCAATCGTCTCAATCTTGCTGTTGTCAGACAGACGTCTGAGCGTAATCTCTCCCGTTCCGGCCTGAACCACTTCACTGAACTGGATTTGTAGATTACTGTCAACAGCAACGTTCGTCGAATCATCTGCAGGGGTGATGCTAGAGATCGTAGGGGGAGTCGTGTCCCCAGTCGGGCTGTTGCCGTTACTGACTGAAATACCGTCCAATCTTAGACCGGCAAGTCCGTTGGCTGATCCGTCGAAAAACTGACTAAACGTTCCACTGGTGCCATTCCCCAGCGAACTACTGTCAAAGATGGAAATATCGGTAGCATCGCCACTCAGTCCAGGAACAGAGACGTTTCCTAAGGTGTTCAGGAATAGAGCGCCGTTGGGGTCGACTGAAACCCCCTCCACATCTTCAGAGTTCCCATCACTTAAACCGACATCAGACCCGTCAAAATACAGCGATAAATTGCCGCTGGTATTCCCTCCCAAACTGCTCGCTTCGAACCGGAGCAAGTCCTCATCTCGACCGGAAACTCCACCAGCATCAAAGAACCCTTTGACACTGATAATTAAGTCTCCATCTGGAGTCAGAGCAACACTATCGATATCCTCACTACTGGTTGTCAGCCCCACATCTGAGCCGTCAAAGACTAGTTCCAAGGTTCCGGCGGTGTCGGCTCCGGTGGATGTAGGGGCAAATCGGACGATATCGCTGTCATCTACAGTCCCCAACCCAGAGAGCGAGATTGGTGATTCAAAGCTCAGTAACACACTGCCATCGTCCGCCACATGCACTGCATCTATGTCGCCAGTGCCCCCCACATCCGACAAGTCAGCATACAGTTCATACTCTCCGCTACTGGGGTCGTACAAGAGGATGTCTTCATCGTTGAAGGAGAGGTCTCCGATTGAGCCATCTTGGGCAAAGCTTAGATAGATCGCACTATTGCTGGTGGGATTAACGGTGACAGAAACAGTGGCTGTGTCGGTACCGCCATTGCCGTCGGAGACAGTGTAGGTAAACGAGTCGCTGCCGTTGAAGTTGGCGTCGGGGGTATAAGTAAACTCTCCATTGGCTTCCACTGTCACCATGCCATTGCTGGGGACGGTGTTGGCGATAACCGTCAGAGTATCCCCATCCCGATCCGTATCTCGGCCACCGTTTGAGCCATCTAGCACGTTACCTGTGACTGCCACATCTTCATCGGTAGTGGTTGTGTCATCTGCCGCTACTGGGAGGTCGTTGGTGGCTCCCACAGTGATCGAGACGGTTGCCGTATCGGTGCCATTTCCATCTGAAATGGTGTACGTGAATGAATCGGTGCCGTTAAAGTCTGCATTCGGCGTGTAGGTAAACTCGCCGGTCGCATTAATCGTGACTGTTCCATTGGTTGGGTTGGTGTTGGATACGACCGTCAACGTGTCCCCATCCAGATCCGTATCTAAACCACCATTCGTGCCATCTAAAACATTGCCGGTTACGGCGGTATCCTCGTCGGTGCTGGTCACATCGTCAACAGCATCAGGATTGTCGTTTGTGGCTCCGACAGTAATGGTGACAGTAGCGGAATCGGTGCCTCCGTTGCCGTCCGACACCGTATAAGTGAACGAGTCTGTACCGTTGAAATCGGGATTGGGAGTGTAAGTGAAGCTTCCCTCAGAACCCAGGGTGACAGAGCCATTGGCAGGGTCGGTATTCTCAATGACGGCCAGCGTGTCTCCGTCGAGATCGGTGTCCAATCCGCCGTTAGACCCATCCAGCACGTTGCCGGAAACCGCCGCGTCTTCATCAGTGCTGGCTGCATCGTCAACAGCATCGGGCAGAGTGTTCGGAGGACTCACCACAATCGTGACAACAGCGGTGTCGCTACCACCATTTCCATCAGAGACGGTGTAGCGGAAGGAGTCCGTACCAACAAAACCGGCATCGGGGGTGTAGGTAAAGTCACCATTGGCATCCAGGGTGACGGAGCCATTACTGGGATTCGTTTGGTTGATAACGGATAACACATCACCGTCGGGCGAGCCATCGAGATCGGCTCCCAAGCCTTCCAAAACGTTACCGTTAACTGGCGTCTCCTCATCCGTGCTGAAGCGATCGTCGTTGGCTACCGGATCGACATTCACTGCGCTCAGCGTGAACACTTGAGAGATGTTGGCCCCGTCATCATCTGTGGCAATCACACGAATGCTGTAGTCCCTTGACCCCTGATTGGCAGGATTCACAACGCCAGGCTCTAGAGAGGCATCGGCAGCCAAGGTGCCACTGATACCCCCTGATGAGCGATCGATACTCAATCCAGACGGCAGTCCCAGTGCGAAGTAACTGACAATACTGCCATCGCGATCGCTGAAGTTACCGGAAATGTCTAAATTAACGCTGCTGCCATCCTCCAAGACTTGGTTCGGGATAGGAGTCGTGACGATCGGCGGAGCGATCGAGTCACTGGCGGCTAGATATCCCCACGTAAACGCAGTTGGGGAGATCGACTGATGAATGGTGAATTCAGCCTGTTCAAAATTCCAGTAATTATCGAAGTAGTTTTCGTAAACAGGCCAAGCAGTGGGGAAGGGAAAGCTGCGTTGTCCATATAAATCCCGTTGTGCCTGATTGAATCCAAATTGCGAGTCAATCGGCCCGTAGGCAGTGATACCGGCGGGCGTGCTTTGACCGGTGGAGCGAGCATCAATCACGAAGGTGTTCACCGGCTCTCGCTGAGCCAATCCAGCATCCACTAGCCCCGAGGTAAATACCGTATTGGAGGGATTGGCCCCGGCTGAAAAATGGCTGCCTTTGACGGCTCCATCCAGATATTGGCGATCGCCCGTGATGCCATACGCAGCCAGCAGATCGTCCATTTGTGGAGTGCCCAACTGCCCCGGAGACAGCGGCATAAAAGGAGTGTTCACCCGAGTTTGGTTAAAGGCTGTTCCCGCTTGCGTACCGGTTAGCGGACGGCCCTCGAGTGTCACAAGTCCGCCATTCTGGACGGCAAGGCTGTTATCTGCCGCTCGCAACAGGGCAGCGATCGTATTGGATTGCGTGGTTGCATCCGTTAAGTCTTGAGGAGCCCGAGCGTAAAGCTGAGCGGCTTCTCGCTGGTCGTGAGAGCCGTTTTTGAACGTGTCATTACAGGGTTGACCGAGGCCGCATTGCCCCCCTGCAAACACGGTCGTCTCCAAAAACAACTGGTGCCAGACCGGATCTTCGGTCAGTAGGTACAGTTCTAATGCTGCTAGATTGCGCTCGTCGTCAATTTGTCGCACATCGTAGGAGTCATCGGTAGGAAGCTCAGCCTCTGCCCAATTCATCGCTCGAAGAGCACTGTCGCGATACTGGGTGGCGAGCGCGGCATCGTATTGCCCTAATAAACGGGCGGCACGGGCGGCAACTCCTGCATAAATATAGGACGACCACGGATCGGGGGCGTAGGCAAATACTGTCTGGGATTCCTCCCAACTGGTTTCCCCCGCGATTGGCGCTCTTGCCGACTCAATGCCGCCGCGAATTCCTCCATCGCTCGTTTGCAAGCGTCGGAAAAAGTCAAGGCCCCACAGGGATTCATCAAGGATGTCTGGGATGCCGTTGGATGGAACTGCCGTTTCGAGGCTGTCGAGGGTGGGGAAGCTGTCGAGGGTGTCGGGGATATTGAGATCGATGCTCTCAAAGTAGTCGGGGAATTGCGCCAACAACCCCAGGTGCTGTCTCGTTCCAAACAGATGCTGAATGCGGCGATCCCAGTCACCGGCGTCTTTGTAGCCCCCCCAGGCATCATCTAATGGCTGAATAAATTGGCTGAGTTCGTCATTGGCGATCCGTCCATTGCCATTCAGGTCGAATGCCTCGGAATATCTGTCAAAGGCATCTCTGAACCTCTCTCTCCTAAAGTCAAATCCTTCTCGGGTATCGATCAGTTGCACCTCTTCTACGCTAACCGGCTGGCCATCAACCGTTGTTGTGAGGCTATCGGTGGGGAAAATCAGCACCCCGTCGTCAGGGTGAAACGATCGCAGGTATTCGGTCTCGGAATACGGCCCGCCAATGGCCGTTCCACTCCGCTGGTTGTACAACCCCTGCATGGAAATCTGAAAGGCACGCTCCCAGGTATTCTCGGCAATCTCAAACTCGAAGGAGCGGCCCACGCCATCCACTTCGATGTAGTACCTTCCCTCTTGCTGAAAATCGCTGAACTCTAGCGAAAACACATTGGTGCGGCTGTAATTTTGAAATCCGCTGCGAACGTCTTCATCCGTACCGGCCTCTAGCGACAGGGTAGTCTCTCGCACAACACTGTCATCTTCCACCCGCTGTCCGGTGGCCGCATCCACAATCCAGAACCGCAACCCCTCCTGGAAGTAATCTGGGGATGGGGAACTCTCTCTGCTGGCGGTTTGCCCCAGCCATTCGGAGAGGAAGGCGATTTTGGGGTCGTCCGGGTCGTATCCGATTTGGGCAACATGGATCGCTTCACTGACAAATTGTTCCGGATTGTATTCAAATCCTTGGATGTCACGGATGCCCGATTCCAACTCTCCAGTGAAGTCAATGGTGTAGGTATCCCCTCGGGTTAGTGACGTACCGTCGGGCAGTTGAACGTATACCGTGTATTGCTGAGCCCATTCAAGCTGACTGGGATTAAAGCGATCGTTGCGATCGAGAAAGGCAACATCTGTGGTTTCTGTTTTGAGATAAAGCTGGGCTCCCTCTAGGCCGATCTCCGTGGCAAACAATGGATCGGTGGATGACGAAATTGCATAGTTAGCGGCATTTAGGAGAACACCTGGCTCGAACTGTTCTCCAGTAAAGGTGTCGGGCTCCACTCCCAGTCCCAACTGCACGGAGCCTGCATCTATTTGAATGGCTAGTAGATCCGGAGAGACAAAGTACAATCTCGCGCTATCGTTCATGCTTGCTGCCAGGGAGTGACAACAGATAATATATACGTAAGTGTTCTCAATTATGAGTATTTTGCTACTCACAATTGGAGGTTGAGCCGATTTTGAGGTTTTTTTGTGAATTATTTGTTGGAGTTGAAAATCTAACAGCAGTTTATGTTTGTAGCTTATTTGTCTGACATATACTGCAAAGCCATTGTTTGGAGGGCTAATCGTATCGTTTTGAGCCGAAAAGCACTGATTCAATCCCCATATCCCTTCTCAAACCCCATCTGTGATGGAGATAGTGCCCATTCAGAGACTTCCTTGCTGCAGTTGCGGCATTCCTGCGCAGACTAAATTGGTGACTCGGCTACACTTAAAGATCGCAACTCATACTGGACGGCTACTTGTACCAACCTGATATCTGGCCAGCCCCCCAAGGAGTGTGGTGGGTGTGAGAGAGAAGCTCAAGCTCCGCCTGCTGAGTGCGGTTGTCGCGATCGCCATGGCGCTAACGGTCTCGTTTCTAGGAGGCTGGTACTTTACCGTCATGATTGCGGTTATTGTGCTGCTGGCACAGTTAGAGTTTTTCCGATTGGTGCGGGCCACGGGGGCTGCCCCTGCCATGCGTACGACTATTGTCACCAGCCAAGGCCTCGTACTAATTCAACAGCTGCGGCCGGAGTGGGCGGGATTGTGCTTCACGCTGGCCGGCACGTGCATTTGTTTCTATCTTCTCTTTAAACCTAAGGTCGCTACCATCAACGACATTGCGACATCAATTTTGGGGCTGTTCTACTGTGCTTACCTGCCTAGTTTCTGGATTTTAGTGCGGGCTCATTCCAATGGCTTAAAACTAGGCTTGATGGCGTTTGCCTGTATCTGGGCGGCAGATATTGGCGCGTATTTCATGGGCAAACAGTTTGGCAAAACGCAGCTATCGATTATCAGCCCCAAGAAAACGGTAGAAGGCTCGATCGCCGGCATTGTCGGCAGCGTTGCGATTGCCACAGTTGGGGCATGGTGGCTGGATTGGTATGGATGGCCGTGGACCGGAATTGCGTTGGGATTGCTGATCGGAATTACTGGGTTGTTGGGAGATCTTACGGAGTCCTTGATGAAGCGCAATGCAGGGGTAAAAGATTCCGGCGATCTGATTCCCGGACATGGCGGTATCTTGGATCGGGGAGACAGCTACGTTTTTACCGCACCACTGGTGTTTTTCTTTGTCGAGCTTTTTCAAGTTGTAGGGCGGTAGCCGTTCCGCTTGCAACATGTTGAAGAAGTTCGCAGAATGTACGTAGAATTCCACCGCCTTTTAGAAGTTTTTTACTACGGAGCGACCAGTCATGGTATTCGCGGAGGTCAAGCCGAAAAGCTCAACCGCCCGGAAGCCGATGCCAATGTATCGGGTGATGTTGCACAACGATGATTTCAACTCGATGGAGTACGTCATCGAAGTGTTGGTGAAAACAATTCCGGCCATGCAGCCGCCACAAGCTCGCGATGTGATGATGGAAGCTCATGTGAACGGCCTTGCACTCGTCATTGTGGTGCCGCAGGAGCATGCGGAGTTTTACAAAGAGCAGCTCCAAATGCACGGTTTAACCAGTTCGATCGAGCCGGACTGCTAACCAAACCTAGTGTCTTGTCAGGCTTACCTTTGGGGATACTGACTCTCCGCACATACGTTGCAGTCAGCCTGGCAGGGAGAGGGAATCCCTTTTTTAACCTTGATAGAGCACTAGCGTCCGGCCCCCGCCGACAAGATATTCCCGTCTATTGCCGAGATTAGGATTGCCCGCAACTTCCCACAGCCCTGCCCCCCCCCACAGACCTGAGGCACCCAGATGGGCGATCTCGATTCGCTCTCGTCCGGCATGGCTGCGCATTCCCATATTCGTAGTGCCGTTTCTGGTGCTGTGGTGGGTGTTAGCGAATCTCCTGAAGCTACCCGACCTGGCTGTCATTATTTGCCTCTACCTAATGGTGGTGGCAGCATTTGCCGCATGGGGGAGATGGGTACACGGCCAACAGCATCCCTACCGATCGCTAGGATTGAGCTGGGATCGATCGTTTCGACGAGAGCTTGCGTTTGGTGCTGTCATTGCCACGCTAGGGGGATTTGCTCCGCTAATGGCTGAGGCGGCTGTGGGGTGGCTGGTGTGGCAGTCCGTAGCGCCTGTAACGTTGATGATGGCCGTTGCCAATGCGCTTGCTACTGCAGTTGCTATTGGGTTGGCAGAGGAGCTGCTGTTTCGCGGATGGTTGCTGGAAGAGTTGCGGCGGGACTATCCTGCATGGCTGGCCGCAGCCCTGACTACGGCGATCTTTGCCGTTGTGCATCAATGGGGGCCGCAGTTAATCGGACTCGTAGGAGTCGGAACGATCCTAGTGCGAGCGAAATATCGTACGGGCGATCGCCTGGGATTATCGATCGGTTTGCATATCGGCTGGGTGCTAGCGATTTCTATTGTCAACATCGCTGACTGGGTCACCTACACATCGGCTGTCCCAGCTTGGATTACGGGCATAGACGGAAACCCCCTGGCGGGATTGGTTGGTTGGCTGGCGCTACTCGTCACACTGGCTGGAATCGAGATGAGCGGGATTGGAGCCTATCTAAGGGGAGACAGAGCGAAGTAGCACTCTGTCGGCATAGAGGGGATGGGCGATCGCTTTCTCTCAGGCTTGCTGTAATGCTTTCGGTGATTGATAGTCTCCCTCAAAGCAAGCCTGACAAATCACTAAAGAGGGGATGGGAGATTACTCTCTCTCTCAGGCTTGCTGCAATGCATTTGACGATTGACAGCATCCTTCAACGCAAGCCTGACAACCAATATGCTTACCGTTGGCACTCTCCCCCCAACCCCGTGACGATGGTGCAGGTATTCTCCTGCAGCATTTGCTGGTAAGTCGAAACGGAAGAGTCGTCTCCGCCCGGTCCATCAACGAACAACGATTGAGAGGGAAGCGTTACTCCGGCATCGCGAGCGATTACTTCCATGGTGTTGCGGTTGGTTGTGGTTTCCGCAAAGACAGCGGTCACCCCAGAAGCGTTGACCAAGTCAACTAATTCGGCCACGCGGGCTGCAGAGGGTGTTTCGTCAGGGCTTATTCCACCCAATGCACCTGCCACCTCAAAGCCGTAGGCATCAGCAAAGTAGGCGAAGGCGTCGTGGGTGGTCACCAGCTTTCGGGTGTCTTCAGGAACCGTTGCCACTTGGAGCAAAATCCAGTCGTGCAGAGCGGTAAACTCATCAACCAACTGCTGGGCGTTGGTGTCTATCGTCTCTGCCTGTTCGGGAGCTACTTTGCTCAGCTCAGTTGCGATCGCTTCGACAATGCTTGCTCCATTGGCCGCACTGTGCCACACATGCGGATCGATTCCCGATTCGTTGTGGCTGTGAGCGTGGCTATCTCCATGCTCGTCTTCGTGGCTAGCCTCGTGGCCATTGTCGTGACCATCCTCGTGGCTGTCGTCATGCTCATCATGGCCATGCTCGTCCTCATGGCTGTTGCCATGCTCGTCCTCGTGACTGTCGTCATGTTCATCATGACCATGCTCGTCCTCATGGCTGTCGCCATGCTCGTCTTCGTGACTATCCTCGTGGTCATTGTGAGCTTCATTGCTATGGAAAGCGTCGTCAGTCTCCGAGTGGCGATCGCCGACAACTTCCAGGGGTATCGGAACAGCTACTTCGAAAATCGCGACTCTCGGGGTCGGGCTCGTGGATGCTGCTACGAGTTGCTCAATTTCGGGCACTAAGTTGTAACCGCTGTAGAGAACTAAGTCTGCATCGTCAATAGCGGCGCGATCGCCCGGAGTGGGTTGGTAAGTATGGGGATCTTGACCGGGATCGAGCAGGCAGGTTAGTTCAACGTCAGCACCTGCAAGCTGCCGTGTCAGATCGCAAATGATGTTGGTTGTTGCCACCACAGAAGGCAGCCCCGACTCCTGACCAGAACCATCAGGAGTTCCACCAGGAGTCCCACAGGCCAGCGGGAGCGCAGTTAGAGTCAGAACTCCCCACCTGACAGCAACCTTCATGCGAATGTCCATCGAACGCTAATCCCGTCAAATAGGAACGATTGTACTGTTCAAAAGCGACTTTGAGAATCATTATCATTTTTTGCGACTGCCATCGAGTCCCCACTCGCCACATGTCACTGCAACCTAAGTTCGATAGGCAGTGTGCGATCGGACAAGAAAAGACTCCACCCGTGAAGGTGGAGTCGAATGCGACATTCATGTTCCATGGACATTGATACCATAAAGTATCGACGAAAGGCAGCGGGCTCTAGATTGATTGGCGTCAATGTCTAGGTAGTTCTAGTGAGTGTTGCATGACTATGCGTCTCCGTAAGACACCTGGGAAATTGGCCTAACACGGCCAAGCCACCCATAAAATTTTTTGTTGTCAACAACTGCTCCCGTTAACACTACCGGCAATATATACAACTACAGCTGTGTAAGAAGGTTTCTCTCTGTTGTGTCGACCCCTTCGATCCTGCTCGGATTGACGAAGTGTAGGCTCGCTAAAACTCACGAGCTGCCCCCAAAGAACCGATTTCATGGTCAGTGCCCACAGCGGCCAATCCAAGCAGCCCATTTCGAGAAGCAAATTGCGATGAAAATGGGTTGTATAGTTCCCAACTTATTGCGTCTTCATGGTTGGTGAGCCCACTGGATATAGGAGTAACGACAAGGCGTCGACTTTCTGCTATGTGTGGGTAGCATCATGTTGGAGTGGTTTATCATTGCCCTGACAGCAGCATGAATGTGTTGGACAGGATGAGATTTTTCGGACGTGGCGTAGAAGCGGCCTCATTGTTCTTGAGTCGGCAACTCAATGCTTGCGCCACCCGTACCAAGGTTTGCCTCTTCTATACCGTTTGATTGTATACGCATGACTTCTTCATTCTCCGACCCAGATTCGAATCAAGCGACTTTCGAGTTTGATGCTGGTGGATTTGTCAATACATTAGAACTCATCAGATCGAAGGGGCTCGGTGGTGTATTTAGCGCCACAGTAGATATGCCTGCACGGTCTCAGGCGCGAACGAAATTTCTGATATTTGAGCAAGGGGCTCTTACCTATGGCTGTTCGCAAATTCCGTCCCCGGAAGAGTTTGTTATTAGCGTAGGGAGACGATTAAATGTCTCGAATATTGATATTGGTATCAAGCTTGCAGCGGAACGGTGGGAAAACGATAGCTCGATCCATGAGCTAGTTGATTTGCTCACTCGCATGAGTATTTTCGAGTGGGGAGATGTCGAGAAGGTTGCGTTCTTCGATACTCTGATGATTCTCGAACAACTAGCCCCTTATTCCGGGAAGTTGGTAGCTCAGCCCAGCATCAATTTCGATCTCTCTTACCAAGTAGAGAAGAGACCGCTGCGCTGGACGCGAGTTCAAGAGAAACTGGACGAACGACAGAGACGATGGGGACAGTTGCGCTCCTTGATTCCCAGTGTCGACTCGGTTCCAACGGTGAACGAATCTGCGGCTCGTGCTGTGCAGCAGCCGGAGTTTCAGAAAGTGCGGCCGTTACTGAACGGTCAGCGATCGCTCTCTGAAATTGCCGAGCTCCTGCATATTGATGCCCTCAGTCTGGCCAAATATTGTGCGGCCTGGAGACAAGCCGGACAGATAGAGCTAGTGGGACTCCCCAGTCTCGCCACCGCCAGGAAATCGACCCCCTCTCCCGGTTCTCAGTCGCCAGCCAGTCAGTCTCCAGTCAACTCCGCTACCGTGTCTTCAGCCCCCACCACCTCCCCACCAGCGACAGAAAATATCGTCATCTCCGACACGCCTGGGAAGCCCATTATTCTGAGCGTTGACGATAGCCCGATTGTTCAGACCATGATCAAGCGGGTTTTGAGCGAGCGCTACGAGTTATTGCTTGCAAGCAACGCCGTGGATGCATTGAATATCATCAACAAACACTCGATCTCGCTGTTGCTGCTAGATGTGACTATGCCCGAGATTGATGGCTACGAATTGTGCAAAACCATTCGTAATATTGGCAAATTTAAGACGCTGCCTATCGTAATGCTCACGGCAAAAGACACGATGTTTGACAAGGTCAAAGGACGATTTGCCGGCACAGATAAATATCTTACTAAGCCAATCAACTCATCAGAGCTGTTAGCTGTTGTGAAAGAGTTCATCCCTTACGCATAGTGATCGCGACTTTTCGAGCCCATCAATTCTGCAAGAGTGCTGCGAATATGAGTGCCTCCGGCACTGTTCAGCTTGTTGGGACACAAGTAAGTCAGTTGTTCTAATCAATTGGAGCAGCAGCCTATTCGAGGTTTGCGGGCCATTTGCTTTACGCAGTATTACTGCCCGATCGCACTTGTGTGAATGGCGTCAGGATTTTCGTACGCAGTCAAAATTAGCGCACGGCATTGGCCACTTCCAGGAGATTGCCATCCGGATCGCGGATGTAAACAGACCGAATGGGACCGATTGCCCCAGTCCGATCGATGGGGCCGAGTTCAACAGGGACTTTACAAGCTTGAAAATGAGTCATTACTCGCTCTAACGGTACGTCCGTCAGAAAACACAGATCGGCTGAACCAGGAGTGGGTACTGTTGCGGCTGGAGGAAACGGAGATGCAGCGGGATGCAAATTTATCTTTTGCGTGCCAAAGATGAGTGCTGTTCGATTCGTGGTAAAGGACGTAGCGGTCATCCCCAGCACCCGCTCGTAGAACCGGCAGGTGACCGCGATATCTCGCACGGTCAAGACAAAATGATCGAGACACGTAACGTTCATGCAGAGCAGCCCCACTTAGGCGGAATGGGCTGGGGCTGCAGCCAAGAGAGACAGTATACGGTTTGCGATCGCCCCCGTTTGTTCCAGCATGCCGAGATGACCGCATTCAGGAAGTTCGAACACAATGTTCTCGGTTCGATAGCTGGGATGAAAGCTAGCCAAATGGTGGACGTACTTGGGTTCCATCACTGTGTCGTTGGCCCCCGCAAAAAAATAAGCAGGCTGAGTTAGACGCTGCACAATTTGAGGGAGTTGGTGCACTTCTGCTTCTGTGGTGGACTCCAGCAGCGATCCGCGAGCGGCTGCCGCGTCTGCCGCTACGAAATCAATCAAGCGGCGTTTGCCCCAATCTTTATCTAGCGGACTAACCACATTATCCCGACAAAAGTACCACGCCAAGCCAGGAAGCTGGGCTAGCCAACTGGGTCGCAGCTTGACGATCTGCTGGCCTGCCGCTCGAAACCGTTCGAATTCTTCTTTGAGGTAAATTCCGCCACCAGCATTGACGCAGAATACCCCGTCCACCCGTTCCGGGGCTAAATTCGCCGCCCACAATGCAATGCTGCCCCCCATCGAGTGCCCAACCAGCCACACCCGCGTTAATTCCAAACTGTCGATTAGCTCTAGCAAATCGCGCGCATAGCTGATTAAGTCATAACGGGTGTCATTACCGGCGGCTGAATCACCAAATCCACGCAAATCGTACGTCAAGCAATTGTAAGGGGAGAGGCGATCGCACAAGGGTTGCCAATAGTGACGACTGAGCATCCACCCATGCACAAACACCAACGTAGGTTGGTCGGGATCTCGCTGGTACAGCTTGTAGCTGTGGCGAGCAGAACTGAGAACCAGTGAGGTCATACAAGCGAGGTGCAACCGTTTCTAGCGCAGCGAAAGATGGCGGTCAATCAGCGTTGTTATCACTAGTTTACCTTTGGCACGGATACGACAGAAGACAACCTGAAGCTCAAATACTAGCTAATGCTGCTTTCTCTGCCGTGAATAATAGTGATGAGCAGTGAGGACTCATTTCTGAGGTCGTGATTCGTATATGAGCCGTAGGATTTTGGGTGACGGTGTAGAGGAACAAAAGAAGACAATATGGCAGAAATCGCGTTGGTGCTCCTGGGCTTGGGACTCGGCCTCGCATTCCATGTTTGGTGGCGTAGACAGCTGTTGGACAGTACAAAACCGTTGCTGCAGAAATTAGGGGTTTCCGGCCCATTTGTTGAGACAGGTCAAGTGTTGCAGCAAAAACTGAACGTAGCAGTAGAGCGGTTTCAGCACGATAAAGCCAGGCAAGAACAGTTGGATGACCGTCTGGGTAACTCGATCAAGCTACAGCAGTCACTTCCCTTGGGATTCATTCAGCTCGATCGCTACAATCGGCTGCTACAGTGCAATCCAGCGGCCAAAGACCTATTTAATATTTCGGATTGGCAACCCAATGATGGCAAAGTGCTGCTGGAGTGGGTGCGCTCCTACGATCTCGACCTGTTGGTTCAAACCACTCGAGTTAAAGGTCTAGAAGCAGAAACAGAGACACCGCCAGATGTTCAAGCCAGCTCGGAGTCCTTCGATCGCCAAAACTCGCGTTTTTCCTCCCCCCCTGTCGAGCCGCAGGGGCAGCCTCAACCGATGGTCGTGGCTCAACCCGAAATGCGAGATTGGTTGTTTTATCCTCCCGATGGCAGGAGTAAGCCCATCCCATTGAGGGGATGGGGGGTGCCTCTATCGGGAGGACAGGTGGGTGTATTGATCGAAGACCGACGAGAAACTACCGACCTCGCTCAGCAGCGCAATCGTTGGGCCTCGGATGTAGCTCACGAGCTGAAAACTCCCCTTACCTCGATTCGATTGGTGGCCGAAACCCTGCAGCAACGGGTCGATCCCTCGCTACGCAAATGGGTCGATCGCCTGCTAAACGAAATTCTGCGTCTCAGCGATCTGGTGCAAGATTTGCTAGAACTCAGCCGCCTTGACTTGCAAACCTCTAGTGCCCTGCAGGTCACCAATCTTGATTTAGTCGAGGCCGCTTTCGCCGCTTGGAGAAGCCTTGAACCCCTATCGGGGGAAAAGCGCCAAACGTTAGACTACAGTGGCCCTCGCAGTTTTGATTTTTGTGGTGATCGCTCTCGCATTCACAGACTGTTCCTGAATGTGCTGGATAACGCCATAAAATACAGCCCTGTCGATACCGAAATTTTTGTGGCGATTGAAGCGGGTGAAGAGGAGATTGTCATCGAGATCTGCGATCGCGGCTCGGGGTTCACGCCCGAAGCGCTCGAGCGTATTTTCGAGCGGTTTTACCGTACCGATGCCGCTCGTGCCCGCAGTCAAGGGGGCTCGGGGCTGGGGCTGGCGATCGCCAAGCAAATCGTCGAAGTTCACGGAGGGCAAATCTCGGCTCGCAACCATCCCACAACCGGGGGGGGCTGCCTGCGATTTAGTCTCAGCCGCAACATGTCAGTTTCTACGCGAACCGGAATTGGCTAAGCGTTAATTGACTAAGCATTAATTGGTCGATCTGAGTTCGCTCCTCAACTCAAGAGGCCGCACCACTCGAAGCTCCGCACACCCCTGGCATACAGTCAAACACCATCAAATGTTGTTGGGGCAGTAGGTCTTTGGTTTCTCTCCACTGCAACCCAACAGCTCGCAACTCTTTTCTGGCCTGGCGTTGAGACATCTTATGGGCGGGCTTGATGGGAATCAGCGGATTTTCTTTGCGGTATTCCACCAAAACAGCTCTGCCATTGGGCTTGAGGGCATGGGTGAGGGATTCCATCAGTTCTCGCGGATAGGCAAACTCGTGATAGGCATCCAGCATGACAGCCATATCCACGCTGTTGTCGGGCAAGTTAACCGCTGTTTCGCTGCCCAGCATCGGCATTACCTGATGGGTGGCTAAATCCTCGGAACGCTCCTGCAGAATATCCAACATTTCCGGCTGCACGTCCACTGCATAAATCGGACTGTCGGGATAACGCTCGGCGATACGAAAGCTGAGAAATCCAGTGCCTGCTCCAATATCCGCCACCACCTCACCGGGTTGCAGGTCAAGTGCAGCGATCGCCCATAGTGTCTTCTCTTCCCAAATGCGACTAGAGCGCTCTAGCCAATAGGCCCCCTGGTGCCCCATCACTTGCGCGATTTCACGCCCCATGTAGAACTTACCGATGCCATCGGGATCGTGAACGGTTCGTGTGGAATAAATGCCATCACTCGTAGAGGCTTGAGGTAGTAAGCTACACCCCCCAAGGAATAGCGAAACCATACAGAGTAAGGCGATCGCCAATCGTCCCAACTCAACGGGTCTGCGAACGTAAGGGGTAAGCATGATGAGACTTGCAAATAGGACGGAGACAGGATCTCGGTTGGTAGAGACGCGAATGCGCGGGGCTGAGCTATCAACGCATGAAAGAGAGAGTTGCCGGGGCTATCAAGTTGAACGTAGCGTCCTCAAGGACGATCGGTATCGGTCAACGTCAGTCTGACAAACCACTTTCAGCTGACTGCAGCGCTCGAAGAGATTGACGGCATACGTCAACGTCAACCTGACAAAAGGCTAGCAACACTCTCTAGCCTAATCCTGCTAGTAGCAGGTGCACAGAGAGACAATCCAGCCCTTTGCAATTATTGAGGTGGCTGACCCGAATTTGGGTACTGACCCTACAATCACTGTGAATGAGAGTGCAGTGAAGCGATCGCCACGACCGAACCGACTGACGATTCACACCCCTCCAGTTCAATCCCCTTATTACCGGACATCATGACTGCCCGCCCTAAGATTGTCGTCTTGGATGATGACCCCACCGGCTCCCAAACGGTACACGGATGCCTCCTGCTGATGCGCTGGGACGTGGAAACCCTACGCATGGGATTGCGGGATGAATCCCCTCTCTTTTTTGTCCTCACCAACACGCGATCGCTCACGCCCGGCCAGGCCGCATCGGTCACTCGAGACGTTTGCATCCGCCTGCAAGAGGCGATCGCCGCAGAAGGGGTTGAAGACTTCATGGTGGTCAGCCGCTCCGATTCCACGTTGCGCGGCCACTATCCCATCGAAACCGATGTCATCTCGGATGAAATCGGTCCGTTTGACGCACATTTTCTGGTGCCTGCCTTCTTCGAGGGAGGGCGTTTCACCCGCGATAGCGTCCACTACCTGATGTCAGATGGTTCGGCCGTGCCCGTTCACGAGACTGAGTTTGCCAATGACTCAGTGTTTGCTTACAGCTACAGCTACCTGCCGGAATATGTTGAGGAGAAAACCCACGGGCGCATTATGGCCGATAACGTAGAGCGCATCGTGCTGGAGGACTTGCGCAACGGAGTGCGCGATCGCCTAGCTGCACTCGAACACAACCAATGTGTGGTGGTCGATGGTGAAACCCAAGAAGACTTAGATGCGTTTGCACGGGATGCCCTGACAGTCGCCTCTCAGGGTAAAAAGTTTTTATTCCGCAGTGCCGCCAGTGTCCTGACCTCGCTGGCGGAATTACCCCTTCAACCCATTGCTCCCGACTCAATGTTTCACTACGTGCGGGGAGGCAAACCGGGAGTGGCAATCGTTGGCTCTCACGTTCAAAAAACCACCCAGCAACTATCTCGACTCTTGGAAGAACCGACAGTGGAGGGCGTGGAGGTGGATGTCAACTTACTGCTGGAAGATCTGCAAACCGGCTTGCACGATCGCCGCAAAGAGTTGCTGACCGACACATTAGCCACCATACGCGCCGCTTATGCAGAGGGAAAAACTCCCGTTGTCTTTACGAGCCGCGACGAGCTGACGTTTGAAGACGTTCAAACTCGCCTGGAGTTTGGCACCTTAGTCTCGAGTTTCCTCATGGATGTCGTGCGGGGACTACCCTCAGACATTGGCTTTCTCATTAGCAAAGGCGGCATCACCTCCAACGATGTCCTCAGTCGGGGATTGAGATTACGCACTGCCCGATTGCTAGGACAGATTTTGGCAGGATGCTCGGTCGTCAGAACCCCTAACGATCACCCAGACTTCCCCAACTTGCCCGTCGTCCTATTCCCTGGCAACGTCGGCAATCGCGACGCCCTATCAGAGGTCTACCGACGATTATCCCAAGCGTAAACCCCCTCTCATCGGAATCATTCCCACAAAACCCTTCCCCTCTCCCAGCCCTCAACGCCTTAAAACTCTACAGAAAAGTCATTCCCTGCCAATAAATAACCAATGACCAATGACCAATGACTAATGACCCATAACTCCCTCTCTTCCCCAACAACCATTTATCCGCATATCCACGGATATCAAAATATACAAATAGCCACTATGCTGCTGGGACATTAAATCTCTGTCTGCACCGTCGGGTACCTGTTAGACATTATGATTGCCATTCTCAAACGAGCTGGCCGCCAAAGCCCGGAAGGTTACGTGCATGTTTTGGATGGCCTCAACAGTGATTTTTTAGGCTTTTGCGGTCGGACACTCCAAATCGATCCCGCAGCCCCCATATTTAAACGCCTTGAGTCTGCCGATTTACTCAACTCTGCCCAGATTGCAGCCATTCAAACCCAATGGCAACAGCGGGGAGGGGCTATTGCAGATATCGTTTTGCAAGAAACCGAACTGGACTTTGCAACCCTAATTTTCTTCAGCAATACTCGGTGGTTGAGCCATCTGTCCTTTCAAAAACGGATCGGAGAGTATCTGCTTGAAGCCCATCTTGTTTCCGAACGGGAATTAAGTCGGACGCTGCTTGAGCGGCGAGACGTCGGGCACCCGCTTCCACTGGGCGTGGCCCTATCAGAACGGGGGATTCTCAAACAGTCAACCGCAGACTATTTTGCTCGCACGCTCGTACACCGATCCAAAGCCATTTGTTTGAGGCAGTCTGTGGACGCAGGCAACCGCGACGATTTGGTGTTAGTTCGTCACGTAGAATTTGCCGACTCGGCAGCGGGATACTTACTCAGCATTGTCCCGTTATGGGGCCGTCTAGAACGTCTGTCATCCACTCAATTGCGTAAAGATCTATTTGAGATTGCAACCCGCTACTCCCCCAACATCATTTTGGATATGAGCATGGTCTCATCCCTCAATCTGGCCACGTTGAGGGCGCTCATTGCCACTGCCAATATGTGTCGAGAATGGCGCGGAAAGCTATCGGTATGCGGCCTGAACGAACGCGTTCATGCCTTCCTTAGTTGCCAACTGCACTCGTTAGGGTTGGAGTCGTTTGCCAGTCGGGAAGCTGCGATCGAGTGCTTTAGCCTGTATTAGGCTCTCGCTTTTATATAGCAATCCGCTCTAAGGTCTGGAGCATGTAGACAGCTCAAAGCCGTAATTGATAAGGCGAGGGGAGGAGAAAACTCTCCATAACGGATTGCCGATCGCTATAGGAGTTGTGCTGTTTGGAGTCTCAGTATATTTATCGTTGTTTATTTGTCGAGAGATCGGCAACACTACGATCGATCTGGCAAGTTTAGTTTCCGTGCGCAACACTAATCTCCTGCAAAGAGCAAGAGGGCAAAGAGTCAGAAGACCTCTGACACGGGGAGCCTATTTTGAGCGCATTCGTCCCCTACTGCAGTTGCCAGCCGTGGGCTGCGCTGTGCTGGGCATGGCGTGGTTGGGATGTGCTTTTTCCGCTCCACTAGTGGTGTGGATAGTCACGATCGCCCTCACAATCTACTTGCTCTGGTCGGGTAGTGGCGGTATTGTCCCAGCGATCGCCTGGATCAGCCTGCTGATTTTGTCTGTACTTGTGACCGATATTCGCCCAGACATGTGGTTAGACGTTCGCCCGTATCGATATTGGGCGCGCATTATGGCCGCGCTCTGGCTTGCTGGTAGCGGAATTGCTTGGTTTCTCAGCCAACATGGCGATCTGTGCGCTCGATATCCGCAGGGATTGTGCCGCCAATTACGGCTGCTCAGCTTGCTCAGTATGTGCGTTGGAGCATGTCTGGGCACATTACTATTTGATGTTGAGGGATAGCTAGATGTCTGTGAGCCAAAGCCGGATGTTCCAGCTCGCGGGGCAGGCATGGCAAATTTAGTGAATCGATTGCTGGACAGCCATCGCAAGGCCCCTAACTCGGAGCGGAACCGTACTCCCGAGGCTCTCGTGGATTGCATGTCGACAGCCGTGCGCTCCAGCCTGACAGTAGCTCAGTTGGACGAAATCAAACGCCTGGTCGCTATGGCGTTACCAAAACCGTCACCCAAGTTGATCGATTTGCGATTCACCCTTGACGTGCTGTTTGCCCGATATTTCATTGTTCTCTGGGTGGGTAAGGATCGCCGTCAGAACACCCGCTCCTATCCCAGATCGAGACTGACGGTCGTTGCCAATCGAATTGCGGTCGCCCTCCTACTGATCGGATGTAATTTAGCCATCAGCGGCTCCATCCTACTGGTCTTATACCTGTTGAAATCAGCTCTCGGGATCAATCTCATGCCCGGTCACCTGCGGGAACTATATCGATAAACCGACTTGGGCAAACACTGTGCCCATTGCTCTGTTAACGCATCTGTTTGCGTCATTTAATGGAGCTTTCAATCGCGATATTTGCCTTGCGGCGCAGCAACAGCGTTGAGAAGAGACGCTATGCGTTCCCGGTTCCCACTGTAGGAGAGGAGCTGGGGCTGAGGGCGATCGAATTCAGCCCTCAGCCATGCACCCATCGTGATTTAGAGGGTAGGGTGAAACAGCCTAGCCTCCAGCTGCAGCGATATCAGCATCGCTCCAGACATTTCAACTTCCCCGTGACCGGGTTTAGAGAGCGATGTCCGGGCTGGACTGTCCAAGACTATACGATTCGTCGGCATGTACACGCGCCCTCTCGCCCGCCTAATCGAAGAATTGCAGAAACTTCCCGGTATTGGTCCCAAATCTGCTCAACGTCTGGCATTACACCTACTCGATCGCCCCAAAGCAGAGGTAGAAGCTTTAGCCAATGCACTGATTGAGGCCAAGCAGCAAATTGGCCAGTGTTCTCAGTGCTTCCATTTTTCAGCAGACGACCCGTGCGAGATTTGTCGATCCCCCCAGCGGGACAGTCGGCAAATCTGCATTGTTGCGGATTCCAAAGATCTGATTGCGCTGGAGAAAACTCGTGAATTTAAAGGGAAGTATCACGTTTTGGGGGGGGTGATTTCTCCGATGAATGGTGTCGGAGCTGACCAACTCAACGTGCGCCCCCTAATTCAGCGGGTTGCGACAGTTAAACCCGACGAAGTGGTAATGGCCATCAGTCCCAGCGTCGAAGGGGAGGTGACTATGCACGTGATTGCTGACTTTTTGAAAGAGATTAACCCCAATTTACAGGTGACACGAATTGCATTTGGGTTACCCATTGGCTCGGATTTGGAATATGCCGATGAAGTCACTCTGGCCCGCGCCTTCGAAGCTCGGCAAACCATCTCTTAGTTGTTTGTCTTGTCGTCAGTCAGGCTGACGGTAAAGAATCCTCCGCCATGCCCTCGTCACTCAGCACTACGGCATCGTGCCACCCACGCACCGAGTTAAACCAAGCCAGGCGATCGCACTGTACTAGCTCTGCCATAGAAATCGCTCGCTCCTGCAAGCGACCTTGCTCGAGCAACTGACGGCGATACACTCCCGCTAACACACCGCATCGGATCGGCGGTGTCACCCATACTCCATCTATCCAAGCCGCAATATTGCCCCAACATCCTTCTGTTACCTGTCCGTGCTCGTTCCACAGCACGACATCGTGGGCGTCAGGAAACGCCGCTCGGTGGCGCTCGTAAATCGCTCTGTGGGTGGTTTTGTGAAATAAAAATACTTCGCTACTCGATATTGGATCGGCAGCGATCGCCAGTGACACTGGAGACCGAACGGGAGCACCCAACTCCTGGGTCGTGATACCAATGTCCCCAGCTCTAGAGACCGTCAGCCGCACCTTACTGGGCACCTCCAACGGCAACGCAGCTTGCTGCAAGCGCTCCCGCACTGCTTCTAGCGTGAGAGGGATATCAAAATACCGAGCAGATTGCTGCAGTCGTTCTAAATGTTCGGACAGCAGGCTGTATCCATCGTCTGGAGTCCACAAGAGTGACTCCAACAGGTCGAATTCGGGTAAGCGATGGGTCAACACCTTCGTTTTTTCCAGACACTCGGCAAATTCGCGATCGCTCTCAGAGTCCCAGACAATGCCGCTACCCACGCCGTATTCTGCATTTCCCGTTCGCTTGTCAATCGATACCGTACGAATTGCCACATTAAATTGCATCGAACCATCGGGATCGATCAGGCCGATACTGCCGGTATAGAGATTCCGTGGAGACGTCTCTAGCTCGCGAATGATGGCCATGGTGCGGACCTTCGGCGCACCGGTAATCGATGCGCATGGAAACAGGGCTTGCAGGGTTTCCCACAAGCTAGCCCGAGCGGAGGCCCGCACTGTAGATGTCATTTGGTGAATGCTGGGATAGCGCTCGATGTCGAATAGGCTGGGGACTCGAACGCTGCCGAGGCTGGCAATGTGGCTCACGTCATTGCGAATCATATCCACAATCATCAAGTTCTCAGCCCTGTCTTTGGATGACTGCTGCAACCACAATTGGTTGTCGGCATCTTCAGCTAGTGTTCTGCCCCTGGCCACAGTCCCTTTCATCGGTCGTAATTCAATCTCGTTCCCTACTTGCTTGAAAAACAGCTCGGGGGACGCGGAACATACCGCAAATTCATCCGTGTCGATGTAGGCACAGTAGGGAGTGTCCTGTGCATTGACTAACTTCACAAAGAGCGGCCACGGATCGCCCTCAAACTGCGATCGCTGCCGAAAGGTGAAGTTGACCTGATAGGTATCTCCCTGCTTGATGTACTGCTTGATACGAGTGATTGAGCTGCCAAACTGTTCTGCCGAGATATCCGCCTGCCAGGGAGAGAGCTCGTAAGTGGTGGCGGCACGAGTGGGAAACTGAAACGGTTCCAGTCGGTCGAACAGCCCAAAATACACATACGGAAGTTGCGGACTCGTTTGGGTCTCACCCGAGACGGCGCTCAACGCAGAATCAAATGCTGGCGAGGCCTCGTAGGTGATAAATCCAACGGCATAGAGGCGATCGCGAGCCACTTGTTGGTCTAATTCCTGCAGTGCCGAGCGAACATCATCCAGGCGATCGGCGCGGATCGTCGCAATCGGTTTGGAGCTACGAACCCATCCACCTGTCCTAATGTCTCGAATTGCAATTGTGGGACTCAAATTTCGATACTCAACTCTCGATAGCCACGGCAACACTCAGTCAGCTAGGGTGTCGGAGTAGATCGCGATGGGTTGCGTCTAGAGATCTCTCCCTACCCCAAACGGCGCACTGCATATCATAGCCTCGCGCTCGCGCCTTGTTGACAGCAAAGCCATCGACAAGAACCTCCTCCAGCACTTCGAGCCTCTGAGGATTCCGAACGTTTGATTCCGCAGGTGTACTAAATTCGGCAGGCGCAAATGAATCTATTCCGACACCTCCCATTCTTCGCCGAATCCCCTTGAGCGTAAAAGAGTTCGCTTTTCAGCATCCGCCATTACATTCAGTCACCGATACTAGATGTAATGTAAATCTCTATTGATTCCACGAAGAACATGTAAAATAAAATACACGTTCTGCCTGGGATCACTGGACTTCCATCGTTGTTGGTGCGAAGTTACGGGCGACTCCGAACAGCTTCCGACAGGAAAAGCTGCTTGGTCTCCAGCCATCCTTTAGCTGGGTAATCATGCTTTGTTGACGCTCGCAAGCCATCTTGGCTTGCGGTTTTCGTCAGCCCGAGGGCATTATCGTCTTTGGGGGAAGCTGAGCCGGTTGAAGGTATTTCTTGTGCGTCAGTACGGGTAGATTTGTTTGGGTACGTTAGCACCTTGACTGTACTGCCAACCAGCGTTCAATATTTTCGCGATTCAGTGAGTGTTTCATGAAAAATAGTGTAATTGCTATCGGGCTGGATTCCGCCGACCCCGACTTGATGGAGCAGTGGATTGCCGAGGGGCACCTTCCCAATCTTCAGAAACTCATCCAAGACGGAACGTACGGCCGCATTCGTAATACCGTTAATCATGCGGACGGCCCAACTCGCACTTGCTCTACCGAACGCTTGTGGTCTATGGCTTGGAGCGGCTGCCGTCCGGATAAGACGGGGTTTTGGGATACCTCGAAATTTTTTCCCGATGACTACAGTATTTGCCGGGATGAAGAAAAAATTGGCGTCAACTTTGCAGAGGAGTATCCTCCGTTTTACGCTTTTCTGGGCGAGCGGCGCGTAGCTGCGTTTGACCTACCCGCATCAGGTCTGTGCGATCGCGTCAACGGCAAGCAGATTCTTGGATGGGGCGGTCACTATCCTTTCACCCCCAGCCACTCCACCCCCGACAATCTTCTGCCCGACTTGATCGAGAAGTACGGCGAAAACGACGTTCTATATAACGATCACGGTTTCTGGGGAGACCCCAAATACGCTCAGTGGCTGAGCGGAGCGCTGAACCGTAGTGTTGACACGCGCACCACCATTTGTCGCGATCTTCTGAATGAGGAAGATTGGGATCTATTTGTCGCTGCGTTTCCAGAGCCCCACAGTGGCGGCCATGACTTGCTGCACCTGACTCTTCCCGATCACCCCGTTTATCCCGCCTACAAACAGCGGGTGGCTCCTGATTACTCGCCTGTTTTGGATATCTACAAAGCGGTCGATCGCGGTGTGGGTCAGATTCTTGAAGACGCCCCCGACAATTCGCATGTGGTTTGCTTCTCCGTCCACGGAATGGGGAACAACATCACCGATGCCCTGAGCATGGTGATGCTGCCGGAAACTATCTATCGATGGAATTTCCCGGGCAAACAGGCACTGGCTCCTGGAGTCGTTGGCAGCGATCCTGGTCCTGGATTGACCGAACCTAACCGCAACTCTTGGCAAGGTGAAATTTGGAACCTAAACCACGAGCCCAATCCGATTAAGCGGTTTATCCGCAATTGGTTGCCCAGAAAGCTGCAAAAACCCGTTCATAACGATCTCGTCGCTCCGTGGCTATTGGCAAAAGAAGGGGTCAACCCAAGCTGGATGCCCACAATGTGGTACTCCCGTCTGTGGCCGCAGATGAAAGCCTTTGCGTTACCCTCATTTGCTGACGGACACATTCGCATCAACCTGAAAGGTCGCGAGCGCGATGGTGTTGTGCTACCTGAAGACTACGACGCGGTATGCGACGAGTTGATCGAACTTCTCAACGGTCTGGTTGATGCTCGTACTGGAGAGACTGTCGTCGATCGCGTTGTCCGAACTCGCAAGTACCCCACTGAAGATAGCGATCGCAATCGTCTTCCTGGCCCGGACCTCGTGGTTCTGTGGAAGCAAAACTATCCTACTGACGTTGTCGATAGCCCCCAAGTAGGCAGAGTGGGCCCCGTTCCCTGCCCCCGTCCAGGTGGTCACAAAAACGACGGCTTTGTCATCGCTAAAGGCAGTGGAATTGAGCCGGGTTCAACCACCCCTCCCGTAGAAGGTGTGGATATTGGCCCCACCATTCTGACCCTACTGGGTGCTTCTGTTCCCAAACATCTTGATGGCGAGCCTATCTCGACCATCGTCTCCGCAATTCAAGTACCGGCTGTCTCGTCAGTCTAATTGCCTCTTGGGTCGATTCGTAACGCCATTGGCTGCAAGACTCCCAAGAGTGGCACAGCAAATGCGCCCCCTTCAGCGATCTGTGTCAGCAGGTCGCTGATATTCTTATGAGGATTTAACACTGTCTTTCGTCAAATCCCGCTGCGAACGAATTCTGCTCAACTAGAATCGTGGTGCACCAGCAGAAAAGGTCTCATCATGACTGATGCACAAGCAGATATCGGGTTAATTGGTCTGGCTGTCATGGGGCAAAACCTAGTGCTCAACATGGCCGACCACGGTTACAAAGTTGCGGTTTACAATCGCACGACTTCTGTTACGGAGTCATTTATTGCTGAGAACCCCGATACTCCTGGCGGATTGGTTGCCTGTACATCTCTATCGGAGCTGCTGGCATCGCTGAAGAAACCGCGCAAAATTGTGTTGCTGATCAAAGCGGGTAAACCGATTGATTACGTGATCGGTGACTTGATCGAAGCTGGCATCGAACCGGACGATATTGTGGTCGATGCGGGCAATTCCCTCTGGACTGACACCATTGAGCGGGAAAGAACGTACGCAGACAAACTCAAGTTCTTTGGATCTGGAACGTCTGGAGGCGAAGAAGGAGCCCGGTTTGGCCCGTCATTAATGCCTGGAGGTAACCCCGAGTCGTGGAAGTCCTTGGAGCCCATTTGGACGGCGATCTCGTCCAAAGTTGACCCCGAGACGGGGAAAGAAATTAAAGGCGCGACTCCCGGTCATCCCATTGAGGGTGGCATTCCCTGCAGCACATATATCGGCCCCAATGGTGCTGGTCACTACGTCAAAATGGTGCACAACGGCATCGAATATGGTGATATGCAGATGATCTGCGAAGCCTATCACCTGATGCGTGATTTGCTTGGCATGTCTCCAAAAGAGATGAGCGATGTCTTTGCCGAGTGGAATACCGGAAAGCTGGATAGCTTTTTGATTGAAGTCACCGCAGACATTCTCAAGCAGGTTGACCCCGAAACCGGTAGTCCATTTGTCGATATCGTCTTGGATACTGCTGGCCAAAAGGGGACGGGGAAATGGACTGCTGTGAACTCTTTGGATATGGGAGTCTCTGCCCCCACGATTGCCGAGGCTGTTTACGCCCGCATCATCAGCTCTCTCAAAGAAGAGCGGATGGCAGCCAGCAAAGTTCTACACGGCCCAGGCCCGAGCTTCAGAGGGGACAAGCAAGCCTTCGTGGATGCCATTCGAGATGCACTGTACTGTTCTAAGATTTGCTCCTACGCTCAAGGATTCGCCCTGATGCGAGAGGCCCAAAAAGAATACGACTGGCAGTTGAATTTTGGCGAAATTTCCATGATCTGGCGCGGAGGATGCATCATTCGTGCCCGCTTCTTGCAACGCATTAAAGAGGCATTCGATCTCCAGGCCGATCTGCCCAACTTGTTGCTCGATCCGTATTTCACCAAAGAAATTGAGTCGTCCCAAACCCACTGGCGTGAAGTCGTGGCAACGGCTGCAATGCAGGGAATTCCAGTGCCCACATTCTCGTCGTCTTTGGCCTACTTTGACTCGTACCGCAGTGGTTTTCTTCCTGCCAATCTGCTGCAAGCTCAGCGAGACTACTTTGGTGCGCATACCTACGAACGCCTGGATCAACCTCGCGGTCAGTTCTTCCACCTGGATTGGCCCGAGCCCAGCCGTCCGCAGTTGACGGTCTGATCGATCCTGCGTCTTTCTTGCAGGCCAGTTTTAGCGATTGCTGGCCTAGAACTCGACCGACATATTGCGACGGCCACAATGTTTGCAATATGTCGATTGTTTCACTTACGGAACTAGCTGAACTGTCAGCGCAGCATGAAAAGTACTAGACGCTTGCTCTGGAAAGCTGAAGAGCGCTGGTACAGCACGCTGCTGCAAGGTCGAGGTGTTGAAGGCTCCCCTAGTTTGACAAGGCAAGGATAATAGCTTGGGGGACCTCCTGAGTGGTTTGCCTGCCGCCATAGAGCCATCATAGAGTTCAAAACCAGCCTAATAAATTACTGATATTGCTGGGACGCTCTCCATAGTGCCTCCTTTAAGTCGAGACTGGATGGAGGCGCAGGTTGAGCCGGGTTGAACACCTGGTTTGGCGTCAGCTCCAAGCCGTAATAATCTTCAATTCGGCTGTCATCAATGTGGAGTTCGCCCCCTTCTAACGCTACTCCGCCAAAGAGCCCCTCTCTGCGGGAATAGGTATAGACCGTATTCCCTGAAAAACTATCGCCAATCGGATCGACAGGTTGGGCCCCCACCGGTCCGGCCACCCCCGATACGTTGCCACCAAACTCCACCTCGCTGTCGAGGACGCGATCGACCATTCGTCTGTCGGGAAACACCATCACCACGTCACTGGACTGGCCCCCTGCCTGCAAGCCAATACTGCCCCCCGAGATCGTCAGGAACACAGGATTACTCCAGGTTCCATCGGGGTTACGTACCGCCAATACTCCACGACCGTGACGCGCACCGAGAATAAATCCCCCTTGGGTGACGTCGGGAATAATGGCAATCCCTGCACTTCGATTTAGGAGTTCGGCGGGAATTCGCGTCCTCTCTTCCGCAATCATTTCCTCAAATCGGTTGGTGGACTTGAGCACGGTGTCTTCCGCATCCGCCCGCGCCGGTAAGGCCACCATGGCGGTGGTGGTTACAGCGGCGGTCGCGGCGATCGTGGCGGTCACAATGGTAGGGAGAAGGGAACGGTGCGAAACCATCATCGAATCCTCAAGGGTATGCGTGCAGGCTAGCTTCTACAGAGCAGAAGCGTCATCGCTCTTTCGCAAGGGACTTACGAAACGTACTTGTATTGATACCGGAATTTGTTGAACTGTCGAGTCGATCTCGCGTAGAGTCTGGGCCTGGCATGCATTCTGGCGGGAAAGTAGCAGAACACCATGCGGTAGACGTAAGCCCGATCGACGGTGACCGACATGTACGCACAAAAAAAAGGTAGCTGGGGTGCTAACCAACTACCTTGGGAAGGCTTCTTTGACTCCTCATGAGGACTTACATCTCTAGGAAATCAACCTATGCAGTTTTCCTATGCAGTTGTTTGAGAGGTGCTTGCAAACCGCTCGAATCATCGCGGGCAAACCGGCTCTAGTGCTCTGTCAGTACAGACGTGATGGGCGATCGCTCTCCCTCAGGCTTGCGGCAATAGATGCGTGGTTAAAGAACACCCTTCATAACAAGCCTGACAAATCACTACTCGACGATATTGCACGAGTTTCATTTATAGCAGTGGCCACACCACTGCGGACATTTCGGCTATGTCAATCCCCGACTATGCTTAGAAACTTTTGTCCTAACTGAAATGGTAAACGCTATAACCGTGACAGTTACATCCCGAGTGGGCGCATCCGGTCGAGTTATCGGCATGATGGCTGGCACAGATTTCGCTGCAGTAGTACTCTGCACTGCCGAGCTGACGTCCACAATGCACAGACAACGTCAGTTCGACAGAGGAAGCCTGGATGAGTCATAGTCACCTCAGGAGCCCTGACATTTCTGAAATTCAGCGGGGTCAAGAGTTTAACGCTTGACCCCATCCGGCGCCCGGCAGATCGGACTCACCAGCATGCATTCCACCCATCCAGCACACTTACTCCACCGTCACAGACTTCGCCAGGTTGCGGGGTTGATCCACATCCAACCCGCGCAACGCAGCAATGTGATAGGCCAATAGCTGGAGCGGAATATTGGCCACCAGTGGAGACAGGACTTCGGGAACTTCGGGCACCGGCAGGGTAATGTCGAACACTTCGCGGGCGTGTTTGTCTTGCTGGCTGACAACCCCAATCAAGAGGGCATCGCGTGCTTTTGCCTCTTGAGCATTGGAAATCACTTTTTCGTAGAGGGGGCCAGGCATGGCGATCGCCACCACCGGCACTTTCGGATCAAGCAGGGCGATCGGGCCATGCTTCATTTCCCCTGCCGGATAGCCCTCGGCATGGATGTAACTAATTTCCTTCAGCTTCAGAGCACCTTCTAGGGCAATGGGATAGTTGATGCCGCGGCCAATGTAGATAAAATCGCTGGTTTCGTTAAACCGATGGGCCAAGTTGGCGATCGCGTCTACCTGAGTGGAAATCACACTCTCCAGTAATGCCGGCAACTCGCGCAGATGCTCGATCAGTTGAGCGGTATCCGCCGCTGGCATCGCCTGTCGGTGACCGGCAAATTCCAGCGCTAACAGATAAAAGGTCAGAAGCTGAGCGGTAAACGTCTTGGTGGCCGCCACGCCAATTTCAATCCCAGCCTTTAGGTCGATGACCGTTGGAACGAGACGACCGAGAGTGCTATCCACCCGATTGGTAATTCCCATTAGGTGATGGGTGGGGTCGGCCGCTGCCCGCTCTGCCGCCAGCCGCAGTGCCGAAAGAGTATCGGCAGTTTCGCCAGATTGGGTAACCCCAATCGTCAAGGTATGGGGTTGTGCTGGGGGCGGTGAATAGCGATATTCGGAGGCATATTGCACGGTGGTGGGAATCCCCGCCAGTTGTTCCAGCAAGTATTTGCCCACCAACGCTGCGTGCCAACTGGTGCCGCAAGCCACCACGTCAATTCGTTGCGTGTCGGCCAACAGTTTGACGGGCAAGTTGAGAGAGACAAGCTTTTCGGGGTGGTCGGTGAGACGATGCTGCAGGCCAGAGCGGATGGTGGCGGGTTGCTCGTGGATTTCCTTAAGCATGAAATGGCGGAACCCTTGTTTTTCAACCATGACGGGATTCCATGCCAGGACTTGAGGTTGGTGGGTACGGGGTTCGCCCGCAAACGAGAAGATTTCTACGCCTTCGGGTGTTAGCTTGGCAATCTCGCCGTTGTCTAACACCACAACCCGATTGGTGTATTGAATGAGTGCCGGAATATCCGAAGCAAAGAACGATTCTCCGTCACCGTACCCCAGCACCAGCGGGCAATGTTGGCGAACAGCAATTAACTCATTGGGATGGTCGGCACTGGCGATCGCGATCGCGTACGATCCTTCAAGCAATCCAGCCACTTGGCGTACCGCGTCCAATAGCGGCATGTCGGAGTCCAGCAGGTCTTCAATCAGATAGGGGACGACTTCTGTGTCGGTTTCGGTGACAAACTCGTGCCCTTTATCCGCCAACATCTGGCGCAAGTCGCGATAGTTTTCGACAATCCCGTTTTGGATAACGGCAATCCGTCCGGACCGACCGGTGTGAGGGTGGGCATTGCGTTCTTCTGGCTTGCCATGGGTGGCCCAGCGGGTGTGACCCAATCCCATCCGAGCTGTGGAGATAGCAGCGGGTTGCGCCTCCTGCAACTTGGCCTCCATATTGTGCAGCTTGCCTTTGGCACGCACGCGATACAGGTTGGAATCTTCTATCAATGCGATTCCAGCGGAGTCATACCCCCGGTATTCCAGCTTACGCAGTCCGTCAAGCAGTATGGAGACTGCCGCTTGGTGGCCGATATATCCAACAATTCCACACATTAGCTCGGGCTCCTCAACACACCAGTTTCGAATTCAGCAGACTCGCACTCAGCCAGACTCATACTCAGAACATGGCTTCCAGACACGCTCGTATATTCGGGATGGGATTCCATCAGGATCGCACCCCACTAGACTGCCAGCAAGCGCGAATGGCAACGCGTTATCCTCTCCACTTGATGGCGATAATACTCCGCTCGATGGTGGTAAACGCTGTCGTTTACGGCAACGTCGCTTGCACTACAGAGTTCGCGTTACAGAGATTTTCCGATCTTCAAGAACTATTACTGCAAGTATTACTGACTCAACAGATGAGTTGGTCAACCATCGCAACCAAACACCGAAAAGAGTTACGGCAAGCGGAAGGTAGCAGTTGTCACTGTAGGCAAAGCAAGCGATCTCCCACCCCATTCTCAAGCTTTCATCAGCAGTCAAGTCTCGCGCGAGCGGATAGCATGGCTTGCGGACGATTGGTTCGCGGGGGGACTTGCATATCCCTAGAGATTGACGACTGCAGACGCCGTACGCTGGAGCCTCGATGCTTTTACGCATCCTTTGCTGTTTCCGTTTTTTCTTCTCAGTTATTTTCTCTCCGGTTTTCTGTCTAGGTTTTTTCTTCTAAATAGTTCGTTTCAGGTCTCACGTTTAGTTCAGTCGAGTTCCGTTGTCGCGTTCTTTCGGTTGTCATGTCATTCCGACCCCGTCGCCCCGGCGCTAACAGATCCCGCTCCAATTACACCAATTACCAACCCTCGAATCGTCCCCCTTCCCCCCGCAGTTGCCGCCCCAAAACCCGTCCTTGGTTATTGGTGGTGTTGACCGTTTTGGGATTCGCTGTGGGTGCAAGTTTGGCCTGGTTGGGCTCGAATTTGCCCTCTATCCTTCCGTCCCGCCCGGCAGTCACACAAGTCGACCCCATTGATGGTGTCTCAGACAGTGATGAATTTGCGACTGGGCCATCAGTCATAGACGACACAAATGATGACACAAGCGCTGACACGGACATAATTCCGGTCGCCAACCCTCATTTACCCTACGAAATCCATCCGTGGGCCAAACAATCCTACGTGCCGGTCGTCATGTACCACGACGTGGTAGCAGAAACCAAAGAGGTCTGGTTCGACCATACGGCAGCGGAGCTAAGGCGAGATTTTGAAGCGATTGAAGCAGCGGGAGCTACGCCAATCACCATCACGGATTTGTACGAGCACCTGCGCAATGGCAAGGATTTGCCTGAAAAGCCGATTGTCCTAACGTTTGACGATGCCTACCAAGGGCTATACGACAATGCATTTCCGCTGTTGCAGGAATTTAATTACCCAGCGGCGTACTACGTCCAAACTGGGTTTGTCGGAGTTCCCACCAGCAAAGATCACTTTACGTGGGATCAAATGCGGGAGATGGAGGCCAGCGGACTGATTGAATTTGCTGCACACACCATCAGCCACCCGGAAGATCTTCGACTGTTGGACGATGACACCTTGCGGCGGGAAATTTTTGAATCGAAACGGGTGCTGGAAGAGCAATTGGGGCACGAAATCCGGCA
Organism: Cyanobacteria bacterium J06642_12; assembly: GCA_039817825.1. Lineage (GTDB taxonomy): Bacteria > Cyanobacteriota > Cyanobacteriia > Thermostichales > PCC-7336 > PCC-7336. Next base: position 19,284 of record JBCBVA010000006.1, on the reverse strand, counting down.
TTTCGCCTATCCGGCAGGGAACCGCGATGATCGCGTGCTCAAGATGGTGGAAGAGGCCGGATTCATCATGGCTACCACCATGGATGCTGGTTACACGGGACAATCCTCCAGCTTGCTGGAGGTGCAGCGGTTCAATCAGTTTCGACTAACCGAGGCGTTGATTGGAGCCAAAGCGGTACAGCAAGGAGAGTGGCACGCGTATCAGTTGGATGCGGCAGCTCCGGTGGAGTTAGAAGAAGAAACCGTCGACGACGTGCACCTGTATCTGATGCGTGGAGGACGGGCTGCCACCGTTCATGCGGATGCCCGCTATAACGTCAGTACGTTGATCGATCGCTATCAAGCCACTGCTGGCATTAACGGCAGCTTCTTTTCCTTGCCGTGGATCTATGCCTCCAGCAATGTCATGGTAGGGCCGGTGCAGGCTGCCAACAACGGACTATTTGTCCCCGGTCGCGAGGAAGACAATCGCGCCATTCGCGGGCGTCCGTTGGTGCTGATGGGCGAAGATCGCCTCAGCTTTGTTCCCTTCCATCCCGAGCTGATGAACGATCCAGAGTTCATTCAGCAAATGATGCCGGATGTAACGGACCTATTTGTCGCCGGACTGTGGTTGGTAAAGGATGGCCGTGCGTTATCTCTGGAGGAACTGGAATCTTTCCACCTCTCCAGTGCGGCAGAAGCACGACCCCGCGTATTCTTTGGGGTCGATCGCCAAAACCGCCTTGTAGTCGGCGTCACAGATACCCATATTTACAGCCTCAAACTGGCGGAAATTTTGCCCAAGTTGGGGATACAGGAAGCGATCTTGCTGGATTCAGGCTTCAGCAGCTCTCTGGTGTACGAAGGCGAGATTCTGGCCACCGGTCACGCCACTGCCGAACAACCCAGTCGTCCCGTTCCCCATGCCATCTTGCTGTACGACCTCTACAAGCTGGCGCAAGCGCCCCCCAATCGCGATCCGCTAACCCGCTTGGTGAAGACAGTGCCAGCCGATGCACAAGCAGATACCGAGCAAGTGCTGCAGGCGGTGTTGGATGGGGACGGCGTGTTTGAGAAGGGCGATCGCGGTTCGGCGGTACTAGCTCTGCAGCGGGGGCTGGAAATGGTGGCGATCTCCAACGGGGACGACAATCCCCTCCCCTCCGGTGCTGATGGCGTCTACGGAAATGAGGTTGTGAGCGCGATCGCTCCCTACCTACCGGGAGGATTGTCGCGGTCCAGCAGCATCGCGAATTCTAGTCTCTCTCATGAGTCCGACTCCCCGGTTGCTTTAGGTTCTTCTGGGTTTGTCGAGCGTCATGTCGCAACGAATTCTGTAGAGGACGCAATTGGGAACGCTTCAGGACCTGGCGATCTCGCCGGGACAACCATCAACCAGCACACATTGCGGGCTCTGCTCGATGCCGTTGAAACTTTACCGTCTCCCGTACTAGTCGATCCAGAGTTGCCGGTGGGTAGCTCTCACATTCAGTCCATGAGGAGACGTGATTTGGGCGCTGAGCGGGACGCCATCCGGTAAGTGAAGACGCTCTGATTGGAGCAATCTTGCTGAGGGGATGGAGTTTGCTGAGGGGGAGCTATGGTTAGCCATTGGTCCCCGATGTGTTTTGGGGTCGCTCCCATACAGCCCTTATGGAGGAGAGCCGTCGTCTGAGGAAAGACGGGGGTCGTCGTGAGAGTCAACCGAGGATGGGGATGTAGGGGATTCGGAATGCTCTACGGCGGCAGATGGTACAGATTCGGGTGTCTCGTCAGCCAATTCATCCACTAACTCATCCACCATCTCTGTCGTAGGGGTAGGAGCACTGGTTGTCAGCTCGTCAAACGACTCTTCTATAGGGGCTTCGCGGACTGCCCTTGAAGGAGGGGGGGCGAATAGCCAGCGACTGGGAAAACGGACTTCGGCGGCAGCATCCGTCAGGGCAATGGTGGGCAGTTGAGGCTGGGAGATATTGATGTGTTCCACATCACTGGGTTGGCAATTGCAAGGACCATCGTAGAGGCCGCTCAATTGGTTTAGCCCCTGCAATCGCTCTTTGACTGCATGGGCTAACGGCGAGCGCCCCAGAGGAGTATCGGGATGGGTATCCTCCGGCAGTTGGCCAAAGTGAACTTCTCCCAGCTCTGTTTGCAAAACCAAGTTGGATGGGGTGCGCCAGTCCACGGCCCGAATCTCAACGACACTGTGCTGCAGGACAAACAAGAGTTCTGCCCAGTCCCGTTTTTGTCCGGGTTCCCAGCCCATCACGGTCAGGGTCGGCCAATCGGTTCTGGCGTCTGGGGGCAAATCGGTGCTGCTAATCCACTGCCCCTCGGTATCGATAAAGCCGGGGGCTCCTGCCACGGAGCCGATCGCGATCGCTTGGCGCTCTTCAACCTCTGCCGAGATATGCGGTGGAAACAGCTGTCGGCGGACGCGAACGGTTTTGAGAAAGGGATTTTCCAGCAGGGCCGCTTCTACTTGGTGGGGTTCCACCTGCCAAATGTAGAGAGAGTCTATGGGGGGAACGAAGGCCAGGATGTCTCGATCGGCCAGCAATTCGTTACCATTGACCTCCACGCTGTGGGCCAATTGCACTTTCCATACCGGCAGTCGGGCGGCATACACCCCTCCGGCAAGCAAACCAGCGGTCAGAGTCCAGCGCCACAGCCGACTTTGAAGCTGGTGGCGCAACTGTTGGCGCACCTGCTGTTGGCGCTCCTTGAGTTGATGGCGCGTTGTGGACTTCAGCTCCGGCATAGTGACTCTATACAATCCGCGAGACGTGACTGATGAAGGGGAACGGTTGGCGAGCGCGTAGCTACTCAGATGCAATGCTGCAACTGGCGAGCATCGCTGCAACTGGTGAGCTTCGCTAAGATCGCTGGCCATTGCTGCAATCAGGAACCATCACTCAGATTGGCGATCGCCACTGTGGTGCGCTCCTGCCTCCATCCTCACGAACTTCAGATGGGTGCGCTTGCGTATGTCTGACCCACGAACCTATTGCGGATTTTACTCGGTGCTCTCCGGATAGCCACTGAGAGCTAAAACGCTGAGAGTTACAACACTGAGGGAGGAGGCATCGGTGAGAACGGCGAAATCGATCGGAACCCGTCTATGCTTGGCAGGTCTGCGGTGTGATTTCTACGGTCACAAGCGGTTGGTTGTTGCGGTCTACCAAGACGTATTCCAATTCGATACCGCGATCTAAGACGTAGAGAATCTGCGGATTGGGGCAAATAATGCGAGCGAATGAATCTTTGAAAAATCTGGAATTGAATTGATTGGCATCCAGATCGCTGACGACAAGCTCCAGCATCCGCCCCTGATAGGACAGGCGATTGCCGGACACGCTGGTGGATATTAGCTCGGTATGCTGGTCGAGCTGTAGGGGGAGGGTTTGGTTGAGTTCGTCGGAAATGGTGGTGAGGGGAATGCCATCTAGGGTGGCGACAGGGGCCGCCGGAGTGGACGTTGAAGTGCCAGCTAAACCGATCAGTTGTTGGCGGTAGTCGAGCAATTCGGGGGTGGAGCCCTGGCTCGCGATCAGGCGATCGACGATCGCGATCGCGTTGGACCAGTCTTGGGACTCAACCGCAGTTTGCAATTGGGTATCTAGACTTTGGGCGACGACAGTGCCAATCCCTATGGAACTCAGGAGCACGGCTGCACCAATGGAAGCGATCGCCCGTCTGAAGACCATAATCTGTCCTGCTAGATACCGGCCTTAACCTACCCAGGCGGACTGGGAGAGCCTAGACGATTTGTGAGGGTTTGATGGCATTTATTCGGTTTTCGAGATTTTTATACATATCTTGGAAGGTTGCTTTTGGGAACGTCGGTAATAGCTGGAGGTACTACCCGGCCACCTCTGCATCATTCGAAGTTTTCATCGAACTGCTGACCTCTGATGTGGGCAATTCGGTGGACTCAAGACCTACTTCAGCCTGAAATTCTGCCAACTCTTCCGGAGACATCGCTTCCAGCTGCTGCTTGAATACCTCTGTCTTGTACATCTCTCCCTGCTGGTTAATGGACATAGTGCCCGTCCAAAACCGTTTCAGATAACTGAACGTCCACCCCAGCAAGAGCAGTGCAAGCAATGCGCTCGCCCAAATGCCAGCCTGTTCGGTATCCCAACCCACCACCTGGAACACTCCATACGCGCCTCCACCGGCCAGCAGAGTGATGAGACCTATGGTGAGAACATCGAGCTTGCGCATAACACTAAAGGCAAAGGGGTGAGGAGAGGCTGGTAGCATTGCTAATTCCGAGCTGTTGCTTGCCAATGGGACGCCGGAGACTGCAATGCGGCTATATCGAGCGGCGCTTTGGGCGGTAATTGATAAAGGGCGCGACCAGAATGATGCCGGGGAAGAAAAAGAAGACAGCGAAGAAAATCAGGATCTTTTCGAAACCGCCCGATGTGTTCCAGCGCTTGTCTACGTAGTTGGCAACAATGAACGGAATAACCAACAAGTACGCACCTGCAAGTCCTAGATAGGTGCCAATCAGCATCAGGGTATCGGTTCCGAGAGCGGAAAGAGCAAGTTCGGGCATTAAACGTCTCGCATCAAGGTCTTGCATCAACGCCTTTCATCTTACTCCTTGGTTTGTCTGGCGATTGTGGCGACTCCCCAGAGTCGCCACAATCTGGATTCATTGGCGTGTCAGATTGCCTGTGAGAGGTCCCCATGAGGGAGATGTATCGCAATCCGCTGTGAGGTCCGAATTGTCCATACCGCTCAAATCCTTGATTGGCAAGAAAAGATGGTTAGGGAACTCTCCATAGCGGATTGCCGAAAGCTATGAGCCAACGGATATATGGCAACCAGCTTATAAAGAGTGATTGACCTTTACTTTTGCGCTGACGAGTCTTGTTACGGGGACAGAGTGCTGGACCGGTAACGGTGAGATCGCTACGAGGCGATCGCCGCGAGCTTCTACGGGAATGGGGAATAGAAGTCGTACACTGAGGGTGGCTTTTGCCTGTTAAGTCGGTGGTTACACCGCTTGAGACATTCACCTTCAGTTGCTGCCCCCTCACAATTGGGTCATTGCGCGCTACTTGCCTGGGAATGTCAGCTGCAATTGAGGCATTAGCTAGCAGCCCTTTCGCATCGTTGGCATGAATCTGCCCCCCGACACCTCTCCTCTTTACAGTCATTCCTTACCGGCGATCGAGCATTGGCTGGAATCGCAAGGCTGCAAGCGCGATTGTGAAATGCCCAATCGCTGGTTTTGCGAGCGCACTCACTGGCGAGCTGAACTGTGGATGGAAGAAACAGAATTGCAGGTGGATTACACCTTTGATGATGGTTCTAGTAAAAATCTGCGCTTCCCCTACGCCCTCAGTCGGGCTGACGTGCAAGCCGCTGCATTTGAGGTGTAGAATCGACGGCTGGCTCTGATTCACCTAAACATCAGTCGAATTTCAATACTTGCTGGACTCCCTCCTCCAGTCAACGTTGATGCACATGTAGGGCTACAAACTCAACACTATCTTTTGTATCAACTGCTACGATTTAGTCCAAACCGGAATGATAGACCAAAAGCACTCATTCCGCGATGGAGTTTCTTCCATTGAAAAAGATATCGGCAATGATTCGCCCATTTAAATTAGAGGCGATCAAAACAGCGCTTGTGGATACGGGAGTAGCCGGAATGACCATTAGCGAAGTGCGGGGATTTGGCCGCCAGCGAGGCCGCTTGGCAACGGTTAGCTCCCAGCCCTACAGCGACTTTCTGCAGAAGCTGCGGGTGGAGATCGTGGTGGATGACCACTTGGTTAGCAAGGTTGTGGAGACCTTAGTAACCACTGCCCGGACGGGTGACATCGGGGATGGAAAGCTATTTATCACTCCGATTGAAACGGCGATTCGGATTCGGACGGGAGAACGCGGCCCAGACGTGTTGTAATACCTGTCACTCGCGATCTCGCGGTCACTGGTTAGGTCTCAGGTAGACGGAGATCGTTCGATGTCGAAATACTTTCACTATTGGGATCTCACGGCTCGTCGATGGGAGTCGATTGATTTTTGAGCTGCGGGGGAAGCTGGACGTGTGTCATCGCCCGGAGGCGAATGGGTCGCTGAATTTTGTAGAAAATCGCGATCGCGATTAAGTGCAACGTCAGCACAAACTGGGCGTAAGGGGCAACTGAAAACTGGTAGATACGAACCCAGTCCCCCGTGAAATCAGGAATAGCAAAGGACATGATAGGGTACAGCACCATCGCAAACGTAAACTCCAACAAACCAAAGGCTGTCAAAATTTGCCCGACAATATGGCGCTGGATGTTGACCCCAACCAGTAGTACAGCGATCGCCACCAGCAGGGATGCTAAATTTCCCGCTAAAGCAATCCACCAAAACTCCAACTGAGAGAAGGTGCCGTAAGGAACGACATATCCCCAAAATCCTCGCCATTGAAATTCCAATACCTGACCTCCCACCTGCCAGGTGGCGAGGGCATGTCCGAACTCGTGAACGAGCACGGCGAGCGGGATACACAGAAAAAAAGCCACCTGCTGGGCCAAAATGTAATCATCCAGCGTGATAGTGCGATCCCAAAACGATTTGCGACGCTCGATCGGTCGCCATAGGGTGTAGAGACTGCCGCCACAAAACAGAATAGAAACGACATCAAAGCCTTTTCTGAGTCAAACAGAAAAGCAAGAGGGCTAAATAAAAAAGCAACAGTCGCAAGCAAACTCGGCATAGCGAAGCTCATTATTATATCCAGCAGCGCTATACCTGCTCTTCTCGATCGTGCAGGTAAGCTAATGACTTGCATACTAACGACTCTCTAGCCACGTGACACCCAGCTTCTGACAGGCAGCTTACGGGCGGGTGGGTTGCTGTTCTGCCAGCGATTTTAGATAGTGATTTTCAGCCGACAGCCGTTCGCATTCTTCTAACAAAATTTCCATCTCCGTGCAGGTCTTATAAAGTTCTTGACGCAGACGTTGCACTTCCTGGCGACCACGGCCACCTCGGGTATCGATCAGGGATGCCATGCGCGATTGATTCAGTTCTCGCTGCATGTCTAAGAAATCTTGGGTGTTGAGTTGGAATGTCGCCAATGGTTTGTCCTCACGCACTTGGGTGTAATCACCTCATGGTTTAAGTATTGGTGAGGAGTGTAAAATTTTCGGCGATCGCGATCGCTAATGTCATGTGATGGCGATCGCACCACCATCCAAGACCTGCTTACAGAATGACTAGAGGAACCGGTTGGATTGTCTAAATGGCGTGATTTTTTAACGTACTAACGATTGGATAGCTCTGGCCAGGTTTGAGCGGTTAATGCAAGATTTCCAGGGACTCCATCGAGGGATAGCCGTAGATGAACCGTAAATTGCAATGGTGTTTGGCCATTGGCGGCGCGCTTGCTGTCGTCGTTGGGGGGGCTGTTGTCATCCGCAACCAGATGCTGCCGTGCGGCTGGTTTGACCGCAGCTCGGGCTGTGTAGCCAGCGCGCAATTAGACATTCAAGACTTTGGGTTCATTCCGGATACCGTTGAATCGAGCTATGGGTCGTTCGATCTATCCGCAGGTGCAGAAACAGTATTGGTTAGCTTGGAAGGGCTGCGCCCTGATTCAACTGGAGAGAGACGGCACGGCTACGAGGTTCTGGCACTATTCGACACTCAAAGCGGTGATTTGATTCGAGTCTTGAGGGGTGTTGAGAATCGAGCCGAGCGTTACTCAGATATTTTTGAGGTTGCGCTGTCACGGGACGGTCAACTGGCCGCCAGTGTCGCGACTGATGCCAACGAACAAACCTTGCTCGTGCAACGAACATCTGATGGAACGATTGTTCATCAACTGATATCCGATGAAAGTTTATTCAGTGAGTGTGGTGGTCAATTGGATTTCAGCCCGGATAATCAACTACTGCAATGTGGGTTCAATCTCTATCGGCTAGATAACGGTTCCTTCACTCTAATTGCAGACTTGCTTGCCGATGATCATAGCCATCCTCGTCTGAGCGATTACAGCGTATCGAACAGAGCCATCGCCCCAAATGGAACGGTAGTTGACTTCAATGCGATCGAGCAAACCGATGGAAATCGCACTCCGCTGCAGTTTTCTCCTCAATTGGACAACGCGATCAGGCGTGCATTGATGTTTGCCCCTGATAACACGCGGTTTCTTGAAGTTCAGCGTGCAAACCAACCACCGCGTGGGTTTCTGTCTCTTTTTCAACCCGAAAGCTCCATCACCGTTTGGAATGTGGATGCCGAAATCCTCAGCGTGCTAACCACCCCTACTCGGGTGAGACGAGTCGCTTGGTCCCGCGATTCGCAGCATTTTGCGTTGCTGACGAATGGCTTAACTGTGCAAGTGTTCAACGCTCCCGAGTTATAGCAGTGGCCACACCACTGCAGACATTTCAGCTATGGTCATCCCCGACGGTGTCTGGATATCTGTGTCCCAACTGAAATGGCGAACACTACACCTGAGGAATGAGATACAAGAGATTTGAATGTGGAGACACACGGTGAACCGTAGATTGCAATGGCTGCTTGCTGTTAGTGGCGTGCTTGCGGTTGGATTATCCGTAGCGATCGCCATTCGCATCCAAACTTGGCCCTGCGGTCGATGGGACGAACAGTCCGGTTGCGTAGCAGCGGTGAGGCTGGATACCCGAGAACTGGGGTTTGTGCCGGGAACTTTGAATGTAGGCTTCGAATCGTTCGATCTGTCGGCAGGTGCAGAAACGATACTGATCGGCCTCAACGGATATCGTCAAAATCCCACTGGAGCAAATAACCATGACTATGGTGGGATTCTGGCCCTGTTCAATGCTCGTACTGGCCAGTTGATTCGTGTCTTGCGAGAAGTTGATGGTCTTGAGCAACGTGCGTTCGGTACTGCCCCAATGCGCGAAGTGGCCCTGTCTCCAGACGGCCAACTGGCGGCCAGTTTTTCGACCGGTGCAACCGACAATGGTTTGCTCGTTCAACGTACGTTTGATGGAACGATTGTCGATTGGGTCATTGAGAGCGAGGCCCCTCCCGAATGGGGATTTAGTTGTGGAGCATCCCTTGATTTCAGCCCCAACAATCAGTTTCTGGAATGCGGAAACTCTGTGTACACAATTTCAGATGGAACCAAGACAGGCTTGACTGAGCCTCGTCTCAGTGACTTGAGTGTGTGGCGATTGGGTAGGGCACCGGATGGCACAGTCGTTGATGAGGAAGGGATTCGCCGTACGGATGGCGAGACGATCCCATTGCGATCGCCTCTACAGTTTTCGGATTCGGCATACAAAACCTTCATGTTTGCCCCTAACAGCCAATGGTTTCTTGAGGCCGAGTCGGTCTATCAAGTGCAGGGGATATGGAGTATTGTGCCTCCTCCATTTCGGCGCTTAAGTACCATTCAAGTGTGGAATATCGATGCTGAGCTCCAGCGCACCCTGTTTACAAACAAGCGTTTCAGCCTATTAGCCTGGTCTCGCGATTCGCAGTACTTTGCGGTTCTGAATGAAGATTTAACTGTGCAGATCTTTCGTGCTCCGGATTCCCCAGAGGAATGAAATCTACGATGTTTGGAACTGGGAGCAGGACGATGAACCGTACAGTTCGATGGCTGTTTGTTGCTGGCAGCATTCTGGCGACAGGAGTTGGAGCGATCGCCATCCGAGTCCAAACCTGGCCCTGTGGGCATTGGGACGACAATTCCGGCTGTGTCACCAATGTGCGGCTAGATACGCAAGATCTGGGTTTTGAGCCGAAGACGTTAAACGCCAGCTATCGATCATTCGACCTGTCTGCAGGCGGAGACATCGTATTAGTCGGTCTCGATGGATATCGCCGCGATCCAAGCGGAGACGAAAGGAACTACTACGGGGTTCTGGCACTGTTTGATACCCGCAATGGAGAGTTAATTCGGGTCTTGCGCGAAATCAAAGGGTTTGACGGAGGGATTAGCCATGTGTCTCCTATTCGTGAGCTTGCCTTGTCTCCAGACGGTCAACTGGCTGCCAGCTACGCAATTGATCCTAATGAGAATGGTTTGATCGTTCAACGCACATCCGATGGGGCGATCGTGAATCGGGTCTTGGAGGGAGAGGTGCCGCCTAACGAGATTCATAGTTGTACGGGTGCTCTAGATTTCAGTACCGACAATCAATTTCTTGAATGCGGAAGCTCTCTGTTCGGGCTTTCGGATGGAACAGCGACCAGCATAGTCGGTAGTGACGGTCGCTATCGATATCCTCGATTGAGCGATTTTAGTGTCTTGTTCTCCGGTACCGCACCAGATGGAACCAACGTTGGGAGGGGTGAGGTTAGGCGCGCGAACGGAGATAGCATCCCACTGCAATCGTCTTTGTACCTATATGACTCGGCCTACCGAACGTTCATGTTTGCGCCAAACAGCGAATGGTTTCTGGATGCACAGGTTGCCTATGAAGACGCGCGCGGTGTGCGGTTCTTCGTACCTCCACCTTTTAGACGATTAAGTGCCATTCAAGTGTGGAATGTCGATACAGACCTCCAGCGCACCCTGTTTACAAACAAGCGCTTCAGCCGACTAGCCTGGTCTCGCGATTCGCAACATTTTGCAGTGCTGAATGAAGACTTCACTGTACAAGTGTTTCAGGCTCCTGATTCGCCTGCAGAATGACTTCTGAAATCAACCAGCGCTCTATTGACATCAAAACTAGCGGCGCTTGCGGGGCTTTTTAGGTTTCTGAAACTTGGCTTGCAGATCTTCTAGCGAGGCGGACTGGCGAGTGTTGGATTGGGGGCGAATGTGGGACTTGGGACGACTGGGGCGATCGCCGCGACTGGCTCTCGGAGTTTGCTTATCTGGACGAGCTTGCGCGCTATCCGACGAACCAACAGCTTTCATCGATAAACCAATCCGCTTCAGCTTCTCGTCCACCTCCATCACTTTGACCTTCACCACCTGACCCACTTTGACAATGTCTTTGGGGTCGCTGATAAACCGATTGGCGAGCTGGGAGATGTGTACTAGCCCGTCCTGGTGTACTCCCACATCCACAAATGCCCCAAAGTTGGCCACGTTGGTCACTACTCCCTCCAACTCCATCCCCGTTTCTAAGTCCGAGATGGTGTCGATTCCGGCTTTGAATGTGGCGTATTGGAATTGTTCGCGGGGGTCTCGACCGGGCTTTTCCAGCTCCTGCACGATGTCTCGCAGGGTGGGTTCCCCAACGGTATCGGTGACAAACTGCTTCAGGTCTATATTTTGCAGCCGATCGCTACTGGCAAGAGCACCCACAGCCAGACTGAGGCTGTTGGCGATCGCCCCCACAATCCCGTAGCTTTCTGGGTGAACTGCTGTGTTGTCGAGGGGCTGTTTGCCGTCACGGATGCGCAAGAAACCAGCAGATTGTTCGAAGGCTTTGGGGCCGAGCTTGGGGACTTTTAGCAGCTGTTTGCGATCGCCAAACGCACCGTTCTCGTTGCGATAACCCACGATGTTGGTGGCCACTGCCGGAGTTAACCCCGCCACATAGGTGAGCAATTCTTTTGAGGCGGTATTCAGATCCACCCCCACAAAGTTGACGCAGCTTTCTACCGTCTCGTCCAACTGCTTTTTCAACAGCTTTTGATCCACATCGTGCTGGTACTGGCCGACTCCGATGGCTTTGGGCTCGACTTTGACTAGCTCTGCCAGCGGGTCTTGCAGTCGTCGTCCGATCGCGATCGCCCCCCGCACTGTCACATCCAACTCGGGAAATTCTGAAATCGCCACTTCACTGGCCGAATACACGGAAGCTCCCGCTTCACTGACCGTGATCTTGATGGGCTTGGACGGTAAATCGGCGATCGCCTCCGCTACAAATGCATCGGTTTCGCGACTGGCGGTACCGTTGCCAATGGCAATCAGTTCGATATTGTGTTTAGCAATTAAATCGCGCAGTGTTTTGGCGGCTTCGTCTCGTCGAGCGGCTGATTGATGGGGAAATACGGCTTGATAGGCCAAGAACTTACCGGTGCGATCGAGGGCCGCCACTTTGCAACCGGTGCGAAACCCCGGATCGATGCCCAGTGTCGGTTTCAGTCCGGCAGGAGCCGCCAGCAGCAGATCTTTGAGGTTGGCGGCAAAGGTTTGAATGGATTCGGTATCTGCCCATTCTTTTTTGGAGGCGATCGCCGCGTTGGTCAGCGACGGCTTGAGCAACCGCTGCAAGGTATCGGCCAGCATAATGCTGTAGAACTCCCGCAGAGAGCGATCGCGCGCGTACACAAATTGTTGGGTGAGATGGGCCAGGACGGACTCTTCATCGAATTCAACATTCAGAGAGAGAATGCCCTCGGATTGACCGCGCAGTAGGGCCAGAACGTTATGGGGGGCGACTTTGCGCAGGGGAATGCGGTAGTTGCGATACATCTCGAATTTGGTGGAGCCTTCGGGATGTTTGCTTTTGATTTTGGAGACAAAGTCTCCGGTTTTGAGAATGGTGTCGCGCACGTAGGCCCGCAGTTCGGCCCGCTCTGCCACCGCCTCTGCCAAGATATCCGACGCCCCTTGCAGTGCATCGTCGGTGGTGTCCACTCCCTTCTCAGGGTTCAAAAACGGGCTGGCTTCTTGTTGTAAATCGACGCGATCGCTCTTAGCCTCATTCAATTGCTGCAGCTTGTTCGCCAATGGCTCCAGCCCTTTCTCGCGGGCAATGGTGGCGCGGGTTCTGCGCTTGGGCTTGTAGGGCAGATACAGATCTTCCAGCTCGGTCTTTTGGGTGCAAGCTTCGATTTGGGCTTGGAGGGCATCGGTGAGCTTGCCTTGAGCAGCGATCGACTCCAAAATCTTGGCTTTGCGATCGCCCAGGTCTTTTAGATAGGTGTAGCGATCTTGCAGGGCTCTCAACTGAGTTTCGTCCATCTCGCCCGTACGTTCCTTTCGATAACGGGCAATAAACGGCACCGTCGCCCCTTCTTCCAGTAGTGCCAGCGCCTCGGTTACCTGTTTGGGGCGCAGCGACAGTTCGGCAGACAGGACAGAAACAAGTTCGTTCATGGACAGTGACTATGAGCGGTAGAGCTGCGACCCATTGTGGCAAACATTTTCGGCCTGGTGGCCATGTTTGCTTGGGATGGAATTATAGTCTCGCTTCTTTTGAAACCCGCTCACTAATAATTAACTTCAATGCCATGCAACCCATTTCCGAGCATCCGTACAACGCAGCTCCAACAGCATCAAGAGGCCAAATCAATTCAAGTAGAGAATGTAATGTATCGGTATCGTCCGCAGCGACAAACCAATCAGCTTGATGTTCGTTCGACCAAATCAGGATGGTTTGGCGATCTCCAGCAAATCGATACTGGGTTTGACCTGGCCAACCGAAGGTGCGAATTTCTGCGGTGAAGTGAGTTGCCAGATTGTTGAGTGTTGAACTTGAGATCGGTACGTTCTGGGCTTGCACGAGCCCCGGTTTCGCAAACACGGTGGCATGGTCCCAAACACACGAGTAAACGTGGCGTGAAAATGTATCTGCATGTGCAATCCAGCCAGCTTCTTCGACGTTAACGAATATAGGTGGGTCGACAGATCCATCCAGCGAAATTGCCCATCGACATACCCCTTGATTTTCGATTTTGAAAGGCAAAAATGTATGGCTCTTCCACTGCTCTAGCTCAAATTCTTGAATCGGGATGGGATGGTCATCGTTGCTACATACCGCCAGAGTTTCAATAGCGTTGAAATGGGAATACCACTCCCGAACGGAGTAGGGAAGCTCCAGGCATAGTCGGGTTTCCAGAGCATCTAACTGCCGCGTTGCAACTTTCGAGACTGCAGGTTTTGCGGTCAACAGTCGACAGGCTTATTTGTTAAATCGCTGCATGATGAGGTTAGAGCCAAAGATGACGGATTCGCTTTGGGCATTTATTGTTTCTTGGTTAGGAAATTGTGAAAAACCTTGCCCTCACTAGTTAAGTCAAAACTACTTCCAAGCAAGTCTGCCTTTGGCAAGGTGGACTATCGCGTCTCTTTTAAAGTATCTGAGTTCAGACAATCACGGCCACTATTTTTACCTAAAACTGTGTATTCTGACATTGCTGTAGGTACGTTTTGCCGGAACTGTATCTAATGTTTCAGCACCACATAAGACCGTCAAATAAGCTATCTAGATTCCCCAAAAGAGTGAAGCGTAAATTGAATATCACGTGAGTGAAATGTTTACATTGACTGATGTCTTTTTCTCGTTCATTTGTATGGCCATGCTAGTCTTAGCTGGGCGATTTATCAAGCAAAAAGTCAGCTGGATACAGCGTCTATATTTACCGGAATCAATTGTGGCAGGTGCCCTGGCATTATTGCTGGGACCTCAAGTTCTGGGAGCGATCGCAACGGCTGTGGGTGGCGATGGTGTTGCCTTATCGGGAGGGATTTTCTCCGAGCCCATTCGCACTGTATGGTCTCAATCTCCAGGCGTATTCATCAACATCGTATTTGCTGCGTTGTTTCTGGGGGAGCGCATTCCCAGTCCTGGGGCCATTTGGAGAAAGGCCGCCCCGCAAGTTGTCTTCGGACAATCGCTAGCTTGGGGGCAGTATGTCATTGGAATTTTAGTGACTTTATTGGTCCTCATGCCAGTATTTGATGCCAATCCAATTGCTGCTTCTTTGATTGAAATTGGTTTTGAAGGGGGGCACGGAACTGCCGGCGGTATGGCCGATACGATGGTCGAGCTGGGCTATCCGGAAGGTGCCGATTTGGCACTGGGATTGGCCACGGTGGGTATTGTCTCGGGAATTGTGGCGGGTACGATGTTGGCCAACTGGGGGCGCCGGAAAGGTCACACTCATTTCATGGTGCAGGCTGTTGATGACGTTGAAGAAATCCCCGAGCTAACCCATACCGAAACGCCAGAATTTCAAGCAAAGAGGGCTCGTCTAATGAGAGGCTTACTCATCGATCCACTCTCACTTAATTTTGGAATTGTGGGGATTTCGATCGCTGTCGGCTGGGTGATTTTGCAAGGGTTAGTTTGGCTGGAATCGGTTACGTGGGGCCTGACTGGATTTGAGGTGATGTCCTTCGTTCCCCTATTCCCGATGGCATTGGTGGGCGGCATTGTGGTTCAACTCGTTCTCGTGCGGTTGCAACTAGATCCGCTGGTCATTCAACCTCTGATGAAGAATATCGCCGGTCTAGCGTTAGATGTGGTTGTCATTGCCGCCTTAGCCTCGATTTCGCTGCAGGTGATTGGCAGCAATCTCGGTATCTTTCTGATTCTGAGCACGGTCGGCATTACCTGGAACGTCCTGTTCTTTCTCTACTACGCTCCCCGACTGTTTCCCGACAGTTGGTTTGAAAAAGGATTGGGGGATGTCGGTCAGTCAATGGGAGTCACTGCTACGGGAATATTGTTGTTGCGGATGGTCGATCCGTATAACGATACTGGAGCCTTTGAAAGCTTTGCTTACAAGCAACTATTCTTTGAACCCATTGTTGGAGGAGGGCTGTTTACGGCAGCGGCCCCCGCATTGATTGTCAAATTTGGATTGCTGGGCACTTTACTGATTACAGGAGGTTTGCTCATTGCTTGGCTGTTGGTGGGGGCCGTGTTAATCCGGCAACATCGTTCGTCCGCAGCAGTGGTTACGCAACCGTAGATTGCCGATCGTCGACCCTGGGGTGGCTTGTCATATAGCAATCTGCTGGTCTGGAGACTTGATAGGGCTGAAGCTGGAGCGATACAGGAGAAAGATGCGATTCAATCTTGATGATGTCAAACTCTTGCATCGGCCTGTTTGTTGCTCCAAAAACTGAACGAGCGAATACAGCATTCCAGCTCAGGAACGTACATTTCGTTACTCGGCAACTGCTATCCCATCCCTCTGCATCACGATCGCTTGTTCTCGGGAAACAGCCTCACACCAGATCTTGCGAAAACAGCCAGTACGGTAGATTGCTACCTGGCACTGTATCGCTATGGATCTGCTGAAACCCCAAATGCTCGTAAAACGAGACGTTCTTCTCAGTATCCGTTCTGAGCAAGCAGGCTGTGTGACCGCGAGTTCGCATGTTGTTGAGAGCCGATTGAATCACCAGACGACCTAAGCCTTGTCCGCGTGCTTCCGGATGAACTCCGACTATCCACAAATACGCAAATCCTGCAGGGGCCCGGTTCAGTAATTCGCGATCGCAAACGTCCTCGTGGTCTTCTAACCGCTGAGTTGCTGAAAAGCCAATATTCAGAGGCGTCCAGATCAGGCCGCTGCGTATTACTTGCGAAAGACGTAACGGAAAATCTCCACCAGACAACCAAGTCAGCGCCGCTTTTCCGTCAGGATTCACTTCGACTCCACCGTACCGAAGACCGCAGCGCATCGTGGGCAGAAAGAGTTTTGCCAATTTTCGCTCTCTCGATGGGGCATCCGGAAGAACGTAGGACATAAACGGATCGCGTGCAAAAGCCGCTCCAAGGGTGTCAGCAGCAGCTTTTTGCTGGGCAACTGTCGGTCTACGCTCGGTGGTGGTGGCCATTCTGTTTGGCAACAACGTTGGGTCAGATTGACTGGCTTGAAACTCTAAAGAGGACTTTCGACTTCGTTGCGATCGCCGCTCTATTTCATCACTACACCACCGCATTCTAGATGCACTAACCTGATGGCGTTTCCTCTTCTAAGAACCAGAGGCTCCAGTACGTGCAGACAAAGATCGTATTGAGCGTAAGTTCTACAAACCCGTTGAAACCATGATTCAATTGCACATTCGTGAAGACGATCTAACGGGGATGGCGATCGCGTCCTTTCTGCAAGATCATCTCGATGAGATGTATGAGATTACGCCACCTGAGAGTGTTCATGCCCTCGACCTAGACGCACTAAAGGTTCCCGAGATAACATTTTGGTCGGCTTGGACGGAAAATGAACTGGTTGGCTCTGGTGCGCTAAAAGAACTCGACACCCATACTGGCGAAATTAAATCCATGCGCACCGCAAAAGCCCATCGCGGTAAAGGGGTTGGTTCGACAATGCTCGAACATATTATTCAGGAGGCCGAACGTCGCGCTTACCAGCGTCTCTATCTCGAAACGGGAGCCATGCCTGAATTTGCGCCAGCCCGCGCGCTATATACGCGCTATGGTTTCGTGTTTCGTAGCCCGTTTGCTGACTATACCAACGATCCCAACAGCGTCTTTATGACCAAAAAACTGTAAAAGGTTCCGAGCACAATCGACTTGTGATGGGAGAGGCTTAGGCTTGCTCAAGCAGAGCGTGACCGTAGGAATTGTCGATCGCGCACAGCCACCGACCCTCGCGACTTTTTCTAAACACGTAAGTTGCCTCGCGCTCAATCGTAGGATGTCCCTCGGCTGAAATCAGAGTCCTGGCTAGCACTAATGCCGTATCGCCAGTCTCCAAAATTTTCATGCCCGCTTGCTCGACATAGAGAGTGTGTTGGAAATGAGCGGCGATCGCCTCAAAAGCTTGCCGAAGTTGAGCTTTGCCAATAGCGTTACGTCCGGGCTGAATCACTAAGACCGCATCATCTGTATAGCAATCAACCAATATATCGAAGTCTTCTCGATTAATCGCCGTATCTGCTTGCGCGATCGCCTGTTCTATTGGATGACGTTCCACAGCCTCCTCCTGTTATTTGTCATCACCAACTGAACACGAGAGGCAATTGAGGTCTGAAATCCACCTGTTGCCCTTGTTTCCCTCCATCAAACCCCAGCTCGATGCAATATTCGTCTCCAGCGCGCAACTGAACCTGTCCGGTTTCGAGCACAGCT
This sequence comes from Cyanobacteria bacterium J06642_12, assembly GCA_039817825.1. Classification (GTDB taxonomy): domain Bacteria; phylum Cyanobacteriota; class Cyanobacteriia; order Thermostichales; family PCC-7336; genus PCC-7336. Next base: position 1,567 of record JBCBVA010000006.1, on the reverse strand, counting down.
TGTAATTCTGGAGAGGGGCGACTGGCTGCAGGACTGATGAACTCTACACGAGTGACCTCACGCAAATTGAGAAGATGATTTAGCGGCTGTGTTTTCTCTGCAGCAAAGCGATCGGGACGTTTGCCAAAGGGGGTCTGGAACAGCATCGGCTCAGCTAGATCGTCGCTGTTCGTTCCGACAGCTATGCTCAACGTTTCTGGCAAGTAAGGTGGCCGAAACGCCCAACTGCTGAATGCAACGTTATCCAATTTGCCATTGGCTGGGCGCAAACACAGTCCAAACGGACATCCCCCGCTATTGCGATTGGCCCAACGCTCCCACAAAAGCGTCCGAGCGATCGCCTCTGACTGCGCCTCCTGTCGATCGTGAACCCACAGCAGCTCCAGCATGGCGTTATGGAAGAAAAAGCGGCGGTTAGCAGTTCCTTGTCCGAGGTGGATATTTGACGATCCCTCAACCAAACCGGCAGAGACAAGGCGATCGCCTACCAGGGCATTGCGATCGGTGCAAATGAACAGATGGTCGAATTCAAACGACGTAGTGTTCGTCGACATAGTTTGTGCACCGGCGAGGATGTCTAAACCGAGCTGCCACTCACTTGAGTTTGGCAAGAAAATCTCGTGGTTCCAAGTCGATGATTGTAATAGACCGCAGAAAAAACCGCCTGCGGCAATCCGAGGCGGTTGAAGAGAGACTCAAGCTTGACGAACTCAACTTGGAAAAGCGTTAGGAGCAAGCGTGGTTGACGAAGACATCGACAGAACGAGAGTTGTTGGAGGGATTGGAATCTCCGTCAGGGGTAACGGTGGCGTTGAGTTCGTAGCGGAAGACTTCGGGGAAATCGACATTGGTAAATTCAATCCAGGTGTGGTCGCCAGCAGCGATTGCGTTGAACGGCAAGCTGTAGGTTGCATCCACCGTTGGGGCATTGAAGTAATCCGAATCGTCAATCGGTTCGGGGACCGTGAGGGTGACGGTACCACCAGGGCCAACTGCGTCACCAACATTGCTGACCAGAACTCGCACTACGTTATTGCAACTGCCATGCTTCCAAATTCCCTGCGGACCGCTGGTGGGGGCGCTAGGGGCAAAGGCTTGATAGTCGTAGCTGCCAGGGCTGTTAAGGGGTTGATAGTTGTTGGTTTGTTCGGTTTGGGGGCGCAATCGATACTCTCGTTGGATTTGTAATTGAGGGGCTGGCTGGCGGCGCTGTATGGATAGGGGACGAGCGTGGGCAATTGGAGCAATAACAAGACCTAAACCAACCAGGGCAAAAATCTTGGACGCAGAGGATTGGAAGCTCATGTGTAAATCTCTTGGTAGCTGCATGAGCCCACAATATTTTCTCTAGTCAGAACAGTTTGCGATCGAGATCCTAAGGGCGGTGTGATCTAGGTCTCTCACAAATAAAATAGAGCATTTTCCACTTCACAATCTCCAATCTTAAAAACATCCGATCGTCTCCTTGAAAGCCAGATAGAGAAAGGATCGGAAGATTCTGGCCTGTTAATTGGCTAAGAGAAAGTCACTCCATCTTTCCACTCTGCGCAATTGTATATAGGCAAAA
>JBCBVA010000005.1:0-67277 GCA_039817825.1 Cyanobacteria bacterium J06642_12 | reverse complement strand
TGCTGGTTCAAAATCGGGTTTATGGAAACCAATTATCTAGGTCTGCTGGCGTTCATTTTGGTCGTGTTCGTACCCTCTATTTTTCTGGTACTGCTCTACGTTCAGACTGCCAGCCAGGGCAAAGGCTAAGCATCCGGTCTATCCTTTCGTGACTGTTCGTCATGCTTAATCAATGTTGGCAGGTCTCATCCCGAGGCCTGCTTTGTTTATTGGGGGGCTGACGCCTGAAGCCCGCTCAGCAGCGGTGACAACTTTAGGACAATAGTTACTAGTACAGCGGTGGCGACTACTCTTCATCGAGGGGCAATCCCACCCGGACTTTGCCTTTGCCGAAGTAGCGGCCAAACTGCAACTCGTACACTTCGTCCTCGTCTTGAGTTTCCACCTCTAGGTCGCTGCGAGCGTAGCTAACACACAACAGGGCGTATCCCTGCCGCTTCAGATCTCTGGATAGGCCCATCGCCTCTGGCTGAGAGAGTTCGCCAGACTGTACGCGAACGGCACATGCGGTGCAGGCGCCATTTCGGCAGGAGAAGGGTAGCTCGGCTCCATCTGCTTCAGCGGACTGAAGGATGTAGCGATCGCTCGGCACCTCCACTGTGTAGTGCTTGTTCTCCTGGCGATGGAAGATGTGAACGGTGTAGGTTTCAGCAGTCATGATGTGACAGTATGCGGTTCGGAATAGAGTCTAGTCAGTTAGTCGGGATGGGGATCGTTGAGGAAGGAGGGTCGTGACGAGGGCGATCGCACCAAGTTTTGCTCAATAGATGCTTACTAAGCCTAAAGCGATTCACGAACTTCTGCGCGTTCCCTTCTGCTTTCCCGGAAGTTTTATGTGCCAGAGCTGAAGTTGCCCGAGAGGGCGATCGCCCCCTGCAGGAATTGGCTCGGGGCATGGATTGCCGCTGCTTAGCGCGCAAGCTGGTAATCTAGTGCGAATGCCTAGATTGCTTCTTACTGCCGTTAAGTAACTTGGCTGAATTACATGGAAAGCAAGTGTCCTGAATGTCTGACCGAGACACTTGCTCCTGCACAATTCACGAGAACGACCCACCCACCACTTATGGCCAAACTGTCTGCTGACCTCGATGCGTTTTTGCAAGATCCCAAACGTGGGGAGCGCATTTCTCTGTTAGAACTCCAGGAGATGGCTGGTGAGCGGGGGTTTGGTTTTTTCCTAGCGCTTCTGGCTTTACCCTCTGGGGTTCCCGTACCGGCAGCCGGTTACTCGATCCCGTTTGGGCTTCTGCTCCTGTTTCTCGCGGTGCAAATGGTGATAGGACTTCGACAGCCATGGTTGCCGGGTCGCGTTCAACAATGGTCGGTGCCGACCAGTTTTACTAAAGCCGTACTGGAGAAAGGCAGTTGGGTTTTGAAGAGGGTGGAAGTCTTTGCCCGCCCCCGCTGGAGCTGGATCTGCCGCAGTCAAGTGGGGCATCGCGCTCTGGCACTGGCGATCGCCTTGATGGCAATATCTATGATGATCCCCATTCCAGGGACGAACACCTTGCCAGCCTTTTCTATCTTTGTGATCGGGGTCGGTCTGCTGGATGAAGATGGCATCGTTGCCAGTATTGGGGTAGGACTGTCTGTCCTGGGTTTATTGGTGACCAGCTTGATCTTGACGGTCGGGTTCAACCTGCTCTCATACCTAAAAGACTTTGTGTTGGGGAGGATCGGCTCTGGGAGCTAGTGCTTTATCGCGCTTGGCAGTTGTTATAACGTCAGTTCGACAAACTTGTTCCAGTTGGATAAGCGCCTCGCAGTGCAACGAAAACCTTCTGGCTTTGAGGTTTCTTACTCCCCTTGCCCAATGTGGCCGAGGGGTTGGGGGTGAGGGCTATCGAACTCAGGTTGTTATGAGGAGCCCACTCTAACTGATAGACATTCGGGTGGCTATTGCTCTTCGGTGCTATGGCTTTCGGCAATCAGCTATGGAGCATTCTCTAGTCATTTCCCCGACAATCAATGCTTCGAGCTGTTTCCGTGCTCCAGACCTTACAGATGATTTCTATGTTACGCAGGTTGTTCTAAGGCTGGACAACCCCGACCGAATTGTAATTGAGTGGTGAACTGCAGATTGCTGGACTGACGGGCACTGTGAGGTACCGCCAGCACTGTAGAATCAAAAATCATCGAGGTTCGAGTGCCCAGCGTTCACTAGTTGAGCAGTCGCATTAGGCTGACAATTTCTCAGAACGGCCCGAGATGAAAGGCCACCCTTTAGCAAGCGCAGCAGAGCTCATGACACCTGTTTTTATCGTTGCCCAATACAAATGTGGAACTAGCTGGCTGCTGTCTGCGCTGAGCGCTCACCCAGATGTATTGGGGATGCGAGAGATCGACATTGTTCGAGCTGCCCATGCCCGTGTGGCTCAAGTGGACATGGCCAAGACGATCGGAGGTGACGCAGAATCTGGTGCGGCGATATTTGCGTCCAATTTGACGAGCGACATCGTCAATCCCGATCGCTTGACCCTATTTTTTGGCAAGTCTGCTTGGTCGCCCTCCTCCGAGACTCCAGGTCACTTGCAAGCAGGCCAGCACCCGACCGCTTTAGCCGAAGGAGAGCGCAAATTTTCCAGACCGCAGTCCATTCGTGACTTATCTCAGGCCCAGGCCACCGCGCTATACAGCCGCATTCTCGCCGCCGAGCATCCCCATCAAGCCATGGCTGCGTTTCTCGAGACAGTGACTGCCAGCGAGAGTGGAGCCTCGCATGTCGTATTGAAGGCGGCTGACCAGATATCTGTGTTAGATGCGTTGCAAGGATGGCAGCCAGGGGCAAAAAAAATTGCTATCACGCGGGATGGTCGAGATGCAGCCATTTCTGCTCTGTATTACAAAAAGCTCATGAAGGAGCGGAACGCAACCTGGTTACAAGGCAGTGAAAAAAGCTATTGGGATCTACTCAATGACTGGTTGGTGCAAACCCAGCGTGTGATTGATGCTGCTCAAGCTGGCGATATTTTCTTAATCCGCTATGAGGATTTATCTCGTGACTTTAGCGGCACCTTTTCCCGAGTTCTAGACTTTATAGGGGTTGATAGCCATCCCGATATTGTGCGGGCGATTAACGATGCGACCTCGTTCAAGTCGCGTACTGGCCGCGAACCGGGTAGTGACGGAAAGGGCCCGATTCGCAAAGGGATGGTCAATGAGTGGGAGGACTATTTGTCTGTTACCGATCGCAAGCGGGCCTGGACATTATGTCAATCGGTCCTGGCCCCACTCGGTTACTCAGAGAGTGGCGAACTCAAGCCCGTAGCATTCTTGAGTTGATCTCGTCGTGTTTAGGGCCGCCTTTTAGTTGTCACGACTGAATGCCGTACTAGTATCCGGCCTGTAGTGTCATTAGCTGCGGCTGTTGGCCCGAATCCACTCGCGTCCTCCCCATTCGGCGGCTGTTGGGTTGGGGAAGATGCGGTCTCCATGGTGAATGAATCCCATGCGGTTGAGAACTTCAAAGTGACACCCACGTCGGTCGGAAAAGCACATCAGCGTGTACTCTTCCGTCGTGACAACTAAATGGACTCGGATATCCATAGCCCCGGCCTCCCCAAGCGGGTTGTGGGCATAAACACTTAGCAGTAGTCGCCTTTGATACTGCTTTTTTACATTTTCTTTATAAATATATCATTGGGTGATTCAACATATCGACAGTATGTCGATATCAGCACCAGCAGTTGGCTGTGGTTTTGGTGTATTGGCGAGCGCATTTCGATCGCTCAGCAGTAGACTGCGCTAGGGTTTAGCGAAGGTCACGTTCGTTGCCCAAGCCTCCGGTTTTTGGGTGTTGTCAGGTTTGAAAAGGTCCGCAAATACCGACACCGCAAGCACCGTGTATGAATCTCACTCTGTCGTTCGGTTACCTGAGGTGGTCATCGTGGTTGCCGCCCAATATTTTGAACACAGCACCTATATTGATTGGCGGCATGACACGGTCGCAGGCTTGGCCACGCAATTAGCCGATGGCCTGACGGGGGATAGTGCGATCGTCAAGGCGTGTTTTGAGTGGGTGAGGGATGACATCCGCCATAGCGTTGATTACCAACTCAATCCCGTGACCTGCAAAGCATCGGATGTGTTGAAGCACCGAACGGGGTACTGCTACGCCAAAAGCCACCTGCTCGCTGCGCTGTTGCGCGCTAATGGGATAGCCGCTGGGCTTTGCTACCAAAGGCTTAGTCTTGATGGAGTCGGGGCATCCTATTGTTTGCACGGCTTGAATGCCGTGTACCTATCGGGGGTGGGGTGGTATCGCATAGACCCGAGGGGAAATACTGCGACAGTCAACGCTCAGTTTGTGCCGCCGCGAGAGCAGCTTGCATTCCCCTTGCTGCAGCCAGGTGAACGCGACATTCCTGGAATTTACAGCAACCCCTTACCTGCCGTGATTCGTACCTTGACGTCGTGCCGTACTTGGCAGGCTGCCTACACCTGTTTGCCCGATCTTGAATATTAGCTGTTCTCTAAAGACTGTTCGATCGTCACTGTGGCTGAATCAGATGTAAAACAACGGCAGTTCGACAGGTCTATTTGAGTGGGATAGTAGCCCCACAGTACAGCGGCAGCATCAGGGGCATTGAACTCAGGTCAAACAAATGGCCAAGGAAGCTTGGATAGTTTGCTGCCCCTGCCCCTTCTGGTCATAAGTCGTCGATCGTACTTGCTGCCCAGCGACACATTATCGAGGGCCGCACCCCATTGTCCTGAGGAACTCTGGTTACTGTTTGCCAGTGCCACACCGAGTTGAGGGGATTCCCCAGTTCTCAAGGCTTAGATGTCTCGCACGTGCCTGAACCTTTGACATGTCACCGATATGACCAACCATGAAACGCGGTAGCTGTCGTCGCTGTTCTCGCATATATCAGCCTGTAACGGCAAAATCTTAAGAATTTATAAATGCAATTTCCAAAAATCTAAACAATCTTGACATGGGATTCTGGCGTAGAACTTGAGCCCCATCAGTCCAGATTGACCGTTTAAATTGGCTTCGTAAAAAGATATGCCTGGGGCCGTCTTTTGCAGGCAGAGTCGGTCTTGCTCTTTACGCTCTAGCTCTTGTGTCGAGAGACTTTTCGGTAAAACTGCCCGCAGGCTTTTGAGGCATAGTGGCGATCGGAAATTGTTAGACAATTCACAGTATTCGGGGATTGCGTTAAGAGATTTTATGCCTGAGGTGCAACATCTCTCATAATCACGAGTTAATGTGTATGATTTCCAAACATCTATTAAGATGAAAACAGATTCGAATAGTTTCATCAATTGTCCTAAACAATAGGCAAGTTCTTATGCCCCGAGTCTTAGTAATCGACGACGACCCGGCGATCCTGGAGTTGGTGTCTGTCAATCTTGATTTGGCAGGTTACGAGGTGTTCAAGGCCCCTGATGGTATCAAGGGTCAAGCGCTGGCGCTGCAATTGCTGCCAGACATGATTGTGCTCGATCTGATGCTTCCCAAGGTCGACGGATTTACAGTGTGTCAACGACTGCGTCGCGATGAGCGCACAGCCGAAATTCCTTTATTGATGTTGACGGCCCTAGGTCAGACGCAGAACAAAGTGGATGGCTTCAACGCAGGCGCTGACGACTACCTGACCAAGCCGTTTGAAATCCAGGAGTTGCTGGTACGTGTACGAGCATTATTGCGTCGCACCGATCGCATTCCTCAAGCTGCTAAACACAGCGAAATTTTGAGCTACGGCCCGCTAACGTTAATTCCCGAACGGTTCGAAGCGGTCTGGTTCGGTAATACCGTTAAACTGACTCACCTCGAGTTCGAGCTTCTGCACTGCCTGATGCAGCGCCACGGCCAAACGGTATCTCCCAGCGAGATTTTGAAAGAAGTGTGGGGTTACGACCCTGATGATGATATTGAAACCATCCGGGTTCACATTCGTCACTTGCGGACCAAGCTGGAGCCCGATCCCAGGCATCCTCAGTTCATCAAAACTGTCTATGGTGCTGGCTATTGCTTGGAGCTACCTAACTCTGTCGAAGCCGAGCTAGTGGAAGAGGCTGCTTCATAAATTGAGTGTTCTCATGCGGGCATTCCAGACGCGCGACAGTTTCCGATTCATGTTTTCCCCTCCGAAACACTGGATTCTCGCTCGATGACGAGTGTTATTGGTCCGTCGTTGAGAATATCAACGTTCATATCTGCCCCAAAGCGGCCTGTTTCTAATTGCAGGCCGCTTTCACGTAGTTTGGTCACAAACTCCAAGTACAGAGGTTCGGCGCGATCGGGGCCGGCTGAACGAATAAAGGATGGGCGTCGCCCTTTGCGACAATCTCCGTACAGGGTGAACTGACTGATGGCAAGAATGCTGCCGCTGATGTCGAGGACGCTGTACTGAAAGTTGCTGTTACCCTCGTCTGCAGGAAACACGCGTAGATTGAGAATCTTGTTCGCCATCCAGTCAATTTCGGCACTGGTGTCGCTCTCGGCAATACCAATGAGCAGGTTTAAGCCGCGATTGATGTGACTGATGATTTGGCCGTTTACGGTGACTGACGATGACAGCACCCGCTGCACAATCACTTTCATCTGCACCTCAAGTTACCTTCGCTGACATGCCGACATACGCCAACATGCACGACGTTAGTGTATTGGTCATAGCGGCCAGTGACCGTTAGATGATTCTGAGGGTGTGTTCTCTTGCCCTCAACATGGGTCGAACCAGCGGCGATCTCTAAAATGCAACCTGCAAGCCACGCGCTATGAAGGCATCGAACCTTTAAGATCCCTTAGCGAGAGACGTAAACTCAAGCATTTATGCTCATCGGGTGGCAGAATGGGGAGCGGTTGGCTAGTTGGCAGGCTAAGAATGCGCATCCTTGCACTGGTTCCCGGCGACGTTAGCGATCAGGTGTTGTTTTTCCCCACCTTACAGGCGCTGCGAGATACCTATCCCGATGCTCAAATTCACGCGATCGCTGAGAGAAAGGGGCTAGACGCCTATCGGGTTTGTCCCTCCGTAGACACTGTCATTCCGTTTGACTTTCAAGAGTCCCTCAGTTTGGCAGATTTGGGCAACTTGCTGGGGCAGATGCGAGACGCCTACTACGATGCTGTCGTTGCTCTGAGCGACGATGCGTTTCTCCGGTTTTTCATCTGGTTATCCGGTATTCCCAAGCGAGTCGGGTACAGCGGTAGCGCCAATGTCTTCTTGACCGACACGGTCAAGCGTCGGTCCGAGCAGTATGCGGCTGACATGTATTGCGACTTGCTGCAGGCATTTTCCATTCGTCCCCAGTCTCACATTCCCCAAGTTCGCTTCAAGAAAGGCGATCTGGCTTGGGCTGAAGAGACTCGTACCGCTGTCTTGGGACAAAAAGACTCTGATTACTTTCTCCTTTGCCCGGGGGATGGTGAGTATCCGGTTGAAAAATGGGCGAGCATCGTTCGAATATTCCGCGAGAAGCGGCCTGAATTACCGGTAGTGGTGGTGGAAGATGGAAAGGGTGCTGCATCGGTTCAAGCTGAATTGTCTGATGTGGCAGTAATGAAACCGGACAATGTTGGCCAGTTGGCTGCAGCGATCGCCGGAGCAACGTTAGTCGTCTGTCCTGACAGTGCAGCCATGCAACTCGCAGTGGCCGCTCAGACTCCGGTTGTGGCTTTGTTTGGAGAGCGGAAGCCTACCCGCCGCTTGCCGGCAGACGGCCCTTTCAGAGCGGTGCAGTCGAAATCTGGCAAGCTGGCTGATATCGAGCCCGGAGCCGTTATTTCAGCGGTATTTCCTGCTTAGGAGCTGACCCGATTCGTTCGAGAGCTCGCGCTTGAGAGGGGTGTTTCTATCAATCTGCGAGCACACCCAATGCCGTTTTGACTCCCCAAGGCTTACTGCACAGTCAACAAATAGCATCCCAAAATGCAAGCCTAACAAGACATTAGTTTACGGTTGCAACAGGTTCGCCTACCGCTGTACTCATCTTGTCCAGCCATTGGATGAGAAATTCCAGTTGCTGGCCGGTGGGCATTGTCCCTAGGCCTCGTATCGTCACTTTGCCGGGCTGATAGACAAAGCGAGGCTGCAGATGAGTGGGTAGTGCGGTTTTAAGTCGATCCCATGCAGGCTCCTCCATTGGAGTTTCGAGGATGACGTGGGCATCGACCGGTTTGACGCGGGAGAAACCTAGAGATTTGGCGACATACTTCAATTCCATTACCCGCAGCAGTTCCTCTACTGGTTTGGGCAGGGTTCCGAAGCGATCGCTCCAATCTACTGCAATACCTTTCAGTTCCACCCGCGAGCTGGCGGCAGCGACCTGGCGATAGGCGGACATCTTCATATCGGGGTCAGAGATGTACTTTTCGGGAATCATGGCCGTTAGGTTCAGATCCACCTGAGTGTCGTCCACGGTGGGGATTTCTTGACCGCGAATTTTAGCAATCGCCTCGTTCAGCATGTCCATATACAGATCGAAGCCAATGGCGTTCATCTGGCCGGATTGCTGTGCTCCCAGTAAGTTTCCGACACCACGAATTTCCATATCTCGCATGGCCAATTGATAACCAGATCCCAGTTGGGTGAACTCTTGAATGGCCCGTAAGCGTTTGCGAGCATCGTCCGTGAGTTTGCTGGCTTTACGATAAAACAGCCAAGCATGAGCTTGAATACCTGCTCGTCCGACGCGACCTCGGAGTTGGTAAAGCTGGGATAGACCAAAGCGCTCGGCATTCTCCACCAAAATGGTGTTGACTCGCGGAATATCTAAACCGGATTCGATGATGGTGGTACAGACCAGCAAGTCGGCTTCGCCGTTGTTGAACGCGATCATGGTGGCTTCCAGTTCCCCCTCTGCCATTTGACCGTGGGCGATCGCGATTCTGAGGCTGGGAATCATTAGTCGCAGGCGAGCAGCTACTTCCTCGATTCCTTCGACGCGGGTGACGACATAGAAAATTTGGCCACCGCGATCGAGTTCTTGGCGGATGGCCGCATGGACTTTCTCCGGATCGTAGGGGGACAGGTGGGTTTTGATCGGGCGGCGCGACGGAGGTGGTGTCGTAATTAGACTCATTTCCCGCACGCCAGAGAGGGACATGTAGAGGGTGCGGGGGATGGGGGTGGCGGACAGGGTGAGGACGTCCACTTGGGTTTTGAGGGTTTTGATTTTTTCCTTCTGGTTCACGCCGAATCGCTGTTCTTCGTCCACTACCAACAGGCCGAGGTCTTTAAACTTCACGGCTTTGCCCAACAGTTGGTGGGTACCGATGACGATATCTAGCTCTCCGGTGGCCAAGCGTTGCTGAATCTCTTTCCGCTCTCCTGCGGTGCGGAAGCGGTTGAGCAGGCCAATTTCCATTGGGTAAGGGGCAAAGCGCTCGCGGATGGTGTGATAGTGCTGCTGAGCCAGGATGGTGGTGGGGGCCAGCAAGGCGGTCTGTTTGCCGGAGGTGACAGCCTTGAAGATAGATCGGATGGCGACTTCGGTTTTGCCAAAGCCCACATCTCCGCACACTAGGCGATCCATGGGGCGATCGCTCTCCATGTCCTGCTTCACGTCCTGGGTGGCTTTGAGCTGGTCGGGTGTGGGCTGATAGGGGAAGGAGTCTTCCATCTCCTGTTGCCAGGGGGAATCTGTGGGATAAGAAAATCCTTTCTGTTCGGCCCGCTTGGCATATAACTCCAGCAGGTCGAAGGCCACCTTCTGAATGGCTTTGCGAACTTTGTTTTTGGTTTTCTCCCACACTTTGCCCTGCATCTTGTGCAGCGTGGGACTTTTGCCGCCCGTGGAGCGGAAGCGGGAGAGGGTGTTGAGCTGGTCGGCAGCCACTCGCAGCACTCCGTCGGCGTACTTAATGGCCAGATATTCGCGGGTTTCGTTGTTGAGGGTGAGGCTTTCGAGTTTGAGGAACTTGCCGATGCCGTGGTTTTTGTGGACGACAAAGTCTCCCGGTTTGAGCTGGTTGGGGTCGACGGTTTTGGAGACGGCGCGGCGGCGCTTGCGGATGTAGGTGGGGGTGGAGAGGGACTGCTGGCCGAAAAACTCGCGATCGGTGACCAGCAAGGTGCGGAAGGTCGGGAGGACAAATCCCTGCACTTCAGCTAGCCCCGAATATTTCAGGGCGACGGGCACCTGTTGGTTGCCCAGCTTGTCGATCGCCGGAACATCATTGGGGTTGGGGACATATTGCGCGGGACAATCGTGCTCTTGCAGTAAGGCCGCAGATCGGGAGGGCTGGGCCGAGACAATCCATGGGCGGTTATGGCGTTTGAGTTCGTCTCGAATCGTTTTGGCTAAGGCTCCAAACTGATGGGGAATGGAGGCTAACGATTTGCCGGCTAAATCCAGACCGCCCTCGTCTGTGACTAGCTCAGACAGGAGGAGCCGATCGCGCTTCTCCAGCGTTGCCGTGCAGTCAGAGAAGGAGCGGTGAATTTTATCCAGATAGGGCTGCTGTTCCCGTACTGCATGCCACTGCTCATCCACGTGGTCCACCCACTGTTGGGCGTGGGCACTGCATTGATCGGGTTCGTCGATGGCGATCGCGGCATTGCTTGGTAGGTAATCAGCCAAACTAGCGGGCCGTTCGTATACCAACCCTAGGAATCGACGCAGCCCTTGAGGGGGGGCCTCTGCCGTGACCAGCGCTTCAATATCTTCGTGAATGTCGGCATTGTCCTGCAAGACCGGCAACAGAATTGGGGTAAAGCTGGTGGGGGTGAGGGCGATAGAGGAGAGAGTGTCTTGCGATCGCTGGGTGGCGGGATCGAATTCGCGAATTTTTTCCAGCTCGTCTCCGAAAAATTCCAGGCGGACGGGCCACTCGGTAGAGATGGGATAGATGTCAATAATGTCGCCGCGGCGGCTCCACTGCCCTTCTTTTTCCACCAGAGTGACGCGCTCGTAGCCTAGGCGAGTCAAATGTGTGCTCAGTTGTTTGATGGTGAGGGAGTCTCCAGTTTGAAGACGGACGCAGAAATCTCGGAATGTCTCGGGCGGGGGAAGATGGGGCTGCAGCGCTCGTTCGGTGGCCACGATCGCCGTACTGCTTAGATCTGCTGGGGATTTGGTAGCCAGATCGGTTAGTATCTGCAGCTGTCCCCAGATAATCTCGTCTTCGGAGTCAAAGGGTTCGTATGGAGAGGTCTCGGTTGTGGGGTAGAAGTGGACCGTAGTCCATCCCATTGCCTCTAGCTGAGTCGACCACCGACCGGCTTCTTCCAAGGTGGCTGTGATGACTAAAAGAGGGCGATCGCTAGATTGCCTCTCGCTAGCTTGTCGATCGCTAGTTTGTAAGAGGGCTGAGGTTACCAGTCCTTTGGGGATGCGTCCCACACCGCACAATGCCAACTCGCTCCGGTCAGATAGCTTGGAGCGGAGATCTTCTGCAATGGGCAGCTGCCCCATTGCGCGCACGATGGGTTGAAAAGACATGGATGGTGAGAGCCAGAGCTAACCGATTTTGCTTTCCCAGTGTATTGTGGTTTCGCCTTAGAACACTCGATCTAGAGTGGGTTCTAGTGTGTTCGTCGTCAGGGCGATTACCGAAACAACTGGCTAAGCGACATCTAGTCCCAGACAGCCCTCTATTACCGAACAAAACCTGAAAATACTTTAAACTTTAGACCCTTGATTTCAGCGTAGCGAGCGACTGCATGCTCGTGCATTGCGTCTAGAATCTACCCGCAAAGTTCGGTTACTACTACCGCCCAGTAGGGGAAGCAGCCGCCCCAGTCTGGTTGTCACCCAAAAATCGCCACTGGTAAACTAGCACTCGACGGGCGAGAGTGCTAAAGCTCCGTTCGCTCGGCGAATTGTGCTCGTACTGACGTTTCCACACTTCGCATCTAACCGCGAAGGAGAACTCCTATGCCAACACTAACTCTGAACGCATCTTCCCTGAAGCCCCTGGGCGATCGCGTCTTCATTAAAATTGCTAGCAGCGATGAGAAAACCGCTGGCGGTATTTACCTACCCGACGCCGCCAAAGAGAAGCCTCAGGTGGGCGAGATTGTCGCTGTCGGCCCTGGCAAGCGCAACGACGACGGTGCGCTAGTTGCTCTGGAAGTGAACGTGGGCGACAAGGTTTTGTACTCCAAGTACGCCGGTACCGAGGTTAAGTTGAGCGACGAGGAATACGTTCTGCTGGCCGAGCGCGACATTCTGGCGATCGTTGACTAGTACCAAGTATTAACAGGTACCAAATATTAACCGGTACCAGGTATCGATCGGCACCTGGTTCTGACTGGCAACCAGTATTGGCTGGTATTGGATATCAACTAGCAGACATGAAGAGGCTGCCACAGGGTTGTTAGTTCTGCTGGCTTGCCAGAATTCCATTCATGCATTTCTTTTCTTTAGAGTCACACAAGGCATTGACACATGGCTAAGTCCATTATTTTCAACGAAGACGCCCGCCGAGCTCTCGAAACGGGTATCGATATTCTGGCAGAATCCGTTGCCGTTACCCTCGGTCCCAAGGGCCGCAACGTTGTTCTGGAGAAGAAGTTCGGCGCACCTCAAATCATCAACGATGGTGTCACCATCGCTAAAGAGATCGAGCTAGAAGACCACATCGAAAACACCGGCGTATCTTTGATTCGCCAAGCGGCCTCCAAGACCAACGACGCTGCAGGCGACGGCACCACCACCGCGACCGTACTGGCTCAAGCCATGGTGAAAGAAGGTCTGCGCAATGTAGCAGCAGGCAGCAACCCCATCTCCCTCAAGAAGGGCATCGAGAAGGCAACTGCATACTTGGTGGAGCAGATTGCTGGTAAGGCTCGTCCTGTGGAAGACTCCACCGCCATCGCGCAAGTGGCTACCATCTCTGCTGGTAACGACGACGAAGTCGGCGGCATGATTGCCGAAGCCATGGACAAAGTGGGCCGCGAAGGGGTGATTTCCCTGGAAGAAGGCAAGTCCATGAGCACCGAGCTGGAAGTCACAGAAGGGATGCGCTTCGATAAGGGCTACGTTTCCCCTTACTTCGCCACCGATACCGAGCGGATGGAGACGGTATTCGAAGAGCCCTTTATCTTGATCACCGACAAGAAGATCGCGTTGGTTCAAGATCTAGTGCCCGTCCTGGAGCAAGTGGCTCGCACCGGCAAGCCTCTGATGATTATCGCAGAGGATATCGAGAAGGAAGCGCTGGCGACGTTGGTTGTCAATCGTCTGCGCGGCGTGCTCAACATCTGCGCAGTCAAGGCTCCTGGGTTCGGAGATCGCCGCAAGGCCATGCTAGAGGACATTGCCACACTGACCGGTGGCACCGTGATCACCGAAGATGCTGGCCTCAAGTTGGATACTGCAAAGCTAGAGCAGTTCGGTACCGCTCGTCGCATTACTGTCACTAAGGACAACACCACCATCGTGGCGGAAGGTAACGAGGCTGCCGTTAAGTCTCGCTGCGAGTTGATTCGCCGTCAGATCGATGAGACCGAATCCAACTACGACCAAGAGAAGCTGCAAGAGCGTCTGGCCAAGTTGGCTGGTGGTGTAGCGGTCATCAAAGTGGGTGCAGCGACTGAAACCGAGATGAAGGATCGCAAGCTGCGTCTGGAAGATGCCATCAACGCCACTAAGGCGGCAGTTGAAGAGGGCATTGTTCCCGGTGGCGGTACCACCCTGGCCAACCTGGCTCCTGGTCTGGAGACCTGGGCTACTGCCAATCTGTCTGGTGAGGAGCTGAGCGGCGCCATGTTGGTGGCTCGCGCATTGGGTGCTCCCCTGCGCCGCATTGCTGACAACGCCGGTCAGAACGGCGCGATCGTTCTGGAGCGCGTCAAAGAGAAGGACTTCGAAACCGGTTACGACGCTCAGAATAACGAGTACGTCAACATGTTCAACGCCGGTATCGTTGACCCTGCCAAGGTGACTCGTTCCGCTCTACAAAACTCTGCTTCCATTGCAGCCATGGTGCTGACCACCGAGGCGATCGTGGTAGACAAGCCCGAGAAACAAGCGGCAGGAGCAGGTGGCGGCATGGGTGGTGACTTCGACTACTAAGCTTCATATGCCATTTGATATCAGTGGTAATTGATGAATGACGATCGGTTACCTCTGAAATGAATCAACAGTCAAAAGCTCTCGGTAGCAAGCTTCCGGGGGCTTTTGATTTGATGTGCCATAGAGCCTGAATTCGTCAGTTGGCGAGCGAACTTTGGGCTTGACGACGCGCGGTCAGATCGGGAGGAACGACACTAAGGAGGGCCACATTGTAGGTGGCCCAAGTCAAACAAAAGGCCAGACTGACGATCGCACTCCCTTCGTCAGTGGAAAATAGGCGGAAAATACCGACAATAATGGCGCTGATGGTCAATACAATTGCTACCGCTTGTGGGCCAAATGACCATCGAGACGGAGTTTTGGATGTCGGGCGTTGCCCCATCACCGATCGCAAAACAGCTTGGATGGATTGAAAAAACTGTGCCCCAGTCTGTCGTTCCGCTCGCCAGGCTGCTTTCCAGCGATCGGGGGTGGTTGATGCCAGCCATGCCAGCCGACCCAAAATGGCGTAGGGCAAAAACCAGGTCATGAACACTAAGTCAAAGGCCGGTACTGGCGCAATCCCCGTCCACAAGAACCAAACGGGGATAAATAGGTAGAGTGTTGTCGCGATACCCCCAATGCTCCACAGGGCTAGCCAGAGGTACTGAAACCGCTGTGTTTGGGTGATAGGAATGCGCCACCAAGGCAGAAGCCTAACCGCATGCTGCACGGCCAGCAAAGCCATTTGACGGTTTCGCAACGGGATTGAAATTCCCGAAATGGAGGTGGATCGACAAATGTGCGATCTCCACCCTCGAATGTGAAGTTCGGTCCCGAGGCGGACTGGGTAGTCCCAGTCAATCTGTGGCAGATCGGCCAGCGCTTGCCGGCGAAAGAGAGTCCCAGCCCCTAATAGGGGAGCGCAGTCTCCACCCACTTCCCCCAGCGGGATGAATTGTTGCAACGGATGTTCGGCTCGCTGGCGATCGAGGGAGGCTAGCATGGGCTGAACGTAGCCCGTGCGATTGGCGATTGGCGCGGTTTCAGGGGTGTCGAAGAAGTAGGGGAGGAGCTGTTGGAGCAGATCGCGATTGGGAAATTGTCCCACCTCTAGAACCAAAAGATATTCCCCCTTCAATACATCCTGTTGCACGAGGTCTTGCAGCGCTCTAGCTCGCTGTGCGTCGGTTGCCGTGTACTCGCATGAAAGGTTGCTGACTTGTCGGGCGAGTCCTAGGTCGGCGTCGCAGTCCACAATCCTGACGGATAGTCGATGGTTTGGATACTCCAACCCTCGGGCCAGTTGGGCGGTCTGGTATGTGGCGGCGATTGACTCCTCTTGTCGAATAATTGCGACATCAACGAGCGGTAGTTCGGCTAATGCAGACTGGAGACCTGAAAAGCGATCGCCCGGTGGTACCCGATAGCGTAAGTGGCTGAGACTGAACCCCATTGCCCCCACGAGTGTGAACCCTTCGGCCAGTAGGAATATCCAGGATAGGAGACGGGCATGCTCGGACATTCCCCCATCCGTCCGCCACGACAAGTAGGCCACCCCCAGAATCAGATGGGCGATCGCCAGTACGGCAAATGCATACGAAATATGTCCTCGCCCAAAGCGTTGCGATTGGGAACGGCGGTTCAGTAAATGGACTAGCGGGAAATTCACTGTTGAGGAGGCTGCGGTGCTGCGAAAGGTTCATGTATGAAGAGTACCCAGTAGGCGTTGAACCGTCAGTGGCTCCGAGGGTGGATGCAACGCGAAAGCCCCCACCGCTAAGGTGGGGGCTCGGGAAAACTCAGTCAGTTTTCAACAAATGACTGAACTGAACGTCAATTAACGCAGTTCCTTCATTCGCAGTGCAGGCTCGCTCTCACGCTCGATGCCCTTCTCGAAACCAGCCACAGCTGCGCGAGCACGACCAGCGTGCCACAGGTGACCGACGAAGAAGAAGAAACCGAGGATGAAGTTGTGAGCGGCCAACCAAGACCGAGGACTCACGTAGTTCACGGTGTTGATCTCGGTGGCAACGCCACCTACAGAGTTGATGGATGCGATCGCGGGGTGAGTCATGTACTCAGCCGCACGACGAACCTGCCAAGGTTGAATATCATTCTTCAGCTTGTTGATGTCCAAGCCGTTGGGGCCACGTAGGGGCTCCAACCAAGGGGCTTGCACGTCCCAGAAACGCATGGTCTCACCACCGAAGATGATTTCACCCGTGGGAGAGCGCATCAGGTACTTACCTAGACCGGTAGGACCTTGTGCCTGAGAAATGTTAGCGCCCAATCGTTGGTCACGAACCAAGAAGGTGAACGCTTGAGCTTGAGATGCTTCAGGCTCGGTGGGGCCGTAGAATTCGCTGGGATAAACGGTGTTGTTAAACCAAACGAAACATACGGAGATGAAGCTCATTAGAGATACAGCAGCCAAGCTGTAGGACAGATAGGCTTCACCGGACCATACAAATGCACGACGAGCCCAACCAAATGGCTTGGTTAGGATGTGCCATACGCCACCACCGATGCAGATTAGACCGATGTAGATGTGACCGCCAACAACGTCTTCTAGATTATTAACGCTGACGATCCAGCCTTCACCACCAAAGGGAGATCTCAGCAGGTAACCGAAGATCACGCCGGGATCGAGGGTGGGGTTGGTGATCAGACGAACATCACCACCGCCGGGAGCGTTAGTGTCGTACAGACCGCCAAACCACATGGCCTTAGCAACCAACAACAGAGCACCCAGACCCAGCAGGATCAGGTGGATACCAATGATGGTGGTCATCTTATTTTTGTCCTTCCAGTCGTAACCGAAGAACGGAGAGTACTGCTCGAGGGTGGCAGGACCGCGCAGAGCGTGATAAATGCCGCCGATACCCAGAACAGCAGAAGAAATCAAATGCAAAACACCTACAACAAAGTAGGGGAAAAGATTGACGACATCGCCGCCAGGACCAACACCCCAGCCCAAAGAAGCCAGGTGAGGGATCAAAATTGCGCCCTGTTCGTACATGGGCTTATTGGGAACGAAGTGAGCCACTTCGAACAACGTCATTGCGCCGGTCCAGAATACGATCAGACCAGCGTGAGCTACGTGTGCCCCTAGCAAACGGCCAGAGAGATTAATGAGACGAGCGTTACCAGACCACCAGGCAAAACCACCTTGTGTTCGATCTCGCAACGCCGCCGAGTCAAAAGCGACAGTCACAGGAGAGAACCTCCGCGAAGGAATACAAACGAAAACGGATTAATAAAACGAGAGTAGGGCAAATCGGTTTCAATTTGCCCAATAAATCTCAGATTAGAGAGCGTTACCGCGAGGAAGAACTTCCTCGGGGAAGACGTAGTTGCGCTGAGGCTGGTCCTGAGGAGCCATCCACGCACGAATCCCCTCGTTCAGAAGGATGTTCTTCGTGTAGAAGGTCTCGAACTCAGGGTCCTCTGCCGCACGAATCTCTTGGCTGACGAAGTCATACGCACGCAGGTTCAGAGCGACACCCACGATTCCGATGGACGCAAACCATAGGCCGGTGACCGGCACAAACAGCATGAAGAAGTGCAACCAACGCTTGTTGGAGAATGCAATACCGAAAATCTGAGACCAGAAACGGTTTGCAGTCACCATCGAGTAGGTTTCTTCGGCCTGAGTGGGCTCGAACGCGGGGAAGGTGTTCGCAGAATCTTCGTCTTCGTACAGGGTGTTCTCAACGGTGGCACCGTGAATGGCACACAGCAGCGCACCACCCAGAACGCCAGCAACGCCCATCATGTGGAAGGGGTTGAGGGTCCAGTTGTGGAAGCCTTGGAAGAACAGCAGGAAGCGGAAGATGCCAGCAACGCCGAAGCTGGGAGCGAAGAACCAGCCAGCCTGACCCAAGGGGTACATCAGGAAGACGGAAACGAACACAGCAATCGGACCGGAGAAGGCGATGGCGTTGTAAGGACGGATGCCGACTAGGCGAGCAACTTCAAACTGACGCAGCATGAAGCCGATCAGACCAAAAGCGCCGTGCAGGGCAACGAACGTCCACAGGCCGCCAATTTGGAACCAGCGGGTGAGATCACCTTGAGCTTCGGGTCCCCATAGCAGCAGCAGGGAGTGACCCATGCTTTCAGCAGGAGTAGAGACCGCTACGGTCAAGAAGTTAGCTCCTTCGAGGTAGGAGCTGGCCAATCCGTGGGTGTACCAGGAAGTGACGAAGGTGGTGCCGGTGAGCCAGCCACCCACAGCTAGGAACGCACAAGGAAACAGCAGCAGGCCGGACCAACCCACGAATACGAATCGGTCCCGCTTGAGCCAGTCATCCATGATGTCGAACCAGCCGCGGTTCGCTTGGCTGCGACCCATTGCGATGGTCATAGGATTTCCTCTCTTAGCTCAAATCGAACAAAGTGATAAGAATGCAAAAAAGCAAGACTTAAATGTAACTACTATAGATAGCCGTATTTTTACGAAATATCAAGCGGAGCAACTTTTCTCTAAGCCAAGTATCGCAACCTAAAACAGGCCGCCACCACGATCGCCCGCAATGCCAGACAGCAGTGTCTGATACGCCTCGCGAGTGGAAGTCTGCGATCGCAATTTTTTACTCTGCTCTCATTTTTTATTCTCGCTGGCAGGGTTGGCTAGCCGAGTGAATTTATGTGAAGGCAAGTGCTGGAGATAACCCACTTCTCTGCTCTAGGGGTAGTGAAGAATGCTGGGAGCTGATGTTCGTAAGGGGCTCCGCATGCGAGGCTAAGGAAGATAGGTAATGGTAAACCCTCGTGTCTGAAGCGGTTTTGCCTGTGAATGTTGAGGCTAGGTTTAGCAGTTGAGTTGGTGCCAGCGCTATGCAAGGGTTGCTGTTTCTGAGATGGATGAGTGCTAGAAGGATGAAAGCGAGGTGGATTGGGATAGGGGCTGCGCTGGTTAGTTGCGCGATACTCACCGAACCTGCATCCGCTCAGCGCATTCGCGACATTCCGGAGAAGGCAGCACAGATTTACGAGCTGGTTCCCGATTTGCCCGGAAGCGGGGAGGACGAACGATGGCTACAGCGGGTGTTGCTATATCACGTCCGCACGAAAGGGCGGCTGACCGACAGTCGGTTTGACTGGCGATTGACGTTTGCCGATTTTTTAGAAGCGAACGAGCCCATTTTCGCCGATCAATACCCGCCGGGGAGTACGGAGCTAAATCCGCTGAATGGCGATCGCGAGCATTTCCAGGCCATGACCCGCCAAGATCGCAATGAATTTCTGGCGGCGATTTTGGAGGTATACGGCAATAACTCGGTGACGAACTCGCTGGAATTGGCCAATCAAGGGGGACAAACGGAGTCCACATCGGTCACGGTAGAGGAATAGTTCTCCCGCGTTCCCAGGAATTGGCATGCACCCCGAGTTACACAACCGCCCGTTACGAGTGGGACAAGGCTGGCGTATCGGAGTGAAAGAGTCACTGGACGGTTACTGTGCCTTGGTGGGGGGAGATCGATGGTCTGTCGAGTTGACGATGGCTGAGTGGCAGGATTTCTGTGGGGCTGTGGGTCAGATTGAAGCGGCGATCGCCAGCCTACCTGAACAGCTGATGGATGGAGAGGCCGTGACACTCGAACAGCAAACGGAACGCCTATGGGTAGTTGCAACGGGAGAACTGCCAGGGCTTGAGCTATACATCCAAGTACGTGGCGATCGCAACGCAGAAGGATATTGGTCGCCGGAGGCGTTGCCCGGCTTGTTCGATGCCGTACGTCAATTGCGCTCTTGAGAGTGGCCGATTGGAGAATCTCAGAGAGTCTGTACTGTATTGAGCCACTAGACTGGCGCGCGCCGTTGCTGAAACTGCGGACTCCCGTTAGGCTGAGTGTCATTCAACCTTGCTTCTTTGCTATGACGCCTACTCAAGTGCGAGCCCTGATCGAGCACGACTTTCCTAACGCGATTATTGATGTTTCCGATCTGACTGGAACAGGCGATCACTTTCAGGCGACGGTGGTGAGCGATCGCTTTACCGGTCTACCCATGATTAAGCAGCACCGTTTGGTGTATGCGGCTGTCCAGACCAATCTCGACAGTGGTGAACTGCACGCTCTTCAGCTTTCTACCTACACCCCCGAACAGTGGAATCAATCTCGGGTGCAGATTCAGGGGTTGTAATCGCTAAATATATTGTCAACGCGGGTCGGAGGAAGACCCTCGTGTGTGGCTGGCTGGGGAGAGATACCCTTCCGAAACATTGATTGGTGATTGCTAAGTTGCAGCCAACGTTATTTCCGTCCAGCATGATTCGAGAAACCGTATCCGATGATGTTGATGCCCTACTAGAGCTGGCGAAAATCGTTCAGTTCGATATAGATGAGCTAGCGGTGATTAGAGAGACCCTAACTGATTACTTGAAGGGTAATAGCAAGGCTCTCTGGTTCACTGCTGTCGATCGCAAGCCAGTCGGTGTTATCTACTGCGAGCCGGAACTGATGACGCAGGGAACGTGGAACGTTCTCATGCTGCTCGTTCATCCCAACCATCAAAGGCAGGGACATGGTAGCGCCCTTATGAGTCAAGTTGAATCAACGTTAGTGATGCAGAGTGCTCGCCTGGTCATGGTGGAAACATCCAGTCTGGATGAATTCGCGCGAGCCCGATCTTTCTACGCCAAATGCGGATATACCGAGGAGGCGCGCATTCGGAACTTTTACGCTCCGGAAGATGACAAGGTTGTGTTTACGAAGGAGCTGGTCTAGCGCTTGTGTCGTTTGGTGCTAGCAACACTAACCAAGCAGCATGCCAAGCGTCGAGCGACGGGCGTATCCACGCTGAAGGTGTTCGGCCATCGATCGCGCTATACCCAGCCCAACTCATCTAGTACCAACGTGCAGACAACAGCGGTTGTGATAATCACTAAGCAGCTAACTACTGAGTGACCTCGGGCCAGAGAGTAAGCTGCAGCTGCTGTAGCCCCCACTCCCGCAGACAAAATCCGGCTGGTGGGATTGGGGTTCGGAGATTTAGGAAACCGATTCGACATAAGTTCAATGGTGCAACAGGATGGGCGAATAATTGACTGCGTGCCTGACTGTATATGTTCTTGAACAGAAACACTAAGCTTGTCTTCGGCGACACTAGTCAACTCAAGACGCGCTCAAACTACCACTGGAAATTTTGAGGGGCGATTGCATCGCAACAATTCTTCAATCCTCACCTGGTTGTCGATACAAAACTTCAGGGCTGGTTTGGTGTCTGTTAGGGATAGGGCGAGCGGTTTGTTACTGGGTGGGCGGTTGATTCCTGGTACGGCTACGCAACTTGTAGCTTGCTGAGGATGCATTTGAGGCGGGTGTAGTCATCACGCAGGTGGATAGACAGTGCCCGCCCGGCCCCCAGTAACCACTGGCGTCTGGCTGCCGAGGAGTGGCCGACAGCATCGAACACGGCAGCACTTTGCCGTAAAACGGCAGCGACTAGCTCGTCGGTGGGTACCCCTTGGGCTTGTAGAAGGGTGCGCAGAAAATCGGTTTGCTGACAAAAGCGGGCCACATCTCCGGCCTCGCACCGAAACACCCCTTGATGAATTTGGGGAGGCCGTGGGGGGAGATATTGATAGGGAGGTAGTAGGCTGCCGCGACGATCCAGAGGCTCGAATCCAACGATGGTAACCCGGAATTCAGTCCGCAGCATGGCAAAAATTTGAGGCTGTTGCTCCTGTAATTCCTGCAGCGAGAGTCCCAGAGGACGAGCTCGATGAATGGCGTCAATCGGTAGCGTTGTGGTGTGGGAGACCACGCCGTAGATGACATGATCGGCCTCTTCATCCACTGCCGTTACCCAGCTTCCCAACGCTGGCATGGTGGGAAAGCGCAAGTCGTCAGGAGCAAAGCACTGCGCCAGATATTCGGTGGTACTGGTTTCCACCACCTCCCCCAGATGTTCGGATGATTGGGGGGTAGAGGTTGCCGAAAGGGGAATGCGAACAGCCACAGACATCACTCTCGCTAGGGTTAGTGCGCATTGATAGATTGCTGCACGCAGCTACAGTTGTTCCTTCCAGTACAACAGTGCCGATGTATCTGTATAGCCAAGCGTGCGGCGTCTCTTGCGTGCGGCACGGCACTTTAGCTCTAGAGTACTCGGGCCGTCCACTCTGGGGTTACTGCGATGCATTGATGAATGCTTGGTGTGGCGTGCTCGATCGCGTCAGTGAGGTTTGACGACGAGGGCAGTTGAGAAATTGGCACACCTGCAGTCGCATGATGGGTTGAGTGATCTTACGGTAAGAACATTTCAGACTGTAGTGCGATCGAGCGACTGTTATGCCTCCCAATCCTCCTGCGTCTGGCCCGCAAGGGTCAGGTCCGCCACCACCGCCCGTTCAGGCGTCCATTTGGCTGCGACTGGCCCTCGATCCCAGAACCCATCCCGAGATTTATCTCAGAGGGCTGGAATACTGGCTGGAGCTGGGGCTGATTTCCGATGCTGAAGTGCGCTTGCAGTGCAGTCAGCTCTTGTCCTGTCCACTACAGAATCAGTTTCAGAGGGCTACTGTCCCGCTAGATGTTCCCATACATCCGTCTCCAGTCAGTCAGGGGCAGGCTGGACAGGTTCCGGTGAGTCAGGCTCCGGGAGAACGCGCTTCAGCCGCGATCGCTCGGGTACCAGTGAAGAGTGCTCCTCAGGCGGAAGGCATCGTCGGTCGGCGGCGATCGCCTCTCGAAGTCCTTGGGGCAACGCTGGCGGCAGAATTTAGCTTGAACTGGCTGCTGGCCTTAGGCGTGTTTGTTGTGGTTGTTTCGTCTGGGGCATTGGCTGCCAGCCAGTGGCAGCAGGTCTCAAATCTGGGACAGTACGCCATTTTGTGGGGCTATACCCTGGCCTTCTTTGCTGCAGGACTGTGGTTAAGCCGCTCGGACAAGCTACGCCTGACCGGGCAGATGGTGCGGGCGATGGCGCTGTTTTTGGTGCCGATGAATGCGTGGGCGATGGATGGTCTGGGTGTATGGAGTCGTGGGTTGGGAGGGGGCTTGGCGGCGATCGCTGCTTTCAGCCTGGTTGTGCTCGGTCGCAAAGCCCTGAGTATTCGAACGGACACCTCTCAAGCGGCCTCGACTAGTGTGCCGAAGCTGGTGCAGGCCTGTGCATTGGTCTTGAGCGGCTTGCAATGGGGATGGGGATTGAGCGGATGGCCGTTGGTAGCTACGTATGCTGGTGCGATTGTGGCGTCACTCGGTTTTTGGTACGGCGAAGAGCGGTGGTTTCAGCGGCAAGATGCATCGGATCGGGCTGGTGCTGAGTCGTCGAGCGATCTGGGGGGGCGAACGTCTGGGAGGACTCCCACATTACTGGGGCGCACTCTGATGGTGGTTGGGATTGCCTTGCTGTTGGCGCGAGCGGGGATTGACCCCCGGATCGCGCTCCCGCAACTGGGATTGGCGATCGGGATTTTGGGCTGGCAGTTGGGCTGGATTGCGCGCTCCCGCCAGCAACCGGATCTATGGACGATCGCCTCTGCGGTGCTATTCGTGCTGGGCTGGCAACTGACTTTTGAAGCCGTCCCCCTCCAGGCGTTGGGGGTGAGTGTGCTGGCCGCGTGGATTGTGGGCGATCGTCTGCGACGACTGTGGACGTTACCGGATGTGCTGCTGCTGTTTGGTCTGCTGCTTCAGGGACATGGGCTGGTGTGGCTCAGCCTTCCGGAGAGGATGCAACAGGTCCTGGTGGCAATTGGGATGCGGATGTTTGGTTCGACGAATATCCCCGATGCGTTGGTGGGGTTGGGGGTGTTTCCGGCTTTGGGGTTAGCGGTTTGCGGGGCAGATTGGTTGCGCAGGCGAGAACAGCCACGATTAGCGAATGGGCTGGAAGGAGCTGCGCTCGCCCTATGGCTGGTGTTGGCTATGTTTGCGGCCTTGAATCCTGGGGTGAGGGCTCTATACTTTGCGGCCTCGACAGGGATGTTAGCGGTTCTGATCGGACGCAGACCGACCGTATCGAGCCTTCTGGTTTATCTCACCCACGGCGTGGGTGTGTTGGCGGTGGCGTTTGCGATCGACGCGCTGTTTCCTCAAATTGGAGTGCGTGGTTGGGGGACGATCGCGATCGGTTGTGCGCTACTGGAGTGGGAATTTGTGGCGTTGTCATCTCGCTTTGAACTGTGGCGTCGCAGTGGCTGGTACATCGGTGTTGGGTTGAGTGTTATCGGATACCTCACCTACCTTGGTGTCCTGATTGTGGAACTGGACGGCAATAGAGCTGGTAGTGATTTGTGGGGACTAGTCTGGTTTGCCGTGCCGATCGCAGCTGCTGTTGTCTCTCAGCGGGCCTCGTCGCTATCCTTACGCTTGTCTCCCATCGTCGTTACGATTGCCGGATTGATTGCGGGGCAGCTGCTGACAGTCGAATCCCTAGACACTCAATTAGCTGGATGGGCGATCGCTGCCGTGGTGATGGCGTGGCTGACCTATTGCCGACCAAGCGTCCTGCGGGCGTCGTTCTCGCTGGGATTTGCCCTGTTTGGGGTAGCGATTGCGATCGCCCGACTCTCTCCCACTCTGCTAGAAATCTCGGGATGGATGTTCGTCATTGCCACGATGGTTTTGGGGCTATGGCTGACTCGCTGGCTGATTCAAGCCCGATGGCTACGTCTAGGGCAGGAGCCATTGCAGAGGGTAACGTGTCAAGCCTTATACGGGTGGGGCCTCGGATTGGCCGCCCTCAATCTGTTGTTTCTATTCACGTATACCATCGGGATATACCTGGATGGCTTGCCCACCAGCGGTTGGCAGGTGGCAGCAGCGTGGATGATGGTGGCAGCGATCGCCATTTGTGCCCTCCAACGCCTGGGGTGGTTGGAAACCATTGGGCTGGCGGTCGCAGTGGAGCTGGCGATGGTGAGTTCGCTGGCGATCTGGACTGTTGGGCCTCTGCCACTCGCGACGGCCAATCTTGGATTGGGCTTGGTGCTGCAGGTAGGAGGCGATCTGTGGAGGCAGCGTACCGGACGGGAGTACCCCAAGGGGGCCTTCATCTTGCCGACGGTGTATGCCGGTTGGGGATTTGTTCTCTCGCTGGAGGAACTCCGAGCATACAGCGGTCTGTACGCGCTGGGCTTAGCGCTCGTCTGCATCGGATTGGGTCGTCGCCCCTCTAGCCCGACTCGCTCTAACGCTTCCCGCTCGAACTCACCGTGGACGATTACTGGATTGGTGGCGCTATCGGTAGCCCTGTACCAAACGGTGCTCTTCCAACTGATGCAGGCCAGCGGGGGAGATGCTGGGGACGGGAGCGCAATCTTGGGAGGCTTGGCGATCGCGATTGCTGCACTGTATCAAGCTCTACCCAGGATCGTCTGTCGATACCTGAGGATCGAGCCAGACACTCTGGCCGGATTGGGTATCTGGCATTGGTGTGGTGGTTCGCTGCTGCTGTTGTTGGCTTGGGCAAATCCAATCAGCACGATCGGTGATTGGATTTGGGTGGGCTCTGCTGTCGGAGCTGCCACGTATGCTGTGACGCGCGGTCGAACGGAATCTGGTGCGGATACCGAGACCTTGGCTCCATCCCGCATGGCGGATGAATTTTGGCTGGATAAGTGGATGTATGTGGGTATTGCGTGGGGAGCGATCGCCATTGCGTACGGCTTGTTGCGATTCGCACCCGATTCCTCCCCCGTTATCTATTGGGGTGGAGCTATTGCGGCTGCGATATGCTCGCTCGGTCTGCTGTGTCCTTGGCAAGCCTGGGGATGGACGGCTCGCCCGTGGCATCGGGTAGCGATGGTGCTGCCGGGGCTGGTGGCTGGCATCACGCTGGATGCTGCAGGTTGGCAAAGCTTTCTGCTGGTGGGGGCGTACTATGCCTGGTTGGCTCTGCGATTGCGCCGCATTCGCCTCAGTTACCTAGCCTTGATGTGTACTGATGTGGGATTGATTCAACTGTTGGATTCTACTGGTTGGCTCAGCTTGTCTTGGCTGGTGCTGATTCTGGCGGGGTCGGGTCTGTATGTCGCTCAGATTGACCCTGCCTGGGGGACTACCGAGCGCCGGGACGCTCGCCACTGGCTGCGGGTCTTGTTTGCCTCACTCCTCTGTATTACGACCTCGCTGGAGTTAGAGACCATTACAGGTTGGGTGCTGGGGGGCATGATGGTGGGCTTGGGAGTGGCGATCGCGGGATTGTTGCTACGGGTGCGAGCGTATCTGTATGTGGGGACGGGGACGTTTGCGATTCTGCTATTGCGGCAAACCTGGCTGGCCATTGTGACGTCCTCGATTGCTCTATGGAGTATCGGTATTGTGTTGGGATTGGGATTGATCTGGATTGCCGCCACCTTTGAAGCACGCCGCGACAGCACGCTGCGCCAGTTACAGGCCTGGTCGACTGCGCTGAGGGAGTGGGAGTAACTGTTCCAGAATGTGAAGGGGTGGTGCCCGGCCTCGGCGATCGTACGTAGACTACAGCCATAGGAGCCTCTGGAAATATGCCATGGTAGCGACCCCTCCCCCTCCTGCGATTTCCCCCAAGCAGATGAACATTCTTCGCGCCGTGACGGCGATGGCTTGGGCCGACGGGGTGCTCGAACCTGGGGAAATTGACATGATGGCTAGCAAGCTATCAGTTGCGTTTGCAACGGATGAGTCCAGTCAAGTAGACCTGTCCCAAAAACTTGCAGATTATTTCAGTCAAAACGTCCCGCTGGAAGAAGTGCTGCCCAAACTACCGGACGAGGTTGATCGCCGTCTCGTGCTCAAGTTGGGCTATCTCACGATTGAGGCCAGTGCTCGCAGCGAAGGGGAGCCGCTGGTCAACCTACAGGAGCTAGATGCATTCCACAAGTTGGCGGAAATGCTGAAATTATCCCCCGAGACCATCCACGATGTTTCGGAGGAAGCTAAGCAGGAACTAGGTGAAGCCGGAGTCGAGCCACTGGAAGCGCTGGTGAATGGGTTTTCGCGCCACTACGATACCTGAGCATCCACACCACTGTTGAATACACCAGACGGGGTAGTTGGCGACATGCGGCACAACTACCCCGTCTTATGTGGGAGCGCGCCCTTTATGCTGGCCTGCTCATTATGCTGGATGACTCTACGGTCTGGACTACTCTTCGTTTTGGGCGTTGGCTACCTTGACGGCACTCAGGAAGAAGCCCACCATCACAGGGATACCGATCGCCAGCAGGATATAGTTCGCCAAAGCACCAAATTTAGGGCTACCGTACGCTAGCTCGAACACACAACCGGTCACGCCTACGCCACAGAAGCAGGACGCAAACAACAGCAAACTACTTTTAAAATTCACGCGTCTTAAACGAATAACTACCGTTAGGGTAACGCACTAGGTATTGATACCGGCAGTCTCTGGATAATCCTGGGACTGCTCGGCAGTTGGGTCGGTGAATGGCAATAGATAGTCTGTTTCGTCTATTGCAGGGCAGCAACCGCTTCTAGACGAGCGATCGCCCAATTGCGCTTGTGCAACAGCTCGAACGATGCCATCAGATCGGGGCCACGTAACGCTCCTGTTAACGCCGCCCTGAGTGATTTCATGACTAGCCCTTTCTTCACCCCTTGAGCTTTGGCGGCATCGCCGACGACTGTTTTCAATGCAGACTGTAGCTCGGGAGTAGCGGGATTGATGTCCGTTACGGCAACTGCTACGGCTGCGATCGCCTCAGCTACGTTGGGAAGCCGCAGTTGAGCAATCGCATCCGGGCTATACATCAGCTCTTCCACCAATAGATACCGGCTAATGGGGGCCGCTTCCGTCAGGTGGGTCAGCCCTTCTGCGATCAATCCCGCCACTGACTCAATCCAGTCCTGGTTAGGGATACCCTCGGTGCTGAGGCCAGCCGCCATCCAGAATGGGGTCAGCTTCTCCACCTGCTGAGTAGGAGACAGTTGGCGAATGTACTGACTGTTCAGCCAATTGAGCTTGTCCCAATCGAAGCGGGCGGCGGATTTAGTAACGCGATCGAAATCAAATTTGGTGGCGGCGTCTTCTAAGGCAAAAACTTCCTCCCCATCCGGCGACGACCAGCTCAACAGGGCCAGATAGTTCTTTAACGCTTCCGGCACGAATCCCATTTGCTGGAATTCAGCTACCGATGTTGCTCCATCCCGCTTCGAGAGCTTGCGTCCCTCGGGGTTGAGGATTAGGGGGGAATGGGCGAAGGTAGGAGGCTCGTACCCCAATGCTCGGTACAGCAGAATCTGCTTGGGCGTGTTGCCAATATGGTCTTCACCGCGAATCACGTGGGTGATGTTCATATCGACGTCATCTACCACCACTGCCAGGTTGTACAGCGGTTGACCGTCCCCCTTGGCGATCACCATGTCACCACCTAAGTCTTGGGTGTTCCAGGAAATCTCGCCGCGAATTTGGTCGATCCAACTCACGTCCATCGGCTCTTCAATCTTGAACCGCACGACTGGCTGGCGGCCTTCGGCTTCGTAAGCCGCGATTTGCTCGGGGGTGAGGTTGCGATCGCGGTTGTCGTAGCGAGGTGCTTTACCAGCCGCTTTTTGGGCTGCTCGCATGGCGTCCAGTTCCTCGGAGCTGGTGTAAGACTTGTACGCCAAGCCTTTGTCCAGCAGATCTTGAATCACCTGGCGATAGCGATCCAGGCGATCGGTTTGGTAAAACGGCCCTTCGTCCCAATCCAGACCCAACCAGGACAGACCTTCGAGAATATTGCGGGTGTAGCGCGGTTGCGACCGTTCGCGATCGGTGTCTTCAATGCGCAGAATCATCCGTCCGCTGTGTCGCCGTGCGTACAGCCAGTTGAAGACCGCCGTGCGGGCCGTACCGATGTGCAAATTCCCCGTAGGGCTGGGCGCGATGCGCACGCGAACAGTCACAGTTTTATCCTCAAAAAGCCGATCTGCATCTTAGTGTTTGAGGGACATTTTGTCAGTGGGTGTGATGTGTGGTTGTTGACTGACTGGTGATAGACAGGTGACTACAATCGCGATCGCCCCCCGCGATATGTCTGTTCAAGAGCGGCCTAGTCCAAGAGAAAGTCCAGGCCAAGAGTAAAGTCCAGGGCAAGAGTCCGAGTTACGCAGATGGCAGGCTCGATCCGGTGGCGATGTATTTCACAGTTGTCAAATTTTCCAAACCAATGGGGCCGCGAGCGTGCAACTTGGAAGTGGATATGCCCAGAAATGCCCCGAGCTGTGAATTGCGCGGATCGCCTAAATGGGGCAAACAGTTGACGTAGACGCTACTGGCGGTCAGCGATCGTGAAAATGAATCGATATCCGACAGTGAATTGGTGACGATGCCTTCCAACTGGCCGTAACTGTGCTTGCACAGCCACCCAATCGCCTCATCCAAGGTCGAGACAATTCGCAGGGGGACCCCCCCTTTCGCACCATCCCGATTGGCTAGATTGGGCAAGATGGCTGCAACTCGCTCATCCGGGTCAACCACGACCTCGCGCTCCCGCAATTGCACGATCAGAGCATCCAGATGTTGCTCTGCCCAGGCTTCGTGCATGACGATCCCCATGACCGGGATCTGGAAGCGACGCTGTAAATCTCCCAAATTCACTTGGTGATAGTCGTTGGCCAATAGAGTGCTTTGCACTTGCTTCCAACTGGCACTGGCGGCGATGTAGACGTGGCCGCGACCAAATTGAGCAGCAATGGTGGGCACGGTGCTTTGCTCCTGCATGCGCTCCACCCAACTGCCACGACCGCACAACAGCATCAGATCGATAAAGCGGTCTTGGTGCAGCAGTACCTGCAATCCTTCGGGTGCCGTACTGGGTACCGACTGAATTGTCCCTTCGGGAATACCGGCAGCATAAGCGGCGGTACTGAATAAATCGACGATCGCAGCCTGGGTGGCTGCAACGCTAGCGCTGCCAGCCACCACGATGGCGTTGCCCGACTTGAGGGCCATGCCAATGCCTCCCACCTGGATTTCGGGATAGACCTCGTATGCCAGTCCAAGCACCCCCAGAGGGATGCGCCGCCTCACCAGCGACACCCCCGTATCGTAATTCCACGTGCGATCGACAGCGCCTACGGGGTCGGGCAATCGCGATAGAGCAATCAGCTGTTTTGCCGCATACTTGAGGCGTTCTGGGGTCAGTTTCATCCCATCCAGCATCCATTTGCTTTGTTGCTGGCCGCGCGCTTGCTCCAAGTCGATCGTGTTGGCCTCCAGGACCGTATCGCTTTGCTCCTGCAATAGCTCGGCAGCCGCACGTAAGGCGCGATTCTTCGTCTCTCCCTTCAGCAGACTCAGGGCAGACTGGGCTCGGGCGGACTGGCGAAGGATAGTACTGAGATCGAAATTATTCACCGCAAACTCTCGTAAAAGCCGTTGAAATCAAGAGCGACTCACAGAACCTCTGAGTTAAAAACGTGCCATTCGAATTGTGTTTGAGGTCGATTGGGAAGGGGGTAAATGGTTCTACTGCTGCAATGGTGCCTGTGGCGATTGAAATAGGTAGAGAGGTGACAGCACACTAGCAGGTGGAACGACGGTTTCGGCGTTGTAGCGGCTACCACATCGACAACTAGCAGCTCGCCAGGCTGCAGCTAGCCAAGTCTACGATATTGGGGGATGCTGCCAATCACCAAAGATGCTGTGAGCAGTCTCTGGGCACTCGTCAACGGTTCAAATCTGTGTTGATAGAGTACTCGGTCGTGCATCACGCCATCGTGCGGACAAGCCGGTACGATAATACATCCCTCTATCCTCAAGCGACCATTGGCTCATTCGAGCACCGTTGACGTTGCTCGGTTTCAGAGATGCTGCGGTTGCAAGACGAGCCAGTCTGAAACTGTCAGCCTTACTCCCCAGAGTTGGTGGTGTCTCACGTCTGCTCGACAGCACTTTGTCAAAGCGTGGAGAGTTCTCTAAGCGATCTCTAGCTCACTGCTGCCCAATATGCTGCTACGAGCCAAGGTTGGAGGTCACGTCGCCTCTGCGATAGCAATGTCTCGTACAGCAATATCTTGGCATTGCGACTGGGTGGGTGAAGATGGCAGTTTTTTCTGATGGTGGCTGTGCGGGATTGCGCTTATCACGCATGAAGGTCATCTCAGGGAGTGATTATCTGAGCACTATCAATAGTGCAATTACCACGACAGCAGCCACGATGAATAGCAACTTTCCCACGGCGCTCGAGACCGAGGAGGGCGAGCCCACCTTCACCCAGTAGCGTCCTTGCCAGTACCAACTGCATCGTGCAGTCTGGGACGAACGGGTCAGAGATTCGATCGCCAAGGAATCCGACGTTGGGGCAAAAATCTGCTGGCAGTGGAAGCAGCCCCAAGCCTGGGTCAGCGTGATGGGTTGCAAGGTACCACACCGACACAGGGGATTGGGACAAGGATACGTTTGATTAATATCAACTTTTCTCGGAGTAGCAACCATTGCTCACCTTTCTGCGGCTTCGAGTATCGATCCAGCTACGGGAGTCTATCCGGCAGCGAAAGCCCCTCAACATTCAGCTCAGCAGCACCCTGTGAGTATCCACAATCCCTTGCTGGACGTCGATTGAGCATGCCAGCCTTACTCATTGTGGCCCACATCCTATCACCGCTGTCGGTAATGGATGGGCAGTTGGAACGTTTTGCAATACTGTGCGTCTGAGTCGTTCCTTCGCCCCTCCCACCGGATTGGTTGAACTGATGTTGCTCCAACATCGTTTCTCCCGAGCTTGCCATGAGTAGAGGCTGAGCGTCTTTGAACGTAGGCTGCGGCTTGAGGAAATGTGCCATGAGAGGGTCATGCCCCGGCGATCGCACCAAACCGTGCAGTAGGCTAAATAAAATACGTTCGATCGAACATTACGTTGCACGGTAACTATGGAAATTCAAGCGCCTACCCTGAACCTTGAAACTGCCAGCATCTCCATTGCTGATTGGACGGGCGATTGTTTGGCGTTGGGGTGTTTCCAGACAGACGATGGCCCCGTACTGCCGGATGGAGCCGAAGCGCTCGACCGCAGCTTGTGGCGAGGGGCGATCGCCGACCTGATTGAAGAAATGGAATTTAAGGGGGCGATGGCCTCCACGGCAGCGACGCGGGTCGGGGCTGCCGCCAAGAAAGTTGTGCTGGTGGGGTTGGGAGCAGCGGCTGACTTTAGCCTCGATCGACTGCGACAGGCGACGGCTGCCGGGTTGCGGGTGGCCAATCGCGTCAAAGCGAAGACTGCCGCGATCGCTTTCCCCGCCGCTGACCTCTCCAATGGCGATCGTCTGCAGGCTATGACAGAAAGTACCCTGCTGGTTGCTCACCGTGACGTGCGTTTCAAGTCGTCGAACGAGAATGGCAATGGGTTTGGAGTAGAGACCCTAACACTGTTGGGGGTAGACGCAAATGACACCATCAGCATGCGGGCGCGGGAAATGGCCCACGGCACGATGCTAGCCCGCGAATTAGTTGCAGCCCCTGCCAATGTGGTGACCCCTTTGGAATTGGCGAATACAGCCCGCGAGATTGCCGATGAATACGGTCTAGCGTTAGAGGTTTTGGGCTGGTCGGACTGTGAAGCACTTGGAATGGGGGCATTTTTGGGGGTTGCTCAAGCCTCCGATCTGCCTCCACAGTTCATTCATCTCACGTACAAGCCTGAGGGCACGCCGAAACGCAAGCTGGCCATTATTGGTAAGGGACTGACGTTTGATTCCGGCGGTCTGAATATCAAGACAGGCATGGCTAGCATCGGCATGATGAAAACCGATATGGGGGGCTCTGCCGCTACGCTCGGGGCTGCCCGAGCGATCGCTGCCCTCAAGCCCGATGTCGAGGTGCATTTTATTGTGGCCGCCACCGAAAACATGATTAGCGGTCGTGCCCTGCATCCAGGGGATATTTTGACTGCATCCAATCAGAAAACGATCGAGATCAATAACACTGACGCAGAAGGTCGCTTGACGTTGGCGGATGCTCTCGTGTTTGCCGAAAAGCTAGACGTCGATGCCATGGTGGATCTGGCCACCCTGACCGGGGCGATTATGGTTGCGTTGGGTAAGCGCATCAGCGGTTTATTTTCTCCTGATGACGACTTGGCGGGCGAGCTCAAGGTGGCCTCCGAACGGGCGGGCGAAAAGTTGTGGCAGATGCCGATGGAAGACAGCTACGCGGACAGCCTCAAGTCGGTAGTGGCGGATATGAAAAATACCGGCAGTCGGGATGGGGGGGCTATCAGTGCCGCGCTATTCCTGAAGCGTTTCGTGGATAAGACCCCCTGGGCGCATCTGGACATTGCCGGGACGGTTTGGAGCGATAAAGACTTCGCCTACACCAATAAAGGTGGAACTGGGTTTGGCGTGCGCACGTTAGTGGAGTGGGTACTCGCGTAAGCGAGACCGTCAACCTCTATGGATCGGTTGCCTTCTCCTGCGCCTGCTCGGGTCCCGCCCGAGCGATCGCCGTCGCCCCCTTCGCAGTTTTCCCCCTCACCTTTGGCTGCATTGGCCCATCGCCTACTGCCCAATGGATGGACGGTGCTGGTGGTGGCGATCGCGCTATTCATTTCCATCCCCATTTTGGTAGTGCTGAGCAATATCTTTGCCCCTACCGGAGAGGTGTGGGAGCACCTCAGCCGTACGGTGCTGCCTCGCTACGTGCGTAACTCTATGTGGCTGATGCTAGGAGTGGGCTGCGGTACAGCCATTATGGGGGTAGGCACGGCCTGGCTGGTGAGCTTGTGCCAGTTTCCGGGTCGCCGCTGGTTTGAGTGGGCGTTGTTGTTGCCGATCGCTGCTCCTGCTTACGTATTGGCTTACACCTATACCGACCTGCTCGATGTGGGGGGCGTGGTGCAGACGTGGCTGCGGGCCATCACCGGTTGGGGGGCGCGGGATTATTGGTTTCCCCCCATCCGATCGCTGGGGGGGGCGATCGCCATGCTGGTGTTGGTGCTCTACCCGTATGTCTATTTGCCGACTCGGGTGGCGTTTTTGGAGCGATCGCGGTCGCTGTTGGAAGCCAGCCTCAGTTTGGGCAATGGTCCGTGGCGCACATTTTGGACGGTGGCATTGCCGCTGGCTCGTCCGGCGATCGCGGGGGGGGTGGCGCTTGTGCTGATGGAAACGCTGAATGATTTCGGCACCGTCAAATTCTTCGGGGTGGATACTTTTACCACTGGGATTTTCCGGACCTGGCGCAGTTTGGGAGAACCCGTCGCTGCCGCTCAGTTAGCGGCGTTTCTGATGCTGTTTATCCTCACGATCCTGATTGCAGAGAGGATCTCGCGGGGACGGACTCGCTTCCACCAAACCCCTTCCGGTCGCATTCTGCCCCCCAGTTACCAGCTTTCGGGATGG
The DNA here is from genome assembly GCA_039817825.1 of Cyanobacteria bacterium J06642_12. Lineage (GTDB taxonomy): Bacteria > Cyanobacteriota > Cyanobacteriia > Thermostichales > PCC-7336 > PCC-7336. Next base: position 33,054 of record JBCBVA010000005.1, on the reverse strand, counting down.
CGGGCTTGGGCCGCCGGGACCTTTTGCGCGTTACCGGTGCTGTTGGGATTTTTGGTGCCTGGTGTGGCGCTGCTGTGGTGGGCGATCGGGCAAGCCCAGTCAGGCCTGGAACGAGGGTTTTGGGGGTATGCGCTCAATTCTATTTTGGCGGCGGCGGTGACCTCTGCGCTGGCGGTGACGATCGCGTTGGTGCTGGCCTACGGTATTCGCTTGCATGGCAACAACACCGTGATGCGCGTATCGGCTCGACTGGCCACTATGGGCTATGCCATTCCAGGGTCGGTGATTGCCGTGGGGGTGCTGATCCCGGCTGGGTTATTGGATAACACGGTCGATGCCTGGATGCGGCAGCAGTTTGATATCTCGACTGGATTGCTGCTGAGCGGTACGGTCGCTATTTTGATTTACGCCTACATCGTTCGGTTTTTATCGGTATCGGCGAACACGATCGAATCCAGTTTGCTGCGCATTCGTCCGGAGTTGGACGATGCCGCCCGCAGCTTGGGATATGGCCCGCTGGCGACGCTACGACGAGTGCATGCCCCGTTAATGACCCATGGCTTGCTGAGTGCGGCCATGTTGGTGTTTGTGGATGTGGTGAAGGAGCTGCCAGCAACGCTCGTACTGCGGCCGTTTAATTTCGAGACGATGGCAGCCAGAGTGTATCGACTGGCGTCTGACGAACGGTTGATCCAGTCCGCTCCGGGGTCTCTGGCGATTGTGCTGGTCGGTATGATTCCAGCCACCCTGTTGGTCCTGACCGTGAAACGATCTCGCCAAGAGAACCAGTCTTAGCGCAGCAGTAGCCAGAAGACGATGATGGCGATCGTCATGACAATTGTGCTGAGCTGAGCGACAGTTTTGGCCTCTTCGTCGTCGCTTGCGGAGTTTGACATCACTGTTGAATGTCTGTCAGGTTCTGGATCGGAGTTATTGTGTGGTTCTGCATCTTGAGCAGAGTTCGAGTTGGAGTCTGTGCCGCGATCTGCTCTGTCTTCGCTAGGAGCTTCTGATGATGCTTCGGGGGATTGCGGTTCGCTTGAATCGGATTCAGACCTGGTTTCGTTGATGTCTTCATGCTCAGCGTATCCGTTCTCTTGAGTCTTTTGAGCGATACCGATCTCCTCTTCGGGGTCGGGAGGGTCGCAGATTTCTGGTTCGATGTCATCTAGAGTTTCTGTCTCTGCTTCCGTCACTTCTATTGCCGTTACGCCTGTCTCCGCTACTTCTGGTTCTGGGGCTACCTCATGCTCGGAAGCGAGTGCAGTGTCAGAGATCGCTTCAGGGCTCGCTGTGGTGCTGTCTAACTCTTGATGGTCGCTTGTGCTGTCGGCTGTTACACGGTCTACAGCAGGTTGGCTACCCTCGACATCTTCTAGTACACCGGCATCATGGGTATCGAATAAATCGTGGTCGAAATTCTTGTCTGACGATGGCTCGGTCTCGGTGTGGGATGTTCCGAGGTCGTCCGTGACATGAGTTTGCGCGTCTGCCGCAGCGATCGCCCCATCTGTGGATTCAGGCTCTGCTACCTCACGCTCTGGCGCATCATCGATCCGATGCGAATCAACTATCTCGAGCGCATCGCCCTTATCCTGCGGACGCATAGGCGGAGGTATTAGCTCTACATCCGGGGCCGAATAGTCTGCGTTGCGCTCGGTCACGCTGAAGTCCTCGTCTAAATCACTAGTGGTGGGGGCGATACCGCTCGCAAGTTCCACACTTGCTGTTGTGTTTGCTGAGTGTCCGGTACGGCCATCAGACAGGTTGGCGTCAATACTCAAGACGCAGGGGGAGCGCATTGACGGTACAGCGCTTGGCTGCCAAGGCAGCGCAACCTCATACCGGGGGATAGCGTGCCGGTGGGGGATGGCGGGTTGCCAGGAATGAAAGTGAGGAGGGGTGGGGGACGATGGCAGGTCAAATGCCATAACCGGTTCCATCTGCTACGGGTGTTTATTCTACAGAATTGTGCTGGATCACCGGTGGTGTGTTCCGTTGCCGCGATCGCCCAGAATGAGGTGGGTTGGTATACAAAAGCGGCGATCGCTCGCGCAACCGCCGCCCCATCAAGCTGTTCCCAAGCTGCAGTGCTCGGGGTCAGTGCAACGTTATTCGTAAATCCAGGTGCTGAGGGTGGGAGACCAGGTGGTCAGCTCTTCCGGCTTGAACCACAGGGCAATCTCGCGCTCGGCGGTGGCCGGAGCATCGGAACCGTGGATGATGTTGCGGCCAATGTCGATGCCGTAGTCGCCGCGAATGGTGCCGGGGTCGGACTCTAGAGGATTGGTTTTGCCCACCAACATGCGGGAGGAGGCGACTACACCCTTGCCTTCCCAAACCATGGCTACAACCGGGCCGGAGGTGATGAAGTCCACCAAGCCGCCGAAGAAGGGACGTTCTTTGTGCTCGCCGTAGTGCTCTTCTGCCAACTCGCGGCTCACTGCCATCATTTTGAGACCCACAAGCTGGAATCCCTTCGATTCAAGCCGCTGAATAATCGCGCCCACCAAATTCCGCTGCACGCCATCGGGCTTGATCATCAAAAAAGTACGTTCCACGGCTGTTCAGTTCCTGAAAAAAACCGTTACAAATTTACCACGCGATCGCGGCGTACCTTGGATGGATAGCTCTCTGCTGTGCTGGGGCTCTGCCAATGTAGAACGAATCATCGAGAGATTTCCCAGGCTGACTGCAGCGTTGTTGCCAAGGGATGATGCGCATCGAAGTGAGCCTGAACATCTGACTAGACATGTCTGCTTTATTGCTCAACGCTGTTGTGTCCCATTCCTTCCTACAATCAAGGCTGTGTTCGGTATGGGGTCAAGATGGTTGTCGCAATCGCTCTGGTTTTATCGGCTGTTGTCGGCTATCTGCTGGGATCGATTCCTACGGGCTATTGGCTGGGACGCGCGATTGCCGGTGTTGACCTGCGCACTGAAGGATCGGGCTCGACTGGAGCAACCAATACTCTGCGCACCCTGGGCAAAGGGCCGGCGCTCTTTGTTCTCGTGGTGGATTTACTCAAAGGGGCAGCGGCTGTTTGGGCTGCAGGAGCGATCGCGAACCAGCTCGTGTTTCCCCGTCCGGACTTGTCCTTACCCTGGTGCATTATTCTGGCGGCTTTGCTGGCGATCGTCGGTCACAGCAAGTCGATGTGGATGAATTTCAAAGGGGGAAAGTCGGCGGCCACTAGTTTAGGAATTTTACTGGCGATGGCTTGGCCGGTGGGCTTAACCGTTTTGGGTGTTTGGCTGGGCACCCTGGGTTTATCGCGTATTGTGTCCATCAGTTCGATTCTGGCGGCAGTTGTGGCTCCCATTTTGATGGCGATATTCGCTCAGCCGTGGCAATTTATTGTGTTTGCGGCGGTTGGTGGTCTGTACGTTGTGGTGCGCCATAGAAGCAACATTCAACGATTGATGGCAGGAACAGAACCCCGCATTGGCCAGAAGTTGCAGGAAAGCTAAGTTACGCCCGCTGGCGAGCTGTTAGGCGGATCGGCCAGCTCTAGCAATCCGCTGTAAGGTCTGGAGTGCGGAGACAGCCCAAATCCTTGATTTCCCAGGAACCATGGCTGGAGAACTCTCCATAGCCGATCGCCGAAAGCTATAGATCCAATTGGACAACGTCATGTCAGCAACAAATGTCTTATCGTCATTACCGATCCTGTTAGCCAGTGCAGCGATCGCTTGTGTTTCCGTACCTGGAGCGATCGCCTACGATAATGGCCCGCAATCGTTGGCCTGCGATTACTCGTTCGAGAAGCGAGAGGGTACGGATACCTGTCTAATTGTGGGCAGCGGGACCAACCAGGGAGTGACGTGGGTTGTGTTTGAAGTGCTGGATCGACGGTTTCGCTACAGCTCTGCTGCTCCAGAGATCATTGAGGTGATTGACGACCAAGCGACAGTTCTGGACGAATACCCGATGTCCAATTTCTACGGACAGTGCCGACCAGGGGGCCAAGAAGCAGATATTTATGACTTTGAGAACGGCGATCGTATTTGTATCTATTGGTGATGTTTCAATCCCAAGCTGGAGAAAACTGTTGGATTTCACTAGCCCCCTCGTTTCAGTTCCACTAGCGCTTGCAGACAGCTATCGATCGCAAACTCGGGTTTGAGGTCAGTGAATACCAGTTCGTCAGTATCGAGAGCCGCTTCACGATAAAGCACCGTTGCGCTGTAGCCGAGAAAATCACTCTCGGGTTCGTTGACTTCCAAAATCCTGGGGGATTGAGCGAGAAAATATCCGTCTGCTCCTCCATATCCTCCCTGCAAATCAGCTTCGGTTGGAGGTACATCCCAGTCATACAAGAAGCTGACGGCCTGTCCGGAGACTTGATTGTTCTCCATCGTTCCTCCCACGCAAATCGACCCGTCACTGTGGGCGGTAAACCAAACCCCCATTACCTCGCGATCGCCCATTTTTTCGAAGCGAAAGCATTGCCCGAGCTGTAACCCGCTGGGGTGAGGTTCGCTGGGCTCGCACACTTGATAGATCCCTGGCGGTAGCTGCTCCAGAGTTGGTTGCCGCTGAGTCTGAGCAGTAGCCTCCCACGCGATCGCCGCACCAGCGACCCCCAGTAGCATTGCGAGAAGACCGAGCTTGCGCCTGAGCTTCTGAGAAGAGGGGCGGTGTGAAATCGGATTGAACATGCGGGCGGGCTAGACATGACGTTGCGGAAAGCCTACCCCTTTAATCGAGCCACCGTACAACCCGTGCCACCATCGTTTGCCTCAGCAGCATCGAACTTCGCAACGCGGGGATGACGCTTGAGGAATTGATGCACCCCCTGACGTAACTTTCCGGTGCCATGCCCGTGAATAATCCACACTGGACCGGGCAGAGCACTGGCAATCCAGTCATCCAACATCAGCTCGGCATCCGCCACTCGTTGGCCGCGAATATCCACCGTGTTCTTGCTGGTGCGCACCTCTACCCCCTTTTCGGGCATTTGATGCACCACTGGCTTGGGCGGGGCTTTGGGTCGCTGCCGTTTTTTCTCCTGTACTTCGTCCAGTGGTTCTAGCTGCGCCAGCTCCACATTGAATTTCAAGATGCCGCTACGCACCGTGAATTCGGTTCCATCTGCCGACAGAATTTCGCCGGTTTGGTTTAGCCCCCGCAACCGCACACGATCGCCCACTTTCGGATAAAACTCGGTCACAACAGGAGCTGGTTCGGCCTTTGTCGTCTGCTTGGCAATGCGCTTCAAATCCTGAGTCGCCTTGTGGGTGTCTTTCCCGGTTACCCCTCCCTTCTGCAGCCGTCGCACTACTGAGGCAACTTCCCCCTTGGCTGAGTTAATGGCGTGCTCGATCTCCGTCTTTTTCTCCGTCTCTAGCGCTGCCTCGCGGGCTGCGATCTCTTTGGCGCGAGTCTCCATCTGGTGCTGCAACTGTTCCAGTTGTCGTTGCAGTTGATGCAGTTCGTTCAGCTTCTCTTCCTGCTCCGCCCGCTGTTCTTCCAACCCAGCGATCGCCGTATCCACCTGATAGCTGTCGTCTCCCAATCGTTCTTTCGCATCTCCGATAACCATCTCATCCAAGCCCAATCGACTAGCAATGGACAGGGCGTGCGATCGCCCCGGAATTCCCCACAGCAGGCGGTAGGTCGGTGCTAGAGTCTCGGAATCGAACTCTACAGACGCGTTTTCAAACGCTGGGTTCTGATATTTCAGTGCTTTCAAATCGCCGTAGTGGGTGCTGGCCACTGTCAAGCGAGCCTTTGCGGCTAGATGTTCCAGCAGCGAAGCGGCTAAGGCAGCCCCTTCATTCGGGTCGGTACCGGCTCCGGCTTCATCTAGTAGCACTAGGGCATCGCGATTCAGAGTGGCCAGAATGCGACCGATACGGCGGATGTGTCCCGAGAATGTGGACAAACTTTGTTGCAAGGATTGCTCGTCGCCAATGTCGGCAAACACCCCATCAAACCAAGGGATCTGCACTGGTTCTTGCACGGGCAAAAAGAGCCCAGCTTTGGCCATCAGCACCATGAGCCCCAAGGTTTTGAGCGTGACCGTCTTGCCGCCCGTGTTGGGGCCGGTAATCACCACGGCGCGCTTTTCGGAGGCGATCGCCAAATCAATCGGCACCACGTCAAACGGCTCGTCGGTGTCCCGCTGCGACTGCCATAACAGTAGGGGGTGTCTGACCTGTCTGAGAGATAACTGACTGCCAAACTTAGGGGGACTGGCCTCCATCCAAGCACTGTATCGAGCCCGTGCGATCGCCGTATCGATTAACGTCAAAATGTCCTGTAGATGCCGCAGGTCATCGGCCACTACCCCGACTTGTTCGCTCAGCTCCCGCCGAATGCGCTCTTCTTCTCGCTTAGCCTGCGCCTGCAGCTCCCGCAGCTTGTTGTTATCTCCAACAACGCTATTGGGCTCCACAAACAGCGTGGCTCCGCTAGCAGACGTGTCGTGAATCAGTCCCTTAATGGCTTCTCGATGGGTGGCTTTCACCGGAATTACAAACCGACTATCTCGCTCGGTCACTACCATTTCTTGTACGGCTGCACTTTTCACCGACAAAATATTCTGCAGTTTCTCCCGCACTCGACTGCGGATGGTGCGGCTTTGACTGCGCAGCCGACTCAACTTTTCGCTGGCCCGCTCGGTCACTTCGCCGCGATCGTCGATGCAGTGATTAATGGACTTTTCTAGGTCGGGATAGGTGCGAATGCTGGAGACCGCGTCCTGTAACAGCGGCACTTCGTCATCGTGATCCAACACTCGCCGCACCCGCCGCGCACCCGCCAGCGTACTTGCCACCTCCAGCAAGTCGTGCCCGTACAGTATTCCGCCCCGCTCTGCCCGCTGCAAATATGCCTCCAGCTCGTAGACTCCCTGCATGGGGATTCCGCTGGGCAGCTTTTCGTCCAGATCCAGAACTTCTTGCGTTTGTGCCAGCAAGGTTTCGCTGTCCCGTTGAGTCCTCCAGGGGGACAGCTGACGACAGGCCCGATTGCCCAAAATCGTGGCGGCAAATGTGGCCAAGTGCTCGCACAGCCGAGCCCACTCAAGCAATTCAAGGGCTTCAGCGCGAATGTCGGGAACGGCTGTATTGGGGGAGCTGGAACTGGGGCGATCGAGTGACGTAATCAAGACAGGTTGTGGGGAGTGGGCTGATAAAAACTGTTGGTCGGAGATAACCACCGATCTCATGATGCCATTTCTGACCCCGCAGACTGTCCGTTCTGAGTATTTCGGAGGCGGTCATTTAGTGCGGATACATTTAGCGTTGATACATACGACGCATCGACGCATGAGCCGATCGCTGTTCCAAATCAAGATTGATTGCCAGGATGAGTTGAATTTACAGAAGCCTGCTGTTCGGTAGCGAAACCTTTACATGACAGAGAGTGATGGCTGTTACGATTGCCAGTGCCCGTCGTTAGGTTGTTCGGAGCCATGCCATGACCACGCGAAACTGGCTCCCTCAGCGATCGCTGCCTCCAACTGCCTTAGTTTTGCTGTCGATCGCTTCGACGCAACTGGGTTCGGCGATCGCCAAAACTCTCTTCGATGAATTGGGGCCAGCAGGCGCGACGTTCTTACGAGTGGGACTGGCGACCTTGGTACTCCTGTTTATATGGCGACCGCCCCTGCATTCCTATTCGCGCCATCAGTTTGGCGTCATGGGGCTGTTCGGTCTCAACTTGGCCGCTATGAATCTGTTCTTTTATGCTGCCATTGCCCGCATTCCCATTGGCATTGCTGTAGCGATCGAATTCCTCGGCCCTCTAGGAATATCCGTGCTTAAATCCCGCAAACGACTCGATTTTGTGTGGGTTGCACTAGCCGGACTAGGCATCCTCCTGCTGTCTCCTTGGGGGCAGTCTAACGAGCTCGACTCTGTAGGGTTGGGATTTGCCCTGCTGGCGGGGGTCATGTGGGGGCTCTACATCATCTTGTCGGCCTGTACCGGGAAAGTTGCATCTGGAGGTCAGGGATTGGCCGTTGCCATGACCGTTGCTTCGTTCGCCCTTTTACCAATAGGAATCGCCACTGCAGGAACAGCCCTGCTCGAACCCCATCTCGTGCTGCAGGGATTTGGAGTAGCGATGCTGTCCTCCGTGGCCACCTATTCGCTAGAACTGGAAGCTCTACGCACGATGCCCATGACAGTGTTCGGAGTGTTGATGAGTTTGGAACCCATGGTGGCGGCAGTATTAGCCTTTCTACTCTTAAAAGAGGCGCTGACCCTGAACGCGACGATTGCGGTGGTGGCGATCGCCATTGCAGCAGCCGGCATTTCTCTATTCAAACCCAGCTCAAATTCGAAGTGACTTCGACTTAATGTCTAAAGTTCGTTAGGATGTAGATAATAAAACGCAAGCATCGTTAACTTGCCTGTGTCATTAGCTTGCCTGTGTCATTAGCTTGCACGTCCCATCAATCAAACCATCGCCGTCAATTAACCCATAGCTAAGTCAAATGCCGACATCAGTAGCTGTTCCCAAGACCAAGCTCAAGCGTCCTCCGTTTGACATTCACAAGCTTGGCGATCGCGTGTTGCGCCAGCCAGCTAAGCGGGTGGCCAAGGTGGACGATAGCATTCGCGAGCTTGCCCGCCAGATGCTGCAAACGATGTATAGCGCTGATGGGATTGGTCTGGCGGCACCGCAAGTGGGCATCAACAAGCGCTTGATTGTAGTAGACTGCGACCCCGATAAGCCCGACGCCGAAGCGCTGGTTTTGATCAATCCCGAAATTAAGAATCACTCAAATGATGGTGTGCTGGGTGAAGAAGGATGTCTGAGCATTCCCGCGGTGTTCTTAGATGTCAAGCGCCCATCCAAAATTACGGTCAGCTTCAAAGACGTCACCGGTCGTCCCAAACGGATTAAGGCAGATGGCCTGTTGGCTCGCGTGATTCAACACGAGATCGATCACTTGGACGGCGTCATGTTCGTCGATCGCGTTGAAAACGGTATTCAGCGCACCCAAGAGCTCTCTTCCCACGGCTTCAACCCCCGAGATGTGGTGCCTTACAGCGAATCTTAGGGATGGCTTCGTGACATAGAGCAAGACCCAACAGGAGTGGGTTGGCTGCAGCGGCTGAGAGAATTTCAATTCCACTCATCGTTCGGTGATAAAGCACGATATCATTATGTAAATTCATCTTGCTTAACGCTTGGCTGGGGTTGCATCTCTACCCTGTCTGCTGGTTGCGTTTCTTGATTCGATACAGTTTACGGATTTACTTATCATGCTGCTATTGAAAATCGTCGTTTATGCGGTTGTTATCTTCTTCGTCGGTTTGTTTGTGTTTGGCTTCCTCAATAGCGACCCTGCGCGTAACCCTAAGCGCCGCGATCTTGAGTAGTTCCGGCGGTATCTGTCGTCATTAAGCTTTCGTGCTGCATGACTTCACGCATCTCGAAGCGAATACGTAGCCAGCCTCCTGGGAGGCTGGCTTTTGCTTGGTGAAGGCTTTTGTTTGGGGGCATGCCGCGGGACTCTCTCTGGGCACTACCATCGCCCAGCAGCCAATTAACTAACGGATGTCACGATTGTCATTAACGATCGCATCTTCTGCAAGGTCTGGAGTCTGGATACAGTTCAAAGCCTTGCTCGATCGGAATGAATGGTTAGCGATTTCTCCATCCTCAATCGCCGCAAGCTCTAGTTTCGCAAAGACCGGCATCCTCTCGTCGTTCTCACATGTTGAGTCGTTTGACGCAGTCGAAAAAGAGGTTTCCTGGAAGACGTCGCAGTTTCTCTGAGATGGGAACCTGGTGATGGTTCGGTGCCAGGAATTTCTATTTCTTGCTTAAAAGAAGACAAACTTACGTCAGACGATTACCGGTCGGCTTTGTAACAGTATCGACACTAAACTATAAAATCCACTACAAAAATCTGAAATCTTAGCGATCGCAAACATCGTCAAACGATCGCGTTCCTCGGGTAAAAATCGTCAACCAAGTCCTCTAAAAACTATCCGCTCCCTCAGCAGTGCCCGGTGACACTAACCGAAGGAGCGGTCTAGTCGGATGATCTTCTGCGTCTGACTGCCGGAGGAACCCAGCTTCAGCTCAAAAGGTTGTCCCATCAAGCGTTCTAGGCGAGAACAGCCCCGGCGCACAGCCGACTATCTGCAGACAGATGACCCAAAAATTGTTTACTACTACTATCCATGGGCATCACCTCCTATTCCCTATTTGGTATTACTAGCGGCCACGGCTCGAAAGCCAGAAGCTCTGTACTGTGCATACTCTAGCACCATTTTTTAAAAGCGGTGGCCTTTGTCCCCACAGGCTCGGAAATTGGGGATGGTATCAAAGAATTGTGCAACGAATTGTGCAACTGCTGAAGCCTCCTTCAGCATGCAGATTCTGGAACCCCGAACTCCACTGCTATTACGACTATTCATGTGGTCGAAACGCAGTGAGATATACGAGTCGGCAGTCTGCCGACAGTGTTCGTATCGAGTTAGTGACCGGATCGGTATACACCAAGGGATAACGACTGTAGAGGTGAGTGGATATGGGGATGACGAACATTACGGCGACCGACCGGTTAGCCATTCGCCGGGTTATCGTGCGTCAGTTGGAAGCGTTCCGCCGTGACGATCCCGAAACCGCATTCTCACTTGCGAGTCCGGATATTCAAGCACAATTCCGTACGGTGAAAACGTTTATTGCCACCGTCAGGAAAAGCTTCGAGCCCCTCTATCGTCCGCGTTCGGTCTTATTCAGAGATTTAACGTGGATGAGCGATTGCCCCACCCAGCGGGTCACTGTCATGAGTCGCGATGGACGGTTGCTAATGGCGTACTACTTGATGGAGCGCCAAACCAATGGGAACTGGCGCATTCATGGCTGCGAACTGATGCCTCTGAGCGAAGCCAACCGGCGGTCGTAAGGGCTGATTTGAGTGACCTAGATATGAAGGTGCGCTGAAGCATTCCGCTATGCAACAGACTGTCGTATCGGAAAAAGTGCGTCTGTATACTGTGCCTATCTGCTATGACTTTTAATCCAAGCATAGGTAAATAGGAGCCGCTTCTGCCGCCCCGATCGCGCGACCCAGTGTGGGGCGTCCCGGCTGACTCCCCCCCTCCTCTATTCACCGTCAACTCGCAGTAGCACTGGCCTGATTTCAATAACTATGGATGTGAGCTTTTCCCCACCGATTTTCGGTTCCGATATTTCCTGCCCCCACTGCAGTAAAACGATCCCGGCGCTCACCCTGACGGATTCTTATTTGTGCGAGCGACACGGTGCCTTTGAAGCTGAGCCGGATACTCAGGAGCTGGTTCACTTGCAATCTGGCAGGCGATGGCGACGCTGGAATGGCATGTGGTTTCGTCAGCACACCCATGTGGACGGCATTCGATTTGAAATTCACGAAGAACTCGATCGCCTTCATGCCCAAGGGATGAGAGCAACGGCAGTGACTATTGCGCATCGCTACAGCAGGCTCCTGCATGCGTATTTAGAGAGCAATCACGCTCGTCGCCATAAAAACGGTAAATGGCAGCTATACGGCCTGCCGGTAAGCTTTAGCCAAGATCTAGTATCGACCGACCGTGAGCCCGAGCGGGTGCCGATTGGCCACGGTCACACTGTGTCTATCCCTACCCTGAGGTCGTCTCAATCGCCCGTCTCTCAATCGCCCGCCAAAGAGTCTCAGGTGGTAAGTTACCCCCCTTTAGAGGAGCAACGCTGGTCCATTATCAATTTCGAGCTGGCGAAGGAAGAAGGGTCTCCCCCTCGCTTTGCCCGCTTCCGATTTCACTAATGATACGTCTGGCTTGCGAAGAGCGTGTGCAACTGTCTTTCTCTGCTTGCTACAGCTCTGGACCGCTTGGGGTATGGAAACGTGCCGGATAGTGGGGCAGGCGATCGCGATTCTGACGCCTGTAACACCCCAGTTCTTTAACATCTGCAAAGCTTCGCGCCCCCGACCGATATGGTTGCAACCAACTGCGTTACAATCTGAGACAACAAATTGAGATGGGTTTCAAAAATGTTCGGTAGTTTTGAAGTTTTTATTCAGCTATTTTTACTGGCCCTGATTGTTCTGGCTGGCCCTGCCGTTATCTTCGTTCTCTACCTGCGCGGCGCTGACATGTAATGCAGCCGTCGGCTCCAGAACCGTCGCATAACCGGTTTTGCTGACAAATTTTCTAGTATCTTGTGGTCCTGGGCTGTTGCTTGGGACCACTTTTTCCTCTGACGCCCAGCAACAAGTATTCCCTCCACGGTGATTGCTGCCTTTTTCATCGCCTCAAGACCCAAAAAGAACTACTCGATTGTGCAGGACGTGCCGATGGCAAGGGCACGTTACAATCGTTAAAGTTTTGCATGTGTTGCTGAATCCAGAACGTTTCCGGTATTGGACTGAACAGTTGTTGTCTAATTCTGCCGGGATGTCTGTCCACACGTCTTCCATTCGCCGTAGGTGTGGGGATTCTGGATGTTGCTGGCGAGAACACCCTGAAGTACCTCCAATCCCCAAATCATGACCACTCCGATTCGTAACGTTGCCATCATTGCTCACGTTGACCACGGCAAAACTACGCTGGTCGACGCCCTGTTGCAGCAATCCGGTCTGTTTCGCGATGGCGAAGTGGTGCCCACCTGCATCATGGATTCGAACGATATTGAGCGGGAGCGGGGCATCACGATTCTGTCTAAGAACACGGCTGTGCGCTATGGCGACACCCTAATCAATATTGTTGATACCCCGGGTCACGCCGACTTCGGCGGAGAAGTAGAACGGGTGTTGGGCATGGTAGAGGGCTGTCTGTTGTTGGTGGATGCCAACGAAGGGCCGATGCCCCAGACTCGATTTGTGTTGCGTAAAGCTCTAGAGAAAGGACTGCGACCGATCGTTGTGGTGAATAAAATCGATCGCCCTCGTGCCGAACCGATGAAGGCGATCGACAAAGTCTTAGACCTCTTCATTGAATTGGGTGCTGACGACGATCAGTGTGACTTCCCCTATTTATTTGCCTCTGGCATGCAGGGGTATGCCATCGAAGAAGACGACTTGGATGCTGTATTGGCTGACGAGTACGACAGCAAGAAGGACATGCAACCACTGTTCGATTTTTTGATCGAGCATGTTCCCGCTCCGATCGGTGATTCCGAAAAGCCTTTGCAATTGCAGGTTACGACCCTAGAGTATGACGATTTCTTGGGCCGCATCGTCCGAGGCAAGGTGCACAACGGAACCATTCGCTCTGGCGAAACTCTGGCCATGGTGACCGATGATGGTTCGATTGTGAAAGCCCGCGTGTCCAAGCTGTTTGGCTTTGAAGGCTTGAACCGCATTGAGCTAGAAGAAGCAACCGCAGGCAATATCGTGGCGGTGGCTGGTTTTGCGGATGCCAATATTGGCTTTACCTTGACTAGCCCTGACGATCCTCAGGCTCTGCCTCTGATTACGGTGGATGAGCCCACCCTGCAGATGCAATTTAGCGTTAACGATTCTCCATTTGCCGGTCAGGAGGGGAATTTTGTCACCTCGCGTCAACTGCGCGATCGCCTCATGCGCGAGCTGGAAACCAACGTCGCGTTACGCGTAGAACCCACCGATTCTCCCGATCGCTTCCTGGTTTCCGGTCGTGGAGAACTGCACCTGGGCATTTTGATCGAAAACATGCGTCGCGAAGGCTACGAGTTCCAGGTGGCCCAACCCCGCGTGATTTTCCGCGAAGTCAACGGTCATCCCTGCGAGCCCTTTGAATCTCTCGTACTGGATGTTCCCGACGAAGCTAGCGGTTCTTGCATCGAAAAGCTGGGTACCCGCCGCGCCGAAATGCAGGACATGTTGGTCACCGGCAACGGTCGCACCCATTTAGAGTTCGTGGTTCCAGCTCGCGGCTTGATTGGTTTCCGCAGTGAGTTTATCCGCATCACGAAGGGTGAAGGCATCATGAGCCACAGCTTCTTGGAGTACCGCCCCATGGTGGGCGAGCTGGAGAAGCGTCGCAACGGTGTGATTATCTCGTTTGCCGTAGGGGATGCTACGGCTTATGCGTTACGCAATGCTGAGGATCGGGGCGTATTCTTCATCACCCCCGGTACCAAGGTATATCCCGGCATGATTGTGGGTGAGCATAACCGCCCCCAAGATATTGACCTGAATGTTTGTAAGGCCAAGCAGCTGACTAACCACCGCTCGGCGACCGGTGAAGAACTGGTTCACCTGCAGGCACCTGAAGATATGAGCTTGGAGCGGGCTCTAGAGTACATTTCTGAGGAGGAGCTGGTGGAAGTAACTCCCAACTCTGTGCGATTGCGTAAGGCGAAGCTCAAGGCTGCTAAGCGGTAAGTGCTGCCAAACGGTAAGCCACTATCGCTATTGACCCAATCAACGGTCTCTGCTGCACTGGCGAGGCCGTTTTTGGGGGTGAGGACGCCATTTTTAAAACCTGATTGGTGTGACGCTGCGCAGGATCTTTCGCAGTTTCAACCGCAATATCAAGCGCTGTAACTCGGGAGAAACGCGGGGCGTGACTGCTTGACTGTCCTCCAGCAATGCTTGCAACTCTGCGTACTCAGTGGGAGAGAGTTCGCTATTGTCAATCGCCGAGCGCCCATCCAGTACCACTTGGTTTCTCAATACTTCCTCGGGAATGTCATCGGGGGGAGGGAGTGCGACTGCAGCTTGGGTGCCCCACAATAGCGCAGCGCTTGCAATTCCGCTGACTACTGAGGCTGTAGATCGACAGCTCAAGCCCTGAACCCATGTCACACGCAATCTCCCGAGACAATTCCAGCATAGGCACTATCTCCTGACCTCGCATCAGAGCTTGGAGCTAGGGTGATGTCATATCGGTTCGAGCAGAGTCCCTGCAGAGTATGAGTGCTGTCATTACCCTCCTGAGCGACTTTGGCTGGCAGGACGTTTACGTTGGCGTCATGAAGGGGGTGATTGCCGCGATCGCCCCTAACACCACAATTGTCGATCTGACCCACGCCGTTTCCGCCCAAGATGTGGCCACGGGAGGATTTCAGTTGGCCAACGCGGTGCCTTACTTCCCCCGCAACACGGTGCATGTGGCAGTGGTCGATCCGGGGGTGGGTGGACAGCGGCGAGCGGTTGCCGTCGAGTGCGAATGCGGAATATTTATCGTGCCGGATAACGGCTTGCTGAGTCAGGTGTGCGATCGCTTTCCAGCTCAGGCTGCTGTTGTGCTGGATAATCCCGAATACTGGCGGGTACCTGACCCCAGTCGAACATTTCACGGACGCGACATCTTTGCCCCGGTTGGTGCCCATCTCGCTGCTGGAATTCTTCTGGCACAAGTGGGGTCGCCGATCGATCCGGCCACGTTGATGCATTATTCTCGTCCACCGGTACAACAAACAAAGAGTTCTGTGGCAGGCACTGTGCAAGCCTGCGATCACTTTGGCAATGTAATTACCAACATTCCAGGCGATCTCGTTGACAGCTCGGCCGCAGGAGCAAGATGGGTGGCGATCGCCAATGGTCGTACCGTGCCGGGCGGATGCACCTATGGCGATGTTGCTTTAGGAGAGGCCGTGGCGCTGATCGGCAGTCATGGCTGGATCGAGCTGGCTGTCAATGGCGGAAACGCTAGAGACCAATTGCACGTACAGTGTGACGATAGGGTAGAGATACAGTGGTTATCAGGCGATCGCCAGTCATTGCATGCCAGTCAGTGACGCGAGTGATACGCTCGATCCTCACAATTCCCCTCCGCAGAGGTCGATCCCCGTGTTTTTCAGCGTGGTCATCCCCACCTACAATCGCTTACCCATCCTGCAGAAATGCCTGCAGGCCATTGCTCAACAGGAACCGGGGGGCTACGACGACTACGAGGTGATTGTGGTCGACGATGGTTCGACCGATGACACCATTGCCTGGCTGGAATCTGCCGGGCTGGAACGGGTGAGTTGGTACGTTCAGGATCACCGCGGACCAGCTGCGGCTCGCAACTTGGGGGTGACCAAGTCACAGGGAGACACGATTGTCTTTATCGACAGCGATTTGGTGGTGGTGGACGACTTTTTAGCGTCCCATGCCGCTGTTCTGCGTCAGAACGTTAGTGACCCCTCATCAGAGCTGGCCAAAATTTTTGTCTACGGTCGCGTCATTAACACTAGTAACTTCGATGACCCTCGCGCCGAACCCTTCAAGCCCACTGATTTCTCTGCTGCTTTCTTTGCCACTGGGAATGTGGCGATCGCCCGTCACTGGCTAGATGAAGTTTCTGAAACTCCAGAAGGTCCGTTTGACACCCGCTTCCAGCTCTATGGTTGGGAAGATTTAGAGTTGGGGGTGCGGCTCAAGAATATCGGCATTCGCATGCTGAAATCCCCCGAAGCAGCGGGTTACCACTGGAATCCTAAATTCACCCTCGATCGCATCCCGTACCTGATCGACCGCGAATGGCAGCGGGGTCGCATGGGGGTGTTGTTCTATCAAAAACATCCCACTTGGGATGTACGGATGATGATTCAGATGACCCCACTGCACAAAATTCTGTGGGGGTTGCTGTCGCTCGGTGGCTTTTTGAACGAGCGCCGCATTCGTCCGGCCCTAGAGTGGCTGGCGGCTCGCGGCCAACCAGGACTCGCTCTAGAACTGTGCCGCGTCTGCTTTCTCAATTGGTACAACGTCCAGGGGGTCTACGAAGCGTACCGGGAGTGGAAACAGACCGGTCAACTGTCTCTTCCCCCGTCTCCGTCTCAGCGAGGGTCAGCACAATGATTGTTCCCCAGCGTTCTTCCTCTCAACTGTCTGGGCTAACGCCCAGATCGGCAGAGGATTGGTTGAAAGCGTCAACTGCAGGACTAGCTCTTGCTGCTCTGCTGGTGTCATGCGGTGGTGGCAGCACCAGCGGTTCTAATAATAGTCAGGCATCTGAACCGTCAGAGGACGGTGATGACAGCAGTTTGGTGTACGAGAATCTAACGCTGACTGAAACGAATGAAGAGGGCGATCTGCTGTGGGAACTGAATGCCGCCACGGCTCGCTACGGCGATGGTGGGGAGTCTGCCCAGTTGTCCGATGTCTCTGGCGTTATCTACGACGAGGCTGGGCAGCAAATCTTTATCGAGGCGAAGGCGGGCATTGTGCTGCCCGGAGAGCAGCGCATGGAGCTTGAGGACGAGGTAACGGCGGATGCCCCCCATCTCAACTTAGATTTGTCATCCGAGCGCGCCGTGTGGTTGCCTGAAGACAATACCCTGACGGCTGTGGGCAGTGTCATTATCACCGAGCGTGAGAACTATATTGAGCTGACGGGCGATCGCTTGATGGCCGATCTGTCGGCTAACATCATCAGTCTGGCGAATGACGATGACGAAGAGCCCCTTCTGGCGGTGTCGAGCGACCCTCCCCTAGAACTCTCTATGTTGGAAGTGGAGTGGGATTTGGCAGACGAAGTTGTGACCGCTCGCGGCAATATTGATGTTTACCATCAAGGCGAATCCGTGCGCTTGCAGGGGGAAACCCTATCGCTGGACATCCCCACTAACCTGCTCACCATCACCGGTAGTGTCTATGCGCTATCTGAAACCGATGGTGCCCAGTTATGGACCGATCGTGCTGAATGGGTGATTGGCAGCGATGTCACGCAGGCGTTTGGCAATGTGCGTTACGTGCAGCCCGATCAAGATTTGAACGTGGTTGGGTCTACCGGACAAGCAAACTGGGCTACTAAAACCTTCAGCGTTACCGGGGGCAGCACTCTGACGCAGCTCACGTTGCCCGACGACGAATAAGGGTGACTCACCGCTCATCTGCATAAGAGCCGCTTTACGGCACTGCTGCGTGCAACCTACCTAGTCGGGACTGTGCGTGGTTCGTCTTCTAGTTTGGAATGTCCCGCCCGCGAAGGCTTTAGACTCAAAACCGATCGTGCTCTCGGCTTATCGAGGGTTGCTCCCCCTGTTGTTTGCTCTATGAACCTGCCCACTTGGATTACTGTTTCGCGCCTGTTTGTTGTCCCTATCATTCTGGTGGGGCTGACTCTGGATACTCCCACCTGGCGCATTGTTGCTCTAGTCGCGTTCTTAATCGGGGCAGGAACGGATTGGCTGGATGGGTACCTGGCCCGCAAGCTCAATCAAGTCACCGATCTGGGCAAATTGCTCGATCCGCTGGTGGATAAACTGCTGACGCTAGCGCCCTTGCTCTGTCTCGTTCAACTGCAGCAGATTCCAGCTTGGGGGCTATTTCTTATGTTGGCCAGGGAGCTCGCCATCTCTGGATGGCGCAGCCAGCAACGGCAGGTGTCTGGGGCGAACTGGTGGGGTAAAAGCAAGACTGTGGTGCAGATTGTGGCGATCGCCCTGCTGATCGCGCAGTTGCCTGGAGGTCAATCCTGCTTCTGGCTCGCCGTCGCACTAACGCTATGGTCGGGATGGCTCTACGTTGCCCCTGGAGCATTCCAAAAGTGATGATGTTCAGGCGTACCGTCAGTGATATCGTCGATCCTCATTTGAATGGAGCCAAGCCCGAGTGACAGCCTGCGTATTTTGCGATCGCGTTGGGGCCGCACTAGTTCCTGCAATCGGGAGTTTAATGGCTGGGCAGGTGTCGGTCGGGGTAGACAGCATATGGTGCGCATTCTGGGCATCGACCCCGGTATGGGAACGATGGGGTTTGGGTTGATTTCAGCCGACGACGATCGCGATATTGACATGTTGGAGTGCGGCATTATTTCGACTCCCAAAAAAACACCTGTTCCCACGCGCTTGCACATTCTCCATCAAGACTTAAACACGCTGCTGACAGAGTTTCAACCTGACTGGGTGGGGATTGAAAAGCTGTTCTTTTACCGCATGGGTAACACCATTCTGGTGGCACAGGCGAGAGGGGTGATTCTGCTGGCACTGGCTCAACACGGGTTTACCCCGACCGAATACACTCCCGCTCAAATTAAACAGGCTCTGACCGGCTATGGGAATGCCGACAAACTCGCGGTTCAAGAAGCAGTGACGCGGGAGTTGCGACTGGAGACAATTCCCAGACCGGACGATGCCGCCGATGGATTGGCGATCGCCCTAACGGTTTGGTACAACCGCTGCGAGCGGTCGCTCGCGGTCACATCGGCCTAGCAGCTCGGCTCGTTTTTTATGACAAAGGTCGTTGCTCGGACACCGTATCTTCATGAGGGGCTTTGCCAGGGAGAATGCGCATGCGATCGGCTAGCGTCGGCAGCTTGACGCGATCGGGGTGAAGACTGCGAACAATCGACGTCGTTTTGGTGCGGCGACATTCGCGTGCTACGCGAATCAGGAAGCCTGCCGAGACAATGCTGGCCAGCACCGAACTACCGCCATAGCTGAACAACGGCAGCGTTACGCCTGTCGTTGGCAACAAACTGGACACCACACCGATATTGATAGCGGCTTGCCCCACCAGCAACAATAAACACCCATAGGCCACCAGCCGCAGCCGCAAATCGGTGCAGAGCTCTGCCACCCTCAGCGTCAAAATGGTGAAGGCCACGAGCAGAATGATGAAGCCAATCGTGCCCACAGCTCCAAATTCTTCGGCATAGACCGAAAAAATAAAATCTGTGAATTGAATGGGCAAGTAGTACAGCTTCTGCCGGGATAGTCCGAACCCCAAGCCCCAGATTCCGCCAGAACCAATCGCGATCAGGCTTTGCACTACTTGGTAATTGTCTGCCTGCGCCTCCGCGGTTGGCAGAAATAGTGCTTTGACACGAGCCAACTGGTAGGGGTTCACAAAAATGCTCAGTGCGGCTGTGGATGCACCCAAACATACCGTTGAAAAGAGCGTTCGGAAGGTCACACCTCCCACTAATGCCATCAGCCACAATGCCATGCCACAAATGGCTGTTGTTCCTAAATCGGGCTGCGTTAACACTGCCCCCATGCCAATCCCAAATAAGCTAACCCAGAGGGCGCGATACCAAGCGGGGTGGGTGTACCAGCGGCCAAACACTACACCGGCCTGCAAAATTAGCAACGGTTTGAGAAATTCGGAAGGCTGTACCCTCATACCGAGCTGAAGCCAACGGGTGGCACCATTAATGGTCACTCCCAACCCTGTATGGGTCGCCAAGACCAGTAGCAGAGCTGCAACGTACAGCACTCCACACGCCTTAAACCAGTGCCGCATCTCGATGCGGGTAATGACGGCCATGCCCCCCAAGCCAACCGTGGCAAACCCTAACTGTCGCTTGAAGAAGTAGAGGCCATCGCTATGGCTTGCTTGGGCAACGGGCAGCGATGCTGACGCCAGCGCGAGTAAGCCCAAGGCCAGCCACAACAGAGTCAGCGATTGCAGCCAACGGGCCTCAGACGACCAACTGTTGGCAGCATTGTTGGAAATGCTGTCCTCGGCGTTCGAAGTTAGCGTATTGGTCGAAGCTGGCACAGGCGGGGGAGAGAAGGACGGTTGCGGTGGGGGAGATCGCCGATGGGGCTTCTTCACGAGATGGGTTGCTGGTACGAGAAGGGTTGCTGGCACGAGATTGAACCATTTCACGAGCCCGCTCAAACGCAATGGGCACAGCGGTTTCAAGTCCATCCACCAATTGGAAGTCAGTGTACTGAAAATCTGTTAGACAAGCCGCAAATTGCTCGGCTGCCTTACCGATCAGCACCACGGCCCCGACTTTGTCGCGAATGGCGCGAAACCAATGGCTGCCGTCTCCGACTTTCGGATCGCCTCCTGCGATCAGTACCACCGGCCCGGAGATCGAGTTCAAGCCCACGAGAGCAGCATCGTAGTTGGTTGCTTTGCTGTCATTGATAAACGTGACTCCAGCCAGCTCTTGTACCGGTTGCAGGCGATGGGGCATCGGGGGGAACGTGCGAATTGCCGTTTGAATATCGGAGGTGGAGATACCTGCGTAACGGGTGGCGGCTACAGCCATCAGCAAATTCTGGTGGTTGTGCTGGCCGAGCAGGGCGAAATCATTCAGGGGAGCGATGGGAGTTCCTCGATGCCATACCCAATCGGACAGGTTGTCTGTCGAGGGAGAGGAACCGTTGGAGGACACATTAGCTGTTTGGGTCGCCTTGTAGGGGGCTAGGTGGGTTTCAGCTTCGAGATTGCTACAGGATGTCCACGATGCTTGAGGCCACAGCGATCGCTGGCTGCCAATATAGGCATCATCGCCGTTCAAAATAGCTTGCTGTGCCCGACGACTCAGAGACGCTTTGATCTCGGCATAGCGTTCGAGAGTGCCGTGGCGGGCGAGGTGATCGTCGGTCAGTGTGGTCCAAATGGCAATGTGAGGCGCTAGCGTGGAGGCAGACTCTAGCTGGTAACTGCTTAGCTCGGCCACGATCCAATCGGGTGTGCGATCGCCCCTAAGGGCATCGAGAGCCACTTGGCAGAGGGGCAAGCCGATGTTGCCGCATGCGGGGGCATCCAGACCGGCAGTGTCCAGAATGGCCGCAACCAAGGCGGTAGTGGTGGTTTTGCCGTTGGTACCGGTAATGCCGACCCAGGGAATGGTGTCGAGCGATCGCCACGCTAATTCTGCTTCGCCGATGGTTTCAATGCCACTGGCTCGGGCGGTTTCCAGGGCGGGCAATAGCCAATTCACCCCCGGACTGACGACGATTTGGTCCATTCCTGCGATGGCAGCAAACGGTTGTCCCAGTTGAACTGTGGCTCCATTGGTTTCTAGAGTGGACTTGTGCTTTTGGAGAGGGACATTATCCCGTTCGTCGCATATCCAGACGGAGTGTCCTTGATACAAGAGCAATTCGGCAGCAGCCAGGCCGGATTTTCCCATCCCTAACACCTGTACTTGCACCCTTACCCCACTCCCATTTGGACGTACAGTTTATTAGGCTATCAACGTTTTGCTTTCCGACCAAGCTGTGACTGCTCAACTTGACTCCCCTGATTACTCGTCAAAGGCGGATTGCCGACGATATTTCAAATACGTGCGTGGTTCTCTAGAGCTGGCGCAGCTCAGTCAGCAGCTCTGCGCTCGCCTCGAGCGTTGGCCAACCCTGCAAACTGCTCGAACGATACTTGCGTATTGGGCGATGGCTGATGAAATTGACCTGTCATCTTTGGTGAACCGCTGGCCCGAGAAAATCTGGGGGTTGCCGCGCACCTTGCCTCAGCGACAGATGGCTTGGCACACCTATCATCCTGGTGATGCGCTCTATTGCTCTCAATGGGGGGTTCTCGAACCGGATTCCCATCGTCCTGTGATTCCATTGGAATCGGTGGATGTCATGTTGGTTCCTGCAATTGCTTGCGATCGCCAGGGCACGAGGTTGGGATACGGGGGAGGGTTTTACGATCGCTGCTTGGCAGCCCCCCATCTGAGTGGAGCGCTGGCGGTGGGAATTATTCCACATGCTTGCTGGTCTGCGGCTGTGTTGCCATGCGATGCCTGGGATGTGCGGTTGGGGGCGATCGCCACCGAGCGCGACATTTGGGTTCGAGAGCCAGAGTTGGTGGAGTAAACCAACAAACAGAGTGGGAGTTTCCCCCTAAACTAAAAACTGAGCTGCCTGCGGGGCAGGTCTCGTCTAGTACTTTTTTGTCGATATTGTTTGTCCGACTTGCAAGGATTCAGAATGCTGGCACGATGCCCTCAATTCATTAAATTACTGTTTGCAACGGCGATCTCCATCTGCTTATTCGGCTTTGGTGGAAAAGTGCCGATGGAACTGAGCAATCTGCATACGGTTGATTGCCCGAATACTCCTGAATATCAAAACCTGCCGATGAGCGGCGCTTCATCTGCTGCCGTGCAGTGCTTTTTGATTGAAGGTACGGTCGATAACCCTACCGATCGCCTGGTCTATAACGCCGACATTTTTGGCCGCATTTACGACGGTAGCGGCAACGATGTCTGGCCGGAGCGCACTCGTTTGGGGGCGATCGAAGAAGTTCCTCCGGGCAAAAGTACGTTCTCCATTCAAATTGGTGTACCAGCAAACAACCCCTTACCTCTGCAACTCAAGCAGTTCAAGGCTAAGGGGTTTAGAGGCATGGTCAATCGCTAGCGGTCCACGTTGCTTTGGAGTGTTGATGGATTAGTGCCTCACTAACCTTCATCTCGCGATCTGCAATCCGCTGTTGTGGAGCGTTTGTTAATCATTTCGCTTTGCACATCAAGGATTTGAGCGGTCTCCACACTCCAGACCGCATAGCGGATTTCTATGTAAGACCCAGAGCTTTCTGAAACCTCTGTAGCGATTTTCCACAACAATAAAAGCAAGGAAATGACTCCTCTACAGGAGTCATTTCCTTGCTGTCCTGCTGCAGAGTTAGTAGATGGCTGAAACCAGTGCTCGCTGGAGAAATTGGAGAGCGAAGATCGCCAGCATGGGAGAAAAGTCCATGCCGCCAAACGAGGGGACAAACGAGCGGAATACATTGAGGTATGGATCGGTGAGCTGGCGTAATGCAGAGAGCAGCGGGTTAGACCAATTGACGTTGGGGAACCATGTCAGCAGCACCCTCACAATCAACATGAATGAGTAGATGGAGATAGTTTGAACTAGCACCTGGTCGATGGTGCCTAACACGTAGAGCGCGTTCATGAATCTAAGAGACCTCTCGTTTCGATGTCAAAAAAGCTAGGTAGCTGCAGCAATGCTCTTGCAGTCAGGATAGCTTCGATCTGCGTAGCGAATCTAGACCAATCCACTTGCAGGTCGAGGGAGACCTGAGATTAACCAGCATCCTGTAGCTCGGTGGCACTGCCGTTTTGCTGTTCACCAGTGGCCAAAAAGTTTGCCCGCGTATCTTCGATCGCCGCATTGAGTTGCGAAATCTTGTCTTCCAGACTGCGGCGCGCTTCGGCGATCGCCAGATCTGCATCCTGACGCACTTCATCCAGTAATTCTTGAGAATCAACTGAGGCGGCCAGACTGCGAGGGGGAGTGCGACGCGATCGGCGAGATTTGGCACGCCGACGAGAGGATTTGGACTTGCCCGGTGCTAGCTGCTGGGTCAATACAGCACCCAACACACCACCGACAACACCCCCCATAAATGCGCCAGCCACTAACCCCGTAAAGAAGTCAGAACGATTTTCGCTCACTACTTTGCCCGAAATGCAGTAATCAATCTATCCTACCAGTCTCGACAGGTCGGGCCGCGAGCGGAGAGTTGTCCCTGAGGTGCAGAAGCCCAACGCTTGCTGTTAATGAGGTAATAGGCGTGATAGCTGGTCGATGGGAGCCACCACGGCTTCGGGAAGGGCATCACGAATGCTGGCCGTTGCTGCCTGCAGGAGCTGCTCGGGAGTTAGCTCGGGCTGAATGCGTTCCCACAGCCGCTGAATTTCTTCTACATGGAGGCGATCGTCTTCCGTCAGGGCGACCACAATTTGGCGGCGCAAATCGCTAGCCTCATCAGACATTAAATAGCCCACTGCCACACGCGCCGTTGAGGTCAAATTGAGAGCGTTCCCATCCGTACGGGCAATATCGATCAGATTTTCCAAGCGCTGCCAGCGGAACTTACCGTCTTGGAACAGTACTTCCAACAGCCGTTGTCGTAATTGGGGGGACTCGTCCGTGAGCAGGCGACGGGCAACGTAGGGATAGGCAACACCAATAATGCGGAAGTCGGGGGAAAGGCTCAGGGCAACGCCCTCTAGGGTGACTAGAGAGCGAATGATCAGCGCGAAGTTGGGGGGAACGCGGAAGGGGTATTCGTAGACCAGTCCGGCAAAGCGATCGGTCGCCGTCTTGAAGTTAAAGTCTTTGACCTTCTCGTTCAGAATGTCATCCAACATCAATTGCATGGCATCCACAATCGGCGCTGGTTCCACCTTCTCGGTCAGAAACTCCAGATACTGGAAGTCTTCGAACAGGCTGGCATAGTCCTGATTGACCATATGAACTAGGGCATCCACCAGTCGCTCTTTGCGATCTTGGGTGAGCTGATCCATCATCCCGAAGTCGATGAATGCTAAGCGACCGTCTCGCAGCGCGAACAAGTTGCCAGGATGAGGATCGGCGTGAAAGAAGCCGTGTTCTAACAGTTGTTTAAGGGAGGATTCGACCCCGATGCGAATCAGTTTCTGAATTTCTAGTCCAGCAGACTGGATAGCTTGAGTATCGGTCAGCTTAATGCCGTCAATCCATTCCAGGGTCAGCACCCGACGGGAGGTGTATTGCCAGTGGATGCTGGGGACGTAGACTTCCGGATCGTCCTGGAAATAGCCAGCGAATCGCTCGCAGTTCTGCCCTTCGTTGATATAGTCGATTTCTTCAAACAGCTTGATGCCAAACTCGTCCACTGCTTCAGTGAGCGATTGCCCCAAATTGAGCGGCAGCCAGCGGTAAACCCACGTCGACATCCAGCGGATGATATAGAGATCGAGGGTGAGTTTCTTGCGTAAATTGGGCCGCTGCACCTTGACTGCTACCATTTCACCAGATTTGAGACGGGCTTTGTAGACCTGTCCCAAGCTGGCCGCTGCTACCGGACGGGTCTCCATCGAGGCATAAATTTCGTCCACTACGTCCCCTAGCTCTCGCTCGATGATGGCGAAGGCAATTCGGTTAGGGAAAGTGGGGAGCTGATCCTGGAGCTTGGTAAGCTCTTCGAGGTAGTCTGCGCGTACCAGATCGGCACGGGTAGAGAGTGCCTGGCCGACCTTAATGAAGGTTGGACCTAAGTCGGTGAGCAGATCCCGCAGTTGAATAGAGCGTCGTTGAACCTGTTTTGGGCCGGTGCGGTTAAACAAGCGATCGAACTGTAAACCGGTGTAAAACGCTAGTAGGCGTAGGGATACAGACAGCGCTCGCGCGAAAACTCGCAGAAATCTCCACCGATAGTATCGAGAAATCTCTTGAACGTCGTAGTGCTGAAACAGCGCGCTCCCAGGAGACGCAGGTTCGGAAATTGTCACGCGATCCATCCGATCGTCAATCTAGCTTCATAATAGTATGCAGAACTACAAAAATTAGATATCTCTCGCTAAAAGTCAGCATTTATACCCTTGCGATCGGGTAATTATTCGTATGGGTATGAGGTGTGCAAGCAATGCTGGACTGCATTCCGCGACACAACCGACATCATTCAGTTCCATCTCCAGTGGGGGGCTCGCCTCAGCAGCCAGCTCCTGTGGTTATGTGATAAACAATCTCCGGAATAGCCAGCTCTCGTGACTGTAAACTCCTGCAATCTGCAACCGATTTTGACATCCCCACATCAACCCCGCTAGACGATGCTGCCTGTTCGATTGTCCGTTCAATTACTGCCGGCGGATTGCTGCTGAATAGTCTGCAGGTTATACAAATTCGCGTAGATGCCATTCAGGGCCAACAGTTCCTCGTGGGTGCCCTGTTCTTTGAGCTGTCCTCGCTGCAGCACCAGAATGCGATCGACGTTGCGGATGGTGGCGAGGCGGTGGGCAATGATAATTGCGGTGCGATCGCGTAACAACGTCTCTAATGCGTCCTGAATCAACGACTCTGTTGCCACATCCAAACTGGCTGTGGCTTCATCTAGCACCAAAATTTTTGGATCGCGCACCATCGCCCGCGCGAATGCCAGCAACTGTTTTTGGCCGGAGGATAGGTTATTGCCCCGCTCTCGGACTTCCGTGTCGTACCCCTGCGGCAGATCTAGAATGAACGGCTCCACATTCATCAGCCGCGTTGCCTGACGAATGTGTTCCTCTGAGTAGGTTTCTCCCAGCGTGATGTTGTCGCGAATATTGCCTGAGAAGAGGAAGCTATCTTGCAGAATCACCCCCAAGTGCCGTCGCAAGTCTGCTTGAGCGAGCTCGCGAATATCCACGCCGTCAATCAGGATTTGACCGCTGCTGACATCGTACAGGCGGGCTAACAAACGAATGATGGAGCTTTTTCCCGCACCGGTCGGCCCCACCAGGGCTACTTTTTCCCCCGGTTGAATTGTGAAATCGAGGTCTGTCAGCACTGGCTCATCCGGCTTGTATCCGAACGACACGGTTTTGAAGGTAACTGCTCCCCGTACTGGCTCGGCGAGGGCGACGGGCTGAGCCGGGTCGGCAACGTCAATTGGCAGTTCCAACATGCTGGTGATGCGCTCTACAGCCGTAAATCCCGACTGCAGCGACGTAAACTTTTCCGCCAACTGTCTGAGGGGATTGAAGAACTGGGACGAAAACAGAATGAATGCGTACAGATTCCCGAAGGTGAGGGGTTCTGCTGCCCGCTGGCGCATGGCCTCGGGGATGAACGGTACGCTTTGAGCAACCCAGGTTTCCCCTTGGGTTGCGACGGTCTGCACAATTTCACTGCCCCCTAGCCACAGCACTCCAGCCACGCCAATCCAGGTCACCCACTCCAGCACGGACGACAAGGTGGAGTCGTACAGAATTGTCTTGTCCACTTCGCGGATGTAGCGACGGTTGTTGTCTAGGTAAACGTCGCTGTTGAATGCCTCCCGACGGAACATCTGCACCACACTCACTCCCAAGATATTTTCTTGTAGAAGGGAGTTGAGGGAGGATAGCTCTTCGCGGACGCGGAAGTTGGCGTTGCGGTAGAGCTGTTGTAGCCAGAGCACGAGCGTAGCCATGGGCAAGATCAAGCCGATCAGGAACAGGGCCAAATTCCAGCGTTGCCAGATCATCATGGCGGCGATCGCCACCAGTGTGACCAGGTCGCTGACCACCCCTACCGCTCCGGTGGAAAATACATCTCCCAGGGCCTCTACGTCGCTGGTGATGCGGGTGATGAGTTTGCCGACGGGGGTGCGGTCGAAAAATGCAGACGCCAAGCTGGTGACGTGTTCGAACAAGTCATCGCGGACATCGTTAGTGAGCTGCTGACCGAATTTCTGGCTGATAAAGCCCTCCAGTGCTTGGAACAGGAACCGAATCAGACCCGTCAGCAGCAGGAGTGCGACAAATATCCACAATCGATCGAGCTGCCCTGACTGGATGGGGCCATCGATCGCCCGCTGCAAAATAATGGGCTGAATGGCTTGGGATATGGCTAGCGGTGGCAAAAAGGCGATCGCCATTCCCAGTAGCTTCCAATGGCGCTTGGCATAAGGCCACAGCTTCATGAGTAGGCCCCAGTCGCTGTATTGAGACCGACGATAATGGGGCTGGCGCTTGGTCTGGGCTGAAGTAGCAGTCATGCAAATGTGAAACAGGAGTTATCCCAATCGTAAGGGACGCGTTCTCCTGTCGGTACGGTCTCTTGCTGGCGATTTGAAGGATTTCCGCCTTCTGAATGGATTGACCTACACTAATGGAGGACTCTTTGACTTCCTCGACTGCTCAGCAACAGTCTCGCGACTGGCAACCTCTCGCTACCGCAACAGCTATTGCACATTTCGGACTCATTGTTCATGGATCTCGCTTCCCTTCAGGCTTTACTCGACAACGTGGCATTCGCCATCCTGTTTGCGGCCATGTTGTTGTACTGGGTATCGGCCGCGTTTCCCCGCATTCCTGCCCTGCCCGAGCTAGGGACGGCGGCGATGGCGATTGGTAATTTGGCGATCGCCGTCATGTTAGGGGCGCGCTGGATGGATGCCGGTTACTTTCCGATTAGTAATTTGTACGAGTCGCTCTTTTTCATGGCGTGGGGGGTGACGGTGATGCACTTAATCGCCGAGTGGATCGGTCGTAGCCGTTTAGTGGGGGTATTCACTGCCCCTGTTGCGATGGGTATTGTGGCCTTTGCTGCCTTCAAGCTACCCAGCGATATGCGAGTCTCGGCCCCCCTCGTACCTGCGTTGCAGTCCAACTGGCTGATGATGCACGTGTCGGTGATGATGTTCAGCTATTCCACACTGATGGTGGGATCGGTGCTGGCGATCGCTTTTCTAGTGGTGACCCGCGGCCACGATATCGAACTGAAAGGTAGCTCATACGGCATTGGCAGCTATCGCGATCGGCGCGATTTGCGCCAGGTAGAGACCACTGAAGAGGTGGGTGGAACGATTGCTGCTGGTACTGTCGCCATGAGCGGGGATGTCGCTGTTTTGGAACACCCTAAGGCGGTATCTGCTGTCGCCTTAACCCCTCAACGACTGAGTTTGGCGGACACCCTTGACAATGTTAGTTACCGTCTTATTGGTCTGGGCTTTCCCCTGCTGACGATCGGCATCATTGCCGGAGCTGTGTGGGCGAACGAAGCATGGGGAACCTACTGGAGTTGGGACCCGAAAGAAACGTGGGCTCTGATTACCTGGTTGGTGTTTGCCGCTTACTTGCACACTCGGATTACGAAAGGCTGGCAAGGGCGACGACCCGCGATTTTAGCTGGAGCTGGGTTTGTAGTGGTTTGGGTCTGCTACCTCGGCGTTAATTTGTTGGGGATTGGACTGCACAGCTACGGCTGGTTCTTGTAAGTCGTTTCTTGTTGTGTGTGTTTGCTTGTGTGTGGGTCTGGTTACTGTCCTACAGGCTTGAAATCTGGACAGGAACCCTGCGGGCTGACCGTGACTCCGTACAGCGGGGAGCTAGGTTGCGTGCACTGAGGTTTGGCATTGGGCGCGGAACTGACCCGAGCGTAGTACGCGCATCCCGAACAGTCACCCGCCCCGCGCTCGTGCTGTTTGTCGGCTCCGAAACTAAACGACTCTTGCTGTAGCGTCCGACTGGATACCCCACGAATGACCAGGCAATCATTCTCCCAGCGGGCTGTCACCAGACCGGTTTCCGATAGCGTATCCCAGCGGGCATCGTCCATCACTTCTGGCGGCAACCGCACTTCAACCCCTTCGATTTTTCCAGTGTGAATGCAGATGGTTTCGTCCGCCTCCCCCTCGTAGATCGGCAGTTCGGTGGCGCTGGTGTCTACCGGATCGCTGGCCTCGATCGCCGCTAAATTCAGCGACATCTCGTCTCCAGACTGAGGAGCATACGTCAGATAGCGATCGCGAAATTCCGGCAGCTGGGCCAGTTCTTGCAGCCGCTTCTCCCTCCCGTGGGTGAACACGAGGTATTGGGGCTTCAGAGTATGCACGATTTGTTTGAGGCTGTTGAGATCGCTGAGGCTGTGCCAGCTTTCGTCACTCACCTGAATTCCGGCAACCAGATCGGATGGCCATTGCCCGATGGGAACCTCCAGTTCTACCTCCGGTAGCCGCAGATACAGCGTACGATCGGGAATCAAATGTCTCCATATGGCGTCCCACTCTTCTGCCGAGGCAGCCGCATGGCACAGCACGATGCCGGGAGACTGCAGAACTGCCTGGCGATCTGCATCGACTACGGGCAGCGGTGCAATGCTGAGGCGCTTGCCATCTTGAATAAAGAGCGAGCGATCGCGAGCGTAATTGCGGATGGACTTGGGGAGATGGGGCAGGATGTCCCGGTAGCGATCGCAGCCAGCCGAGATCGCATCATCCAGCCACAGGCGTAACCTGGATGACCCTTGGCGAAAGCGGCTGTTGGAGGCGATTGCGAACAGCAGTTCTTGGGCAATGCCGGTTTCCGGCACCGGTAGCAGGACGGTTCGTTGGGCCGCAATTGCTGCTTGTACCGTCTGCATGAAGCTTGACTCTGCCCCCTTGCGAGCCGGCAGCTTCTGCGCACCTAATGCTCCGCCAACGACCAATACTTCTGGATTCCACTGGCGCAATTGGGCCAATGGTAGGCCGGGTTGGAAGCGACTGGCTGTCAGCGCACAATCGCCAGTGACGATGCACGTACGCCCGCTACTCAGGGTGGCTATAGAGGGAACGGTGTTTGCGTCGCTCTCTGACAGAGGGGTGGCCCGGTTGTTGGCAACCGTCAGAATTGTGACGGCTGCGCCCGGTAGATGGCCGGCTGGTTCCAGTGTCAGGAAGAGATCGTCCCTCAGAGATACTGGTTGTCGAAATGCCAATGCTTGTCGATTGGCCCTATCCCCCATGCCAATACCGAGCCCCTCAAATGTGGCCATGGTGGCGTAAATCGGACAGTTAGGAAAGCAATGCATCAATCCCGATAAGCCTCCCGCTACGTCGGCATGGGCGTGGCTGAGAATGACGGCGTCGGGGGTGCGGGGCAGGCGAGCTGACAGAGCATCCCAGTCCCCCCCCACATCCAGCAAAATGGCGTGCTGCGCGACCTCCAGCCAGTAGCTATATCCCTCTTGACCGGTTAAGAGCGGTAGGAGCCGGAAGTGAGCGCCTTCAGGTGGGGATGTATTGGTTAGAGATGTATCGGTGGAAGATGGGCGATCGCTCAAGGTTCAGTCAGTCCCCATATCGCTAGTTGGGTGAATGTGGCAGCAGGTGTGGAGGGGGGGATCGACCTCCAGTGATGGTGGGTGTCGGTTTGGAGGGAGGTGCGATCGACGGGGAGGGGCAGTTAGGCATCGTAGCAACAGCCTGCTGCCAATGCTCTCTTCCTATCGCGATCGGCAGTCTGCTACGGAGAGTTTTCTAATCATCTCTCCTTGCAAATTAAGGCTTTGAGCTGTCTACAGACTCCAGACCTTAGAGCGGATTGCCATAACATGTTGGCTCTTTGTCTCCCCTCCTATTGAGGAGGGCCAGGTTCGTTTGTTAGAGCAGGAGGATTGTCCCCCTCGAAACTGAACAGCGGATAAACTGGCGCCAGGCCATTTCTTTTGAAGGACAGAAAATTGTGACGCTAGATTGGCGGACGATGTCCGCTTGTCCCCTGACATTCATGTTGATTTTGGCTGCTTCTTCAGTCGTTGCCCCTGCATCTGCACAAGAGATTCTAAACCTGCCCAGTTCCAGACCCACCCGTTGGCTAGAAGTACGTGAGTTAGACGGTGAAGCATCTGCCAGACATGGCGGTACAAATTGGCATACAGCTCGCCTTGGAGATCTGCTTCTATGGCAAGGTGACGGAATTCGGACAGGAGAGAATTCCGAAGCTAATCTGTCGTTTGATGATGGGATTGGCAGTGTCAGGGTGTTCGAAGAAAGTCGGCTAGAAATTCTCACGCTAACAACCGATGCCGAGGGAGGGAAAATCACAGAAATTGATGTGCCGGAAGGAACGGCGCGTTTTCAAATTCGTCGTTTGAATCGACCCTCCTCGACACTCACCATTCAGTCTCCTGCCGGTATTGCTGGGGTGCGAGGCACGGATTTTGGAGTAGGAATTACTCCGATGGGACGAACGGCAGTGGCAACGTTTGAAGGGGCGGTGGTGACCGAAGCGGAAGGTATTTCCGTCAATGTTGATGATGGGACTTACTCGATCGTCATTCCTGGCGAAGAGCCCACCGAGCCAGATTCCCTCAGCGGAGCGGATGTAGAGTTGGGGATTTTGAACGCCGAGCTTGTCGCTGACGCTCCTGTTCCGACAGCTCGGATGGAGGCTAAGGTCTTCCCGATTAATTTGGTATATGTCAACGACGAAGTGGTGGAGACCGATGTGGCGGGAAATTTCATTGTGGAAGCACCTCTAGACGATCGCCAGACCTTTGGGGTTGAAGTGCGATCGCCCTCGGGTGAAGCTCAAAACCTCGAGATCGAGGTCACCGAAGACGATTGGATTCGCAGGTATCTATTGCCGTAGAGCACCGTTTCTGATATCGCACAACATCATCAGCAGAGCGATCTAGGATTCACGAGAAATTGTAGTTCTAATGTGTCAACTTAATTTTTGAATCAGGGAAAAGCGACCCCATGTCGAGATTTTGCGATGCTGCCTGAGGGGTCGCATAAATTTAAAGATTTTAGATGTCCAGTGGTGTATGTTCGCGTGAGTTCGGGTTAAGGGTGTAATTCAGAAATGGACTGAAGATGTAGGGAGGGCTTTTGGGGCTGATGGCAATATGCAATCAATCCGCCTAACAAATTGACCATGAAATTGATGGGACTGCGATGACGAGAATGCTCAATCTGGGAGATGTTCTTGAGCTGGTCATTAACGGACTCGATGATGCCGCGCTTGCGTCAGAGCAGTTTGTCGCTCATCTCCATCAGCCGATTCTTCATCCGCCGCTTGATACGAGTTAGCAGACGAACACCTAAGGTCTTCATCAGTGTTTCCGTCAGCGTCAGCGAGACATAGCCCTTATCCCCATACACATTGCCGAAGAGCCCTGCGAGCAACTGCGGGACGGGACGGCGGTCAACGACAAAGGCGAGTTGCTCAATGTGAGGCTGACTCCTGGCAATGTAGATGACCGCCGTCCCGTCCCGCAGTTGCTCGCAGGGCTCTTCGGCAA
>JBCBVA010000004.1:0-75029 GCA_039817825.1 Cyanobacteria bacterium J06642_12 | reverse complement strand
CCCATTTTGAGGCACGCATGTGGCACAGCGCTGCCCTCCCACTCAGTACAGTGATTGTTGCAATAGGCTTACTGTACCGAGATGACCATCTCCAACGTGCGATCGCGATCGCTGCCAGTGCCCATCACCTCCAATCTCCTCAACTATCAGCTCGCTCTCGCTAATTGGGCGGGATATCTGTCTCGCCGCCCAACACAACCATAAGGACTCGTTTGCTCTCTATTCTCCCTTTGGGAGAGAGGCTGGGATGAGGGTTCTCGAACTCAGATCGGTGTCCGCGTTGATTCGGTTGACCTCGCTGTCTGAATTTCTCAAAGTGATAGGCTGGCGGCATCAGTAGAGCAACTCTGCTCCCACTTGCTACCGCCGAGGTAACGACCTTTGCTGTTTCCCTATAGCGATGAAAACCCCAGCAATTCACAGCCATTTGTGTTGCAAACCATCGTCGCAATCAACGTCGCCGTCTTCCTCTTCCAACTGTATCTATCCGCCTTTGGTCTGCTGCCACAGTTTTTCCAGACCTATGCCGTCATCCCGGCGCGGGAGTTTTCCAACTTTAACCAGGTCATTTCCGGACAGATTGGGCTGATCCCAACTCTCTTGTTCCCGATATTTGCGGCCATGTTCATGCACGGCGGCTTTTTCCACATCATCGGTAACATGCTGTTTCTGTGGATCTTTGGTGACAACATCGAAGATGTTATGGGCCACGTCAAATTTTTGATGTTCTATCTTCTGTGCGGCATCGGAGCGACAGCCGCACAAATTGTCTCCGACCCGGCGTCTATCATTCCCAATATCGGAGCCAGCGGAGCGATCGCCGGAGTATTGGGTGCTTACTTAATTAATTTCCCCAAAGCCCGAGTGAAAGCCATTTTCCTGCTGGGCTTTATCCCAATTAAGCTGCGCATTCCAGCCTTGTTTTACTTGGGCTGGTGGTTTGTTCAACAGGCGTTCTACAGCGTTTTATCGCTGGACGACCAAGTCAACATGGGAACCGGCGGGGTTGCCTACTGGGCCCATGCGGGGGGATTTGTCTTTGGGGTGTTGTTAGTCAAATTCTTTATGACAAAGCAGAATCCAAAGGCTCTCTTCTAGAATTTCGGGAGTCTGCACAGACAGTGTAGAGAGGGCAGTCGGAGTTGTGCGAACAGCTGCACACTTGACTTGCTACAACCGCTTGATGAATCTCATTTCCCCAGAAAACGCACCATCAGTTTCGACACCAGCGGCCATCCACCCCAGGTGACTGTAGAAGCCATACGCTCTCAACTCGGGATCGTTACCAGTCAGCAGCCAAGCTTCACTAACCCCGTGCGATCGCAGCCAATCTTCCGCTACTGCCATCAGATGCCGTCCTGCCCCGCGACCTTCAAACTGGGGACGAACGAACAATCCCAAAATGGTTGCTTCATCTTTGTTGGCAATAGAAAACCCAATCGCCTGTCCGTCCAGTTCGACAATCCACGCCTTGCAATTCGTCTGCAACATGTCAGCCACTGAGTCGGGAGTAATCCCTAAAGTAGCGATTTCCTCGCGCGATTGGTAATTTTCAACCACGCTGGTACGAATATCGAACAGGGTTTCAATATCGTGCCGTTCGGCCACACGGATATGCATTGTGTTTGAAACTCGATATGGCAATCCGCTCTAGGGTCTGGAGCATGTAGACAGCTAAAAGCCTTAATTGATAAGGCGAGGGGGAAGAGAAAACTCTCCATAGCGGATTGCCGCTCACTATACGTGCAAAAAGTCTCAGCGGTGGGAGGCAATCTTTCACTCAATCGCCTCCTCCTTTGCTTGCCATCTCCTACCGGAGATATTTCAGCGAGCCAGATTGTTAGAGCTGGAGCACTGCGTCCTAACCGACTAATTCAACACTTGCGGGCGCATTGAATAGATGGCCGGAATATCCCACGCTTCAGCAATGCGATCGCCAACAATTCTCCAAACCACCACAGCGTCTGTTTCGAACGACTCACCATCCAGCGTCATCATAGGCTGTGCAAGTGTGACGACTAACTCATCTCCGACATACTGAACCTCTTTGTCTTCCACGGTGAACGTACCGTCAGTCAACGTTGCCAACGCTCCAAAAAACCTGCGCAACCCTTCCAATCCCACATAATCTCCTTGTAAATCGGGGAGTTCGGGGTTGAAGTAGTGCCAGACAAAGCCATCAGCGAGCAGTTCCCCAGCGCGATCCAAGTTGTGGGGAAAGACGTCTGCCAGGCGTTCCATTAAAGCCAGGTGTGGGTGAAGGGTAGTCACAATCGGTCTCCTGCTTGCGAACATGAATGACGCTCCAAGTCCACATTGGCTCTTCGGTAAGCCAGAAAAACCGTTGGTGTGCTCAACATCTGACACCGGAAAGTGCGGTGCTAACAGCCCCCACTTTTGATAAGGAAGCTGCAACCGGTTGAGATGCCCCGATCTAGCCTGCAGACCTGTGTCTCCCCACGGGTTTGGAATTGTTCGTACCTACCCATGAAGCAGCGCCGCTGTCTGCCTGTGGGCGTAACCCAGCCGTTGCCCCCTATGATGAAGACTGCGTACTCACGACCTGTCGATCGCCCATGTCCATCCGTGCGAGCTATGGGAAACTTTCCCCCTATTTCAAAGCACAAGCACCGTTATTTATTCGGGGGATTTCCTGCACGCTAGGGTACGTTCTGTTCACATTGGTACTGCCCTATACCACCGGAGAAATCTCTGCCTCCATGGGGGCCGGAAATGTCAGCCTGTTAATCAAATGGCTGGCCCTGGCAACATTTGTTTTCTTAGTGCGCTCGGTGTTTATGTATTTCGAGAAAACCCAAACCATCGTGGGTTCTCTCAATATGATGTACAACCTGAGAACCAATGTTTATCGTCATCTGCATGGGCTGGGGTTGGACTACTTTGAAACCTCTAAGACAGGGGATTTAACCTATCGCCTCACGGAAGATATCGATCGCATCGGCGAAGCCGTCAGCAAGCTATCCCAGCAGTTTCTCTCCTGCGTCCTGCAGTTGATTGCGATCCCAATTTACATGCTGTATCTCAACTGGCCTCTGACGCTTGCCAGCCTAATCCTGGCTCCGTCAATGGGTTGGCTGATCGGGACGGTGGGTCGACAGTTGCTGGATTTATCGCGCAAGAGTCAGAAGCAAGTGTCTAGTCTGTCGTCCATGCTGACGGAGGTATTCGGCAGCATTCGCATCGTGCAAGCCTTCGCGGCGCAAGATTACGAAGTGGGCAAATTTGAAGCTCAAGCCGAGCGCGATCGGATGGCAAAATATCGCGCGGAGCAGTTAAAAGCCATTCAGTTCCCTGCCATTGGTTTTCTCGAAGCTGTCAGTATTGTGCTGCTGTTTCTGATTGGCGGCTGGCAAATTTCCATCGGCCAAATGCAGCCGCAAGAATTCATTAGTTACATCACAGCCGTCGTCCTGCTGCTCCATCCGATCGATCTGGTCACCAACCAATACAACGAATTTAAACAGGCCGAAGCATCCATCGAACGCATCTTCGAACTGATGGACGTCAAGCCCTCTGTAGAAGAAAAAGCAGGCGCGATCGCCCTTCCACCCATCACTGGCAAAGTAGAGTACCGCAACGTCAGCTTTGCTTACCAAACCGGTCAACCTGTGTTGCAGCAAGTCAGCGTCCTAGTGCATCCGGGGGAAGTGGTGGCGTTAGTGGGACCATCAGGAGCCGGAAAAACAACTCTGGTGAACCTGCTGGCTCGGTTCTACGATCCCCAAGAGGGTGAGATCCTGGTGGATGGCCAGAATATCCGCGAAGTGACGATTCCCAGCCTGCGCCAACAGATCGGCATCGTCCCCCAAGACACGGCCCTATTCTCCGGCACTCTGGCCCAGAATATTGCCTACGGCCAGATCGACCCTGACAGAGATGCTGTGGAAGCAGCGGCCAAAGTGGGTAATGCCCATACATTTATTACTCAGCAAGAGGACGGATACGACGCTTGGGTGGGTGAGCGTGGAGTGAATTTATCGGGAGGACAGCGGCAGCGCATTGCGATCGCCCGAGCCGTCTTGCTCAATCCGCGCGTCTT
Source organism: Cyanobacteria bacterium J06642_12 (assembly GCA_039817825.1). Lineage (GTDB taxonomy): Bacteria > Cyanobacteriota > Cyanobacteriia > Thermostichales > PCC-7336 > PCC-7336. The sequence continues at coordinate 70,969 of JBCBVA010000004.1, read as the reverse complement.
GATCTTAGATGAGGCGACATCCGCGCTCGATTCCGAGTCAGAAGCACTGGTACAAGAAGCTCTAGAACGGGCCATGCGCGATCGCACGGCATTTGTGATTGCCCACCGCCTCAGCACGGTGCGAAAGGCAGATCGCATCTTGTTTTTGGAGAATGGACGGATTGTGGAATCTGGCACTCATGCCGAACTATTGAATCGACAGGGGCGATATGCCGAGTTCTACAACAAGCAATTCCAAGCACATTGACACAGATGCTTTGGACGGGTTGTAGATACTCGATGAATAGCTATCCAGCTACGAGTAGAAGCTGCTCGAATGACCCTCAATAGCGACGGTTCCGGCGCTGACGATAGGCCGACGATGCACTCTGGCGCATGCGGTAAATGAATTCAGTGATGATTTCATACCATCGGCCCAGCACAAAATTGACTTCTAATCGAATTGGCTCGCGCGTGAAATACAAGTACAGCGTGAAGCCAACATAGAGTATGAATACGATGCCCATCCCCTTCTCTACCCTGTCTCGGGTCTAACAGTGCAATTTCTACCAGTGTGGCACCTATCGAGGGTGCTACGTTAATCGGGACTCAGCTACGTCCTTACGATAAGCGGGGCATCGCCGGAGTCTTTGCAACAGTGAGGAGATTGTCACAAGGCAGTAGTCTGTAGCGCACTTAGTCCCATCGAGCAATACGCCCATAACGCAATCGAATGCAGAGCAATCATCTATGGTTTCGTGCAAGAACAACAACTGCTGGCTGAAAAGATACACAATAGTAGTGCGGCACGAGTTGAGATCGCCCATCAGCCCGTTGACAGTAACAAACTAACGATCGCCGGGATCGCAATTAGAACCCTAACGACGAACAACCGTATCCCGCGACATAGATTCCCCACGCCCCCTATTTGCCACTATGTCTAAAGTTGCCCTAATTACAGGCGCGTCTGCCGGAATCGGTCGTGCCACGGCGTTTGCATTTGCCAGCCAAGGATTTGCTCTCGTCTTGGCAGCCCGCACATCCGATCCCCTAACGGAGACGGCGATCGCCCTGGAAAAAAAACATAATTGCGACGTTCTACCCATCCCTACCGATGTATCCGATCCCGAACAAGTCAACGTGTTGGTGGAAAAGGCGATCGCTCGATTCGATCGCATCGATTTATTGATAAACAATGCTGGGATTTGTGCCAGTGGCCCGTTTGTCGATACATCATTGGAGCAGTGGCAACAGGTCATGAACGTCAACTTTTGGGGGTACGTTCACACTATCCGAGCTGTCCTCCCCCATATGCTGGCCCGAAAACAGGGGCAAATTGTCAATGTGGGCTCGTTTGGAGGAAAAATGCCATTGCCCGCCATGACTGCTTACTGCGCCAGTAAGTATGCCGTTACGGGCCTCACAGAGACACTGCGCCTAGAGGTGGAATCTCAGGGAGTTCAGATCGTCGGCGTACATCCGGGGGTGGTCACGACAGAGTTCCTGGAGCGCGCGGTGTTCGTCGGGGCAGATGGAGCAGCCGATCGCTACCGTCAACAAATGGAGACGACACTGAGCAGTGCTGTAAGTCAGACACCGGAGGAGATTGCCAAGGCGATCGCCGATGCCTGCCGGACGGGTCAACGAGATGTGGTGGTAGGACCAGCTCAGATGGCGACCGCAGCCTACCAGCTACTTCCCGGACTAGTCGGGTCGCTAATGGGACGCGCTGCACCACGATAAGTTTCGAGAACGTCGACCTTCCCCAGTGACGTCCCTCGTTACCATCCCAGCCAGGGCACCTGCACAATCAGCACAAAAAGCTCAGACAGAACAACAGGCCATCGATCGCAACTAGAGCACTGTATTCAGATCGTTGTAGCTGTGACCCCTGGAATCCAAGCGAACTGGAGGCAAGCACAATGACAAGTGGCAATTGCAGGTACTGACTGATTGGAGCAAAAATATGACAGGCAATCTGTTTGCCGATATCCCATCGGATTTGAGTACCGAAGCATTCGAACTATTAGCTAGCGGGAACGGTATTAAGATCGAGCGATCGATTTCAAAAGGACACACGACTCCACCCGATCGGTGGAACGAACAGAAACAGAATGCGTGGGTGCTGGTCTTAAGAGGAGAGGCAGTACTAGAATTTGGACATGGGCGATCGCAACGCCTGATCCCCGGCAGCCACATCACCATTCCCGCCCACACTCGATACCGGGTGGAATGGACAACACCAACAGAAGCAACCCTATGGCTCACCGTGTACTACTAGTGGTCTATCTGGCTTGCGACAAGGAGTGCAATCAAACTACGAATGCATTGCAACCAGACTGAGGGAGAACAACTATCCATCGAGCCTCAGCGGAGAGGCCACTAGTGGTTTATCAGATCCAGGGTTAGGGCTATATAGGCCTCGAAACTTCGTTTTCATCCACCGATCGGCCATCGGCTATAGAGAATTCCTAACCTTTTTGTCTGGCCACTCAAGGTTCTTCAGTCTTCGCCTTTACAGAACATTAGAGCTTTACTGGCTCCGGCTCCATATCCATATCCATGATTGGAAGTCCTGGCGGAACCGGTTCTGGCTCGGGTTTCGGCGAATAGAGGCTCATGACAGCGCGATCGTAAATCGCGCAGGTTATCAAGCAAACATAGATCACCCAAGTAAAGTTGTTGTAGCCATACACGGAGGTCTCGACCATGTTCGCTGCAAAAAACTGTACCATAAACAGAATAGGAAACAGCGCCAAGAATCCCGTTGTATGACGGACGTATTTGAGGAAATTTAGGATAGACGACCACAAATTAACAATCAGGCAAAACAACCCAAGGAATCCAACGCTCAACATAGTTTCGAGATAGCCGTTATGGGCGTGGGTTTTCGCATTAGTTGTGGCAAGCTGAGCTAAAATTGCCGACGGTCCATTCAATCCACCAGCCCAATACCCTTCGTACCCATATCCCAACCAAAACCGTTGATAGATAGATTCCAGAAGAACAGGCCAGAAATTTGCACGGCCAGTGAGTTGACTATCTTCACCAAATGCTTCCAGTACAGTCCCAGTATTTTCTAATAGGAACATCCCACCGAGAAATGCCAACAACAGCGTCCCAAAAATGGCTGGCAGCATCTGACTCAATTTACCCCGTGGAATTAGCAGAAATGGGATAGATGCGAACGAGAGAATACAAGCTCCCAAGCCAGTTGAGGACTGCGAAGCCGTAACCATACCAAATATTAGCAACGTCCAGATACCGTTAAATAATCGGCTCCCTTCCCCGGAAAACGTGAGTACTAGAAACACGATTACACCAGTTGACAGACGAACTGCTGCAGAGTTTTTGTGAATGAAGACGCCTCTAAATGCTCCAGCATGCAAATCTTGCATCAGCCCCCAAGAGGGGAAAACCACGGCAAAAATGAGCGACAACCCACCGATGATGACGAAGACGTAGCGTAGCAGGTACAAAATCTCTTTCAAGTTGTACCGACCCCCCATATACACGCCGAACAAACTAGTGTTGACTACAGCAAAGGCACGCCTGAGAGTTACATCGGGGAATGGTGACCAGAGGGTAGACAGTAGCGGGATAAATACCACAACCCATAGCAAACCGCCACTTTTGATCAAGGAGCCATACCGATGCCTGTGTCGATACATGAAATAGAACGTCAGCGCGTAGATCAGCAAAAATGTGGGCTGCTGAACCTTAGTAGCTGCGTCTCGCCCGAGAACTGTCAGCAAGACAGGATTCATGTAGAAGACGAGTGAAAAGATAGTAAACGCAGTTTCCAGATCGATCTTCGGTCGGGTACCGCTGGCATCCGGAGGCAATGCTGTTTGCATCCCCTCAATCAATTGAATGAGGGCCAGCCTCAGCCTTGGAGGAAGAGACAATATCAGTCCATCAAGAACGAAGCGCAACATAGATGAGCCAATCAGGTTGGTATGGCAGAGAAGCTACCAATAGTTCTGCAAAACAATTCATCTATCCCGTACTACAGTTGCCAGCATTCCAGTGCCAAGCGAGAGCACGGAGCATCTGCGCTGAGCTCAAACCTGAAACGTTAGATGCACAAACACCAACGATGGATATGCACCGCTCTCCGTAACTGCTCGGCCAGAGACCGCTGTAGCCCTACCATCAATTTATCAAGACTTTTTATAAGGACAAAGTATTCTTATTTCAAAGAGTATAGCAACTGACAACACTACTTTACGATTATCAAAGGAGTACAAGTGGCACTGTGGTTGAGAGCACTGCCGATTACCCTGCAAGAACTTTAGTCCCATCACAATCCAAGCAACCGGCTTGAGGCCAAGCGTGACACCGTAGCTAGTTGTAGTGAGATCGGCAACAGAGGTTCGTACGCCCACCAAGTGGCTGGTTCCGCTGACTTTGAGAGCTGTCAAGTCGGCGGAGCTATTGAGATATTTGCTTCGAAACACGACGGCACCATTTGGGCTCAAGGTCTTCTTACTCTCTGCTCCTATTGCTCTCTGCTTTCGTATCGGAAGATAGATTGAGGATCGGATCGCTGTGACCTCTGGTCTGTTGGATATTATGATGGAGATTTCGTTCCGAGCATCGGTCTTAAATATTCACTTAGTTCAATCGTTTGCAAGCCGCTTATAGAGACCGTTCACGCAAGCTTATCCATTCCTTGTGCGAGCAAGCGCTTCTTGATTTTTGCCCCTGCCAAACGAGCACGATTGTCCAGGTGGTAAACAACCATTGGCCGCGCCAAAATAGAATATGTTGAAGATATCAGGGAGGGTGAAATCAATGAGGATCGCTGGCAATAGCCAGTATTGATTGCAATTAAAATCAGATTCATTTAAAGGCGCTCGCCTCCGACCCATTTCCGAGATCGGAGATCGGGCTTGAGTAGCTTCACCATCCATGAATGGAGCGCAGTTCAAAGTACGTATCCGTTCGAACAATTCTGTCAAACTGACGTTAACTACCACCAGTTAACCAAGCGAACATGCTAGCCTGAAGCGACAAAGCCACCTGCAATTTTAAATGACACGGACATCAAGTGCTTCCTATACTGGCTAATCTTTTCGTTGAAACAGAAAACTCCTTGCAGGCAGAATAGCAATGAATCAGGCTAGTCCGAAGTTATCTAGAGCAAGCTATTGATGTGAGCACTGAATGCCATTTGACTTCGTCCGAGAGAGGTATTTGTTAGAGCAGGATAAAACGATGATAGGAGACCTGACGGGTGCTGGTTTAAAGTGCAAGCGCTCGATCGCAACTGATGAATAGAAATCATCGATGAGATCTTGAAGAGATATAGATATCAACCTAGGATGATTTTCTGCAAATCTATACAAAGGGATGCAATCTTTCGGCTAGTATTGTTTTAAAGCTTCTAATTGACTCTGTATGACTAAAGTTTTAACGGGCAAAGAATTGCAAGAAAAGGTTTCCCAAATGAAGGGAGCCAATAAAAAAGATATCGCGAAGGCTTGTGGGTATGTCACTCAAACTCAAAGCGGCCAAGAGCGTATTAGCTTAATGGCATTCTACAATGCCCTGCTAGAAGCTGAAGGCATGAATTTTGACGCCGCTTCGGAAGGTGGTGGAAGAGGTAGAGCAGCCACGTATAAGGTTTCTGTGCATAAGAATGGCAACATCCTTATTGGTGCAGCCTACACCAAAGAAATGGGCTTGGAACCTGGAGATGAATTTGAGATTAAATTGGGCAAGAAATTGATCTCTCTGACACGGGTAGACGGTTAGTTTATCTAGACTAACGACCGTATTCTTCGCAATATTGGGGCGAGTTCTACTGTTCGATTCACTGAAAGGCTCGGGGTTGACACCCTCCGTTGTCCTTTGATTCGCTTGCAAATAGCTACTTCACCTGAGAGCTTCTGAACACGAGGGTTCAATCTATATGTCATCGGCGCAAGCAGATACTCCTGGAGAGCAATCTGTATTTTCTAGCGCTTGAATGGCCTTGTGTCCTCCACGTACTTGAAGACTGTCTTGATGGGGACTGGTGGCGTGCTAGCCAGTTGCTGTGTCGTAGCCAATCAAGGTAATCCTAGCGCGCCGGAGCTCAAGCAAGCTTGGCGCGTCATAATGACGAGAGATGTCCTGACCTTACGAGTGATATGTCCGCACTCACGCAACCCTCCACCCCGTGGCTGTACCGCCATTCCCGTACCGTAATGTTTGTGCTGGCGATATTGGGGGGGATGTTGACCGCCTATCTAACGGCCAGTAAGTTTGCCGCCCAGAAAGTTGCTATGTGTGGCACCGGTCAGGGGTGCGATTTAGTTCTGGGCAGTCGATGGGCCACATTTCTGGGGGTTCCGACCGCATTAATCGGTCTTCTGGGATTCCTGACAATACTCTTCTTGGCCGCATTACCTGATGACCTTCCGCTGCTCAAACGTTGGCGATGGCCAGCATTGTTTGCGGTAGCCACATCCATGTTTGCGTTTGAGATGTACATGGTTTACCTCATGGCTGCCGTTTTGCGGTCGTTTTGCCCGTATTGCGCGGTCGCGATCGCTCTCACCACGGGGATTTGGGTGACGGTTCTGGTCGGTCACGCGTGGGTGGATACCGTGCGGTTGATCGTGGGTGGAGCTGCCGTTGCACTGGCAACGATACTCGTGACTGTCGGGGTTTATGCAAGCCAACCCCAGCCTCCTAGTGCGATGGCTGCCAGCGTAGCCCATCACCTTCATCAGCAAGACATCAAAATGTACGGAGCCAGTTGGTGCCCCCACTGTGCGGAACAAAAAATGTTGTTCGGAAGCGCGTTTAAAGACGTGCCATACGTAGAATGTTCTCCTTACGGAGGGCCCGGTACTCCCCAAGCTCCCGTTTGTGCAGCAGAAGATATCAAAAGCTATCCCACTTGGATTTATAAAGGCGAACGCATCTACGGCATCCAAACGTTGGAGGAATTAGCCGAGCTAACGGAGCTCGACATATCTGAAGTCGCAGACTCTGCGGAGATGGTCGCTGAGTTGGGTCGCTAGTCTTCTCAAGTATTCATCTCTTTTGGTGTTAGTTTTTCCAGGTGTCGATCGTCTCAGGCGCCGGTCTTTTGAGCTTAGTTGCATTCCAGCCGTCAAAATTTTTGGTATGGCAATCCGCGGTAAGGTCTGGAGTGGCGGAGACAGCTCAAAGCCTCGATCTGCCGCGAAACATGGCTAGAGAACTCTCCATAGCTGATTGCCGAAAGCCATAGCTTGTCTAGTCTGGCCGAACACTATGTTTCTAGTACTTTGTCAGGCTTACTTTTTGGGGTGTCATCTCTCGCCCCTCACTGTGCAGTAAGCCTGTGGTTGACTGCCGATTCCTATTCTTATTGTGGACAGAGCACTAGGCATCTGCGGAGTAAAACCTTCTTAAGAAGGGGGGGTATGGGTAGTTGTCTTGGGACTACTCCTATGGATTACTGAAAGCAAAAGCCCGATAGTTCTCGACTCAAGCGTTCGGCGGCAAGCCATGCCAGGATGCTCGGTCTGCTTGGGTAAGGTTCGCTTTAGTTACGTCTCCCCTCAATACATGTTTCAGCGTCTAGTCACTCCCCTCGCCTCTCTGACGATCGCCGCTACGGCCACCATCGCTCTCGACGTCGCACCAGCTACTGCACAAGACTCCACCACATCTGCTAACAGTCGCTATTCCGGCCTGGTGCAAGTGATGACATGCCCCGAGGATCGCGGCACCTATGGCGAGTACAACGATTACGGTTACTGGGGCGGAGGAGCCTGGTGCGACCAGACGGGGGAAGCTGGATATTGGGTGTACTCCTACCCCAACTGGTACGTGTGGGAACGGGAAGGACACAGCACGAATCAGAAGATCTCCGCCAATATCAGTCTGCCAGAACTGGCATCCGCCAACGGTAGCTACTATCGCCTAGAGCAAATTTTGACCTGTGCCGCCGATCGCAATACCTACGGTGACTACAACGACTATGGCTATTGGAGTGGAGGATCTTGGTGCGGCCAGACTGGCGTAGAAGGGTATTGGGTCTACGTCTATCCCAACTGGTATGTCTGGCAAGGTGCTCGCTAAGTAGACTCTCTAGCTCTTATTGTTCGGAGAGGGCAAGGACTGTCGTATCCTGACAAACGGATGGATCTCGATGGGAGCAGTAGCTGTGCGAATTTTGGTCATGGGGGGAACCCGATTTGTGGGAGTTGCGCTAACGGAAGCGTTGGTGGCTGCCGGTCACGAAGTGGTGCTGTTTAATCGCGGTAATCGTCCTGCCCCGATCGATGGAATTCAACAAATTCACGGCGATCGTAAAGACGCAGCTCAGCTTAAAGAGAAACTTGCCGGTCAACAGTTCGACGCTGTCTTTGACAACAACGGACGAGAACTCAGCGACACCCAGCCCCTGGTGGAGTGCCTGAGAGACAGCAACCTGCAGCACTTCGTCTACATGAGTTCTGCTGGGGTCTATCTCAAGTCGAACCTGATGCCCCATATCGAAGGGGATGCCCTCGATCCTAAGAGCCGCCACAAGGGCAAGGGCAATACAGAAGCCTACCTGGACTCCCAATTCGAAGCGAACGGTTTCCCCTACACCTCCATTCGTCCCGTCTATATCTATGGCACCGGTAATTACAACGATATTGAAGCGTTCTTCTTCGATCGCCTCTATCGCAACCGCCCGATCCTCGTGCCAGACAATGGTCAGTGGATCACCCAACTGGGTCACGTTAAAGATCTCGCCGCTGCCATGGTTGCAGTGTTGGGCAATAACACTGCCAAGGGCCAGATTTACAATATTTCCGATACCCGCTGCATGACCTTCAACGGCTTGGTCGAGGAATGCGCAGCAGTGATTGGCAAGGAAGCTAACATCGTTCACTTCGATCCCAAACAGTTCGACCTCGGCAAGCGAAAAGCCTTCCCCCTCCGCGGCCAGCATTTCTTCGCCTCCATCTCCAAAGCCCAAACCGATCTGAACTGGATGCCACAGATTTCGCTGTCGGACGGCGTCAAAGATTTCTGGGATCGGGACTTTATTGCCTCCGGTCGCCATCAAACCGAGGTTGACTTCGCGATTGACGCGCAAATTTTAGCAACTCTCTAAGCATCTCGAACTTGACATGTCGCAGTTCACCCGGAACAATCCGAGCCCTGCTTGCATTGCATTGCAGCCCCCCCTTACCCAAAAACATCTGCTAACAGCAGTAAATAGTTTGGATACAAACAATAAGCCAGCTAAACCCCATCAATCACGGCGTCTATCGCACCGGATTTGCCTCCACCCAATTGGCTTATAGCCGTGGCCACACCACTGCGGACATTTCAGCTATGTCTATCCCTGACTGTGTATAGAACCTCTGTCCTAACTGAATGGCAAGGACTATATGATGTGGCAGTGACTGAGCTATTCAAGCATCTGGAGCATTGGAATAGCGTTTTGGGACAACAAGCCCTATCTGGGCGGCGATCGCATGACGCTTGCAGACTGGTGCCTGTTCACTACACTATTTCGCTTTGACATTGCCTATCACGGACTGTTCAAGTGCAATCTTCAAGCGGCTAGCAGATTCCCCCAACCTGCAACGCTATTTAGAGACTCTGTATGACTACTCGTCCGCCCAAGAGGTGTCCAGCATCGAGCATGTCAAGCAGCTCTACCACGCCGTACTGCCCGAACTCAACCCCAGTCGAATTGTCCCGAAAGGTCCACAGAGTCCATTCGCAAGTGCAGATCCTAACGCTTTGGCATAAAAAATGCGGTGCCCATCGAGCACCGCTGTAAATATAGTGTTGCAGTCGATTTCTACCGCTTCCAAGTAACCTTGGGCAGAATTTGATTCTTGTCTGCGCGATCGCGGTACTTGACAGCGTAGTTGAGCAAAGAGTCCAACAGCGAATCAGACAACAGGTGGGGCTGCAGACCCAGATCCAACAGTTTGGTGTTCTTGGCGTTGAAGTAGTGGTCTTCCGCTTCGATGCGAGGATTATCGATATTCTTGATGTCGACATCCAGACCCAGAGCGGTACCGGCCTTCTTCACCATCATGGCCAGGTCGTTGATGGAGAACATCTCGGTAAACTGGTTCAGTACGCGGAACTCACCGGGTTCGGCAGGCTTGGCGATCGCCAGTTCAACACAGCGAACGGTGTCGCGGATATCCAAGAACGCGCGGGTCTGGTTCCCTTTACCGTAAACAGTGATGGGATGACCCACCGCCGCCTGAATGCAGAAGCGGTTCAAGGCAGTACCGAACACCCCGTCGTAGTCTAGACGGTTAACCAAGCGCTCGTCCGCACCGGTTTCGTCAGTCAATACACCGTACACAACTCCCTGGTTGAGATCGGTGGCGCGCAGGCCCCAAACCTTACAGGCAAAGTGAATGTTGTGGCTGTCGTGCACCTTACTCAGGTGGTAGAAGCTACCGGGCTGCTTGGGATAGGGCAAAACGTCCTTACGACCGTTGTGCTCGATCTCAATGTAGCCTTCTTCAATATCAATATTGGGGGTACCGTACTCACCCATCGTGCCGAGTTTGACCAAGTGGCAGTCGGGGAAGTCGTGGCGAATGCTGTAGAGAACGTTCAAGGTCCCCACGACGTTGTTCGTCTGGGTCATGACGGCGTGCTCGCGGTCAATCATCGAGAACGGCGCAGAGCGCTGCTCGCCAAAGTGAACCAGGGCACCTGGTTCGAACGCACGCATGGTTTTAGAGAGGAAACCGTAGTCGGTGATATCGCCGACAAATACTTCAATATCCTTGCCGCTGACACCTTTCCAGCAGTCAACACGCTCTTCCAACTGCCGAATCGGGGTCAGGGTGTGCGAACCCAACTCCAAGTCCCACAAGCGACGCACGTAGCTGTCGATGATGCCAACGTCGTAGCCGCGATTTGACAGGTGAAGGGCGGTGGCCCAACCGCAATATCCGTCGCCACCAATTACTAGAACTTTCATCAAGTTTCCGCTCAAGTGTCGAAATTGAATTTACCAGGTGGCCGACACCAATATCAAATAAATGTGAAGGCTGGCTGGTTTCCCAAAAACCCCAGTCCAGCGCCAACTGAAGGCACATCAATGGCTGTAAAAATCGACAGGATTGTGAATTCTCAGCATAGGTCAAGCCAGGGTGGCTAGGGTGGTGCTGTTAGGGAACAAGCGAATTGTTGGATTCGACATTCTGAGGGCAGAACGATGACCGCTACGCTAGCTGCTTCCGCAACCATCGCCGATTACTTGGGAGATGAGGCTGATTATCTGCTGGGACACGAGGCTAAGGTGTCTCGCGATCTACTTCATATCCCCAGTGATGATTGGGTCGATCGCATTTTTGCCATTAGCGATCGCTCCCCTCAAGTGCTGCGCAGCCTCCAGCAGCTTTTCGGGTCCGGACGACTAGCCAACACAGGATATCTGTCAATTTTGCCTGTGGATCAGGGGATCGAGCATTCGGCTGCCGCTTCGTTTGCCCCCAATCCGCTGTATTTCGATAGCGAGAACATCGTCAAATTGGCGATCGCTGGAGGCTGCAATGCCGTAGCAACAACTCTGGGCGTTTTGGGTACAGTGTCGCGCAAATATGCCCACAAAATTCCGTTCATCGTCAAGCTCAATCACAACGAATTGCTCAGCTATCCCAACCAGTTCGATCAGATTATGTTTGCCACGGTGGAGCAGGCTTGGAATTTAGGGGCAGTTGCGGTGGGGGCCACTATCTACTTCGGTTCGGCTGAGTCAACCCGTCAAATTCAGGAAGTACGCGCGGCCTTTGCCCGTGCCCACGAATTAGGCATGGCAACAATTTTATGGTGCTACTTGCGCAACGATGCGTTCAAGCAAGAGGCGGACTACCACACCGCCGCCGACCTGACGGCACAGGCCAACCATCTAGGGGTCACAATTGAAGCCGACATTATTAAACAGAAACTGCCCACAACCAATGGTGGCTACGCTGCTGTGGCCAAAGCGGTCGGTGGTAGTTACGGCAAGACCCACACACTGGTGTACTCGCAACTCAGTAGTGACCATCCCATCGACCTGACCCGCTATCAAGTGTTGAACTGCTACGCAGGACGAGCGGGGCTGATTAACTCAGGAGGGGCGTCTGGAAGTAATGACTTTGCCCAAGCGGTACGCACTGCCGTGATTAACAAACGAGCAGGCGGTATGGGATTGATTTCAGGGCGAAAAGCATTTCAACGACCGTTTGAGGAAGGAGTCAAGCTGTTCCACACCATCCAGGATGTGTATCTGTCAGAAGACGTAACCGTTGCTTGAGGGGGTCATTTCTGGCTGGGAATTGTCTATCTCTTCATTCTGAAAACCGGGCGTTCGCAAATACATATATTCTTCACGAGTTATTCACAGGATTTAATTTGAATAAACCTGTGGGTAGGACGTACGTTCATGCCTAATGTCCATCTCGGCTGAAGAGATTACAGGTGTATAGTGGAACGTCCTTTGGTGCATGCGACTGAAATACGAGTGCTTCCGGGAGAGAAAGAAGCCAATCAATTACTCAACGAAATTCGACAGCGAGATAACTGCGTAGCGGCATCATATCGTCGGCTCCAGCCTGAAGAAGTCCGTGCCCAGTGTTCGCAGGCGCGAGATCGGGACACGGTCGATTTCCTGGCAAAGCTGACTCATCTGAATGTCCCGGTGTACCTGTTTGAGTGGGACGTGGTTAGGCAGCATGACGACTCGAAGGGGTAAGACTCGAACAATCTGTCAACGCGAGATTGAGGGCTGAGGCAAGCCTGCAAACGGCGACAGCCAATTGAAACACCTGATGGGTGGCTGGCCGGATGCAGATTGAGGGGGGCCGATTATTGGGGTAGGCAGTCTGGTGAATAGACAATCTAGGGGATAGACAATTTAGGGGACAGACAATCTAGGGGATAGAAAGCTTAGGGTAGAGCAACGTCTAGGGGATAGAAAGCTGTGTGCGGTCGCTATTCGTTGGCTAGTTCTTCAGAGCAAGTGGCAGAGTTATTTGGGCTCAACCCATTACCGCCGGTACTACCTCGCTTCAACATTGCACCGTCCCAGCCGATCGCAACGATCCGAATGAACTTGAGGGGCGATCCCGAATTTGCCTTTGCCATCTGGGGGCTGATTCCCATTTGGGCCAACAATCCAAATGAGAAAGGGCCACGCCCTATCAATGCTCGTGCGGAGACGGTTGCCGAGAAGCGCATGTTCAAAGGGATTTTGCGCCACAAGCGTTGCCTGATCCCTGCAGATGGATTTTACGAATGGAGACAAGAAGTCGGCAGGACCAACAAAGGGAGCAAGCAACCGTTTCACATTCACTTTGCCAATCGGCGACCGTTTGCGTTTGCAGGGTTGTGGAGTCAGTGGAATGGTCCGAACGGAGAGGAAATCGATTCTTGTACCATCCTGACAACAGCGGCAAATACGATCGTGAAGGCAGTACACAACCGCATGCCGGTCATCTTGGCTCAAGACTGCTACGACGATTGGCTGAATCCCCAGATTCAGAGTGCGAAAGAGGCGATCGCACTGTTGCAGAGAACCGAATCGGAACCTCTGCTGCTCACTGAAGTCAGTTCCTTAGTGAACAATCCTCGCAACGACGTGCAGGAGTGCATAGAACCTCTCACAACGGGTAGGGGACAAGAGCCCGAATGAGATCGGCCGCACTAGGCAAACCACCTACTTGATTGCAAATTACCAACTGGGGGTCAGCATCCTAACAGTAGATCGGCCTTTATACCGACGCTTCTTCGTTTCTAGCGCGAGAGTCTGCAACCACATCGGGGAGCGGTCGCTTTAGCACGTACAGCCAGATCAGCCCAAGAGCACCTAAACCAATCAACACCAGACTGATCACCTGGGCAATGCGTAGCGGCCCCAGATACAGACTGTCGATTCGCAGTCCTTCAATCCAGAACCGGCCCAGACTGTAGGCAATGGCATAAACGCAAATAAGCGTGCCGGGTTTGGCCTTAGGAACGCGAAAGAAAATAGCCAACAAGATAGCCAGCACCCCGAGGTTCCAGAGCGATTCGTACAAAAATGTTGGGTGAAAGGTTTCAAACTCTCTCAGTTCGGGGGGACGTCGGTTGAAAGGAATGTAGAGTCGCCAGGGTAAATCGGTGGGAACGCCAAAGGCTTCCGAATTGAAGAAATTTCCCCATCGGCCGATCGCCTGTCCCATCACTGTACAGGGGGCCAAAATATCGGCCAGCTTCCAGAATGGAATGGCGTTCAATCGCGCAAACAGCAGCGTGGCAATGGTTCCCCCAATAATGGCTCCATGAATGGCAATGCCCCCGTTCCAGATAGCCACCACCTCCTGTAAGTTATTGCGATAAAATTCCCACCGAAATGCCACGTAATACAGACGGGCCATTGGGATGGCACCAACGATTAACCAGACCACCAAATCTCCCATCAAATCGGGATTGACCGTCCGTCGTTTGGCCAAAAAACTAGCCAGCCCCAAGCCGAGAAAGACAGCAGACGCAATCAATAGCCCGTACCAGCGAATTGCCAAAGGCCCTATTTCTACCAAGATTGGTCCCGGAGATGAAAACACTCCCAACATGGGAGCAACACTACTGCTGATTTCCCCTGCTGCCAGACCCATGACACTCATGTAGGGCTCCCCATTCGAACTGCATGCTGACAGGCTAATTGTAGGAGAAGAGTCAGAGAGAATTTTAGGGGAACCAGTCTTAGCTGAATACCAGCTCAAGTCAATGCAAACGGAACGATCCGCGTTCGAGCTCTCTTATTTGCATGTTGCCCCAAGCAAAAGAGGGAGCTAGAGACTGCTTAAACTCCGATTTGTGCAATGAAACTGGTATTGGCTGAAAGGCAACTGTTGCGAGAATGCGACAGCAATTTGGAAATAAAGTATCGGGACTAAATCCAACCGGACAACGACAGAGTAGGTTGTGTGTAGATTGACCCCTGCAGCCGGTCAGCTTCACACCGGCGGACATACCCAGTGGGGGAATGCCTGAGGAGACATGAGGAGAGATACAAGGAGTCGATCTTGCCTAGAACTCAGCGAACCAAATCAACATCAGCCAAATCAGCATCAGCTAAATCAGTATCCTCAGAGAGCCCCGCTCGGGCCAGATCGACCCGGGGGAAATCGCGGGAGTCTTCCAAACAATCGGGCTCAAAGCAAGTGGGCTCCCCCAAGGTGATTGCCGTCGTGAATGGCAAGGGAGGAGTGGGGAAGACAACTTCCTCGATTAATTTGGCGGCGGCATTTTCTTCAGAAGACAGCCGTGTATTGCTACTGGACGCCGATCCGCAGGGGTCGGCGACATGGTGGTCAAAACGCAGCGAAATAGGTATCGGGTTTGACGTCCAGACTGTGCAAGACACTGCACAGCTAGATCGCGTGCCCAAAATCGGGGATTATGGAGTAGTGGTGGTGGATACTCCCCCCGCATTGGCTTCCGATGCACTGAGTGCGGCGATCGCTATTGCTGACTATTTAGTGTTACCAACGCCCCCAGCTCCTTTAGATTTGGCGGCGCTGATCGAAACCGTGCGATCGGCTGTAATCCCTGCTGATGTGAGCTACCGCGTCCTACTAACCCGCGTCGATCCTCGCAGTTTGAGGGAGACGATGGAGGCCCAAAATACCCTCCTCGATCTAGGTATTCCTGCCTTTCATGCGTTCGTGCGTGCATACAAAGCCCACGAACGGGCAGCCTTAGAAGGGATGAGTATCCTCCAATGGAAGGGTAAGCAGGCTCGCGAAGCCCAAGCAGATTACCGCCGCGTTGCCGAAGAGCTACAGCGGGATTGGAGGGACTGATGACGCAATCGAAACGAGCCCCAAAGAAACGACTATCGGATCTGTTGAAAGAGGAATCGGGTCACTTAGAACTGTCCCCGCCAGAATCCGAACCCACCCGCGAGGTTGAAGCTGCTCCTATGACTAATGGCACTCGAACGAGTAAAGCGCGTACGAATGGCACTCGAAAACGCGCCGGCTCTAGCTCTAGCACGAAAGCAAAGAGCACCAGCACCGCCCGCCGCAGCACCGGCCCCACCAAAGCGGACTTGCAAGACATGGTGAAGGATCTGAAAGCGGCTCTGGCTGAATCGCAGACCGAGTCGGAAAACCTGCAGGCCCAACTCCACGATAAAGAAGGATACGTGGAGGAGTTGCGTGGTTACCTCGACAAAGCCAACGAGTTGAAGGCCGAGCTGGACAAATCTCAAAAGGCGATCGCTCAGCTAGAAGAGGAAAATGCCTCGCTGCGCAAAGACTTGAGTACCGCTCAATCAGCGAAAAAGAATGGCAGCAAAGCCATTACCCCCCGCAAAACCCCCGGTCGTCCTGGTTTGTTAGCCAAAGCAGCTCCAGGTGGCGAGGGCTTAGCCTACGGTCGTCGTCCGGTGGCTCCAACGACTAATCCTTCTCAGGATGGCGAAGATTTCTCCAAGCAAACCTGGTTGCTGTAGGGATTCGGCTGCAACAAGCAACTGTTGCAACTAGCCGCGCGCACGCGAGCCTGCCAGAATACCGACTCATGATGATTTCAGCATCGACAGAATCACTCTGTCGAGTGACTCAGCTGTGTAGAGCAGTCGTTGCTTCAAGATGTTCCGCTTGCTGGCATAGAATCCGATCGGCTTTGGTGCTCGTGAGGCAAACCACCGGCCAGATACTCTACGAACGTGCACGGGAATCCCCTTAACAACTGCTCTGTTACGTTCACAACCTGTCCTCGCCCAACCACTTCGCGTCGTATGACTTGGAGTGGCTGTTGTTTGCCTACTATCGAGGTGTTCTCACTTCCCAAGCAGGTTGAACGTGTTGATGTTGAAGTTGATTCAGTTGTTCGGCTTGCAGCGCGCTAGGGTTAATGCGTTCCTCTAATGTTGCCTCTCGTAGGGATGGACAAGACAAGCAGGTCGGAGGGAAAGGGCCTGGCCACCGCTGAATTCGGCGAAGTGGAACCTGGACGCGAATCCGGCCACCATTGATGCCATCGCATCCGTCAGGATTGTCGGGGGCTGGCGTACAAGCTGAGGCAGATGCACCAAAAATAAATGGGGTGACAGCCAATCCAAACAGACCGAAGGTGAGGTGTTTTGCATTCATGATGAATCTCCTAAACGGGATGAGTTCAGAGTCTCTTAAGCACCCGTTTAAGGGAGCGATCGCGATCGCTAGTTTCTCGTGATGCTCGCAGCAGCCTTTGTCCGTTCAGCGCCTGTAGCCCATTCCCTACAAGCATTACAACGTTTTTACCCTGTTACTTGCGTTTGTAAATATTCCGGCAATACCTCAGTTTGATTTGCCATATGTTGGCAAATTGACCTTCTCTTCCATGCCAATTATCGATTGCCAATTCGTAAGCAGTTGCTACTAAATCTGACATTTTTCTTGAAGAGCGATCGATTGGATTTTGCGAGAAATCCACACCGCTGAAATGTGCCGGACGAAGTGGCCTCTCAATATACAATGCTGCAAGTGATTTGAAGCGCAGCATGAGCAAACCCCAATGGACATCGGAAGCGGAAGCCAAACTAAAGGAGATTCCCTTTTTCGTCAGACCGGCTGCCCGCAAGAAGATTGAAAAATTTGCTCAAGAGGCTGGAGCAACTGAAATCACTGCTGAGGTATACGAGCAGGCTAAAGCTAAATTCAATTAGGCCAGCGTTTTGCCAACCCATTGCACCTACTTGCGGGGATCGAGCTCACTGTGCCGGAGTGGATTGCTGAACAAGGACTGGGTCGAGCGCAGAACTTGAAGACTCATCGGATTTTGTGGCGCTGGTCAGAAACTTGTACCGAACTGCTGTAGCTACGACGAACAGGAGATCTGCAGCAACCAGGGCCGCAATTCCAGCCGAACCACCCGTTCCAAATCCGTAGCTGTGCAGACCTTGACCGAGCACAAAGTTAACGCCATACCAGGCCATGAGAACAGCATTGAAGGAGACAACACTGGCTATTGCCATGCCAAACGTATTCACCCAGCCCACAAACCGTCCGTGCAGCGGAGCCAGATAGCAGAGCAAGGCGATCGCCGCCCAAGTTTCTTTCGGGTCCCATCCCCAGAACCGTCCCCACGAGAAGTGGGCCCAAATGCCACCCAAAATGATCCCTGCAGCAAGTAGCAAAATCCCCACCTGAAGCACGCTGTAATTGAGCTTGGAGAGCTTGGTAATTCGCGATTTATTGTTTGGAGCCAGCCAGTATTGACTCAACATGATGTGCCCCAGCCCCATAGCCAGTGCAAAGCAGGCATAGCCCAGGGTGATGGTGGGGACGTGAACGCTGAGCCAGAAGTTATCGCGCAGGACGGGGACGAGGGGCTGGATGCTGGCATCCAAAACTGCGGGTAGGCTGTCGGCCAACACTAGAGCCAAGATGGACAGAGGAGCTGCTGCCAATAGGTAGTAGCGAGCACGGCTTTTGAGTTCGAAGATTAGCGCCAAAGCAGCGATGCCAAATCCTACCCAGACAACCGATTCGTACATGTTCGTGACGGGAGGGCGATCGGCCACCATGACGCGCAAGGCAAAGCCGTAGAGCTGAATCCCCAAGCCAGCGGTAAATGTGCCGATTGGCAGCCAATACCAGTTCGGTAGCGGTACAAAGGTGACAGCCAGCATGGCTACAAACGCGACTGCAAACACTTGCCATGCTTTGCCGAAGGCGTGCAGGCGATTGAACAATACTTCGCGGGATAGGGTGCGCCCGCTTGGATAAATCTCAGGGCTCAGCTGTTGCAATTGGGTATGCAGTTGTAGAGCTAACGGCTCGATTGCCTCCGGCGCTCTGTGTCCGGCATAGGTGAGCTTCATCAGCTCCAGCGTGCCAGCCAGATCGCTAACTTCATCTGCCGAATAACTGTCGAGAGCTTGCGGAATTCCCATCCACTTGCCTTTGAGATCGGTGGGATGGGGCACCAGCGGTAGTTCGTCACGAGCCACCGTTTCCAGCATCAGAGACATGCGATCGGCCACGGTCAGTGCTTCGCGAGCGTCGCGAGATAGCTCGGCCTCTGCCGCTTGTTTATCTCGCACCTGTCGTAACGTGGCGGGCAGGTTGGACTGCATCAGTTCTTTGAAACTGAAATACTTACGTTCGATATCCAAACCGGCGCTCTCTTTGAGAGGTCGGTAGTTCACCAGAATAAATGGCTCTTGGTTCCAATCACGATCGTTAAACCACAACCCCATAAAGGTAGTGAAGTAATCCTCGCGAACCCCACCCTCTAAACGATAGGACGTGGAACCATGAATTTGCGTCACGGTTTCGCGGGCAACAGTGTCTAGCGGCTTCTTGCGACCGTCTAGCTGCACAGCTAGAGATTGCAATCCTGCCGTTGGAGCTGGTTGCCAAGTGCTGAAAGGTGTGGCTATCAGGGCTAGGCCCAACAGAATGCCGAGAACAAACTTGAGAGCTTTCATAAGGCGAAGAGGATTCGAACAAAGAATAGTGGGACTGAAGGCGGGAGAACTGGACTGAAGACCGGTACAAACCCTGGGCCTGTGGGGAACCGGCTTCCAGGCTGACTGCACTGTATTTGCCGAGAGATGAATATCCCAGGCTGGAAGCCTGACAAGACACTAGGATGATGTCTGTGGAGACCGATCGTTAGCGTCAATGGCGGGTTGCCTGGCCGTAGGTAGACTCGGTTCCAAGCTAATGTCCGAACCGGATTCAGAACTGCGGACGCGAGCAAAGAGCTCACGGTATTTCTTGGCCAGCTCCTGCCCGTAGAACATCACGCCAATTCCAGCGACTACTAATAACGAGCCAGTCCAGGTAAAAGCCGTTACCCAGGCAGGCTCCCGCTTTACCTGCAATGTTGATTGCCGCAAGTCGCCGGGATTCCACGACGCCTGAGCAATCTTCCAGCCGCGATACCAGGTGGGATGGTTCATCCACACTTTGCGAAAGGTGTGCTGACCTAGCTCGGGATCGTCAATTCGAATTTGGCTAGTCCACATCGCCACAGACTCGGCACCTTCGTTGCGCTCCACGATGAAGTCTTCA
Organism: Cyanobacteria bacterium J06642_12; assembly: GCA_039817825.1. GTDB lineage: Bacteria > Cyanobacteriota > Cyanobacteriia > Thermostichales > PCC-7336 > PCC-7336. The sequence continues at coordinate 50,993 of JBCBVA010000004.1, read as the reverse complement.
AGCGCAACCGCAAACGGTAATTCCATTGATTTCGGACTGTAGATCGCAAATAGCTGGCCATCTGGGTTATCTAAACTCGGATTGGAAATTGCTTGAGGTTCCCCCCACTGCAACCATTGCCGATCGCCGCTTAGAGATTCGACTAGCACCGCCGGGACCGCACTGGCCGATTGCGAGTTGTCGGTCTGCGAAGCATCTACTACCTCTCGTTCAATCCGAGCCTGCGGGAGCCAGTCTGTGACCGTTAGTTGAAAATCTGCCCATCCCAACTCGACGGGGGTATCGAGCTGTAGAGGCCCCGACTGGAATCCTTTGGAGCTGTTGACGGTGTAGTACAGCTGCCCATCGGAGACGGCGATCGCCGTAAAGACATTCTCTTCAGGAGTCGGTGCCTGGTAAGTAACCGTCGCGTCAATCGCGTCACCAGACACTAGCGTTCGTACCGGTTCAATATCAGAGCGGCCAAACACAAACCAGCGCTCTACTCCTGCCGGGCTCTTCACCTGCAACTGCAAGGCAGGATTGCGCAGTTGGTCGGACACCGTTTCCGGTTCGTTGCGATTGTTCAATCGAAAATCTGGCCAGAAGTTGACAACGTTGACGGCGATAGTGCCAGACAAGTCATTGCCAGGTAATTGGAGGGTTTGTCCTACAGACTGTTCCACGTCAAACTCGTGGGTCTTCCCTCGACTGACGATCGCCAGCGTTCCCCATTTGCCTGCAACCTGGGATGGGGCAGCCATCAAGCCCCGGAGATCGGCGTCCGTATCGACAGCTACCAACCGTAGTGTGGCGGGGCCTAGATTAGCCTGTTGTGCGCTAGACGGCGTTACCGCCAGCCATTGCTCCACCGATTGCCCCATATTCTGACTAGTCAGAGATAGATGTAGGGCAGGATTGTCAGCCACTCCGTCCGGCTTAAATCGAGTCACAGACAGGGTGCGTTCGCGATAGTCCACCAGCCTTAATCCGCCGACCTGCTGGTCTTGAACCTTGCCATCTGCCGACACTGCCACATCAACGGCACTGGTTGTGCCCTCGGGTTGCATAACTTCCAGCAATTCTCCCTGCAGCCTGAGTAGATTATTGGCAGCAACGTCCGTACGCAAGGACAGCATGCCTTCCATACCAACATGAATCACCGCAGCCGAACCGGCGATCAGTACGACAAGACCGAAGTGAGTCAGAGCAAAACCAATCTTGCGGGCACCGCGCCAGGGGAATCGAGTTAACGCTGAAACGGAGAGGTTGACGGCTAGCAGAAACATCAATAGCCCGAACCAAGCACTCTTATAGATCTCCCGCTGAACAATGTCCGACCCCACACGAGATTCGTACAGAGTTGTCCCGATCAAAATTGCTGCGATCGCTCCCAGCAGCGGTACTGCTAGTTGAACCGAGCCTAAAAATTGAATGGCCGGATGGTGATTGCTGGAACGGCTGTGTTTTCCTGGCATATATACAGAGTTGTGTGCGATCGCATGCCCACATAACCAAATCCCTCCTAGGGGAATTTGTACTCTCCAGTACAACTCTTAGATGTTTCCATATTTTTTTGCATAGAGGAAATGCAAAAATCGCAACAAGGGACCAATCCCGATCGTCACATTAAGGCTCCAAACCGATCGATGCATTAAACAAATAGGTGAAATGCACTAAGAGCATTTTTAGAGAATTTAATCGCAAAATAGTATTGCTGGCTACGATCTAGCACTCATCTACCACCTAACGTGCAGACTTAATGCAGTAAATTCCCGTAAGTTCACTTTTTCTGTACGCATTGGAAGAAGAAAAGTTTCTGGGTGTATGTTTAGCTCTTCAGTTCAATTCTCCAGTGCTTTATTCCTTATAGTTGGCTGCTTTCAGTCGCCTCATGCACCGGGTATATAGTGCTGGGTTTGAGCTACGTTTGTATGACAACTGGATAGCCGATTTGGTTGAGCCAGGGAATACGCACGCTGTTGGTACGGAGTTCTGCAAGTGGTTTTTCGAGCGCGAATTGCTTGTGATGGTTCCTACCTCCTCACAATTAACAAGGATGCAAAGGCATGTCTCTGAATGTTGAGTTGCTAGAAAGTAGCTTCGAAAAAATTAAGCCCTACGGCACGTCCTTCACAGAGTCTTTCTACAGCAATCTATTTGAATCGGCTCCCGAAGCTAAGCCGCTCTTTGCCAACACCGATATCAAAGAGCAACAGAAGAAACTGTTGGCATCGCTGGTTTTAGTAGTAGAGAACCTGCGTAAAGGGGATGTCCTAGGTTCGACCTTGCGTGGTCTAGGGGCTCGCCACGTTCAGTACGGTGCCCTTCCTGCTCACTACCCAATTGTGGGTGGCGCTCTGCTGCAAACCTTCGAGCAGTACCTGGGGGACGATTGGACTCCTGATGTGAAACAAGCGTGGGTTGATGCGTACGGTGCGGTAACCGAGCTGATGCTGGATGGTGCCGACTACTCCTCTGAGGAGGTTGCGCTCCCCCCCGAAGCGACTACGACCGAGACGCCTGATGACGGCAATCGGGGTGGGTTATTGCCCGTTGCAGGAGCCACCATTGGCTTGCTGATTTTGGGATTGATCCTGCTGTAATGGGCGCAGTGTTGAGCTGTGTTGTTTCTCTCGTGCCCGATGCTGGTTGGTCGCCGGTCAGCGGTGAGAAGAACCGGTCCTTACAGCGCTCGGTTCTTACAGAAAGCGACGAGAGCACCACAGCCATTTGCAAGCAAAGCCATGTTGGTTTGTAGCTCGCAGGTTGTCGATGGTTTGCAGTTTGCATGTTGAAGTTGAGAACGGCAGTGATAGGGATAGCGGTCTTGGCGATCGCTGCCGGTGCGATTGTGTTTGCCTTCGGGCTGGATCAACGCACCGCCTTTTTGCCCGGAGCCACATCGTCAGGACACCAAGTATTTGAAGCCTCTTGTCAGTCCTGTCACCAGGGGTTTCAGAAGGTCAGTAACGACACCTGTAACCGCTGTCACGAAGCAGAAATGGCAGAGGATATTCACGGGTTGAGCAAGTTTCGCGATCCCCGCTGGGCCACTTACTTGGAGGAGCTGGATGTCCTCACATGCACCACTTGCCACGAAGAGCACATGCCCATGTTTGCTCGTGGAGTCAATATTCCTCCCGATCTGTGCATGAGCTGCCACGACCACATTATTGATGCCGAAAGCTCCGATCGCCTGGACAGCCACATCGGCTTTACCCCTGACGGATGTTGGACGGCAGGCTGTCACAACTACCACGATCACCGCTCGATATCCACCGGCTTCTTACGGGCGAACTTGGATCAACCGGATTGGCTGCCGGAGCCGAAGCGACTGGAACGGGAGATTGTTCCTCAGGTGGCAACCACTCCCTCCCCTGACCTCAATCGCGAGCTGTGGGGGAACTAATGCGAACGATTCGATTGGCTAGACGTATGTCGCCCCTTCCTAAAAGCAGGAAGGAGGCAGGCCTTGCAGGAGCGCTCGCGGCCTGTCTTCCATTGATGATTCTGCTGCTGAGCCTAGTGGTCTGGCCCGCAGCGGCAAGTGCTCTGACCGTGGATGAAGCAACAGACCTGTGGACGGGTAGCACGCACGCTCTGCAGGGGGTGAACTGCACCAGCTGCCACCAAGTGGAAGACACGGGGGAATTTGTGGCTAGCCCCGACCAAGAAAGCTGTCGCCAATGCCACGAGTTCTCCACTGAGACGTTCCTACTGGGCAAGCACGGGATTCGCACGTTAGAGGGGCAGTCCCCCTTAACCCCTGAGATGGCTCTGTTGCCGATGCAGCCGAATGCCCACGGCACCGAGATGAACTGCAACACCTGCCATGACGTCCACGCACAAGATATGCATACAGCATCGGTAGATGCTTGTCTCACCTGCCATAGCGACGACCACTCGCTAAATTACGTCAACTCCAAGCATGCAGGACTGCTGACAGGCAATGAAAATCTGCCACGTCCCGGTGCAGGTGAAGTGACCTGCGCCACCTGCCATCTACCTCGCCAGACAATCAGCGGAGAGGTACGGGTGAACCATAACAACACCTTCACCCTGAAGCCGGGCGATCGCATGGTGGCGGATGTGTGTATGAACTGTCACGGTTTCGAATTTGCTTACAACGCAGTTTTTGATGACGACTTGGTTACCGAGAATTTTGCTCGCCTGCCCGATCGCAACCACGAATCGCTTGCGATGGTTCGGGCAAAGCGCGATCGCAGGAATAACCGTTAGTCGTCTCGCAAGTTTGCTGGCCCTAACCGGCTAGCCGCTCCCCCGTTGAATTAGTACTCATTTGAGGGCCTCTGTTCATGAAACTCTTATCGACAATCCGAGCCTGGCTGGGCAAATTCAAGCCCCGTACCTTGGCTGTCTCCACATTCCTTGTCGCTGCCGCATTTACGGTTGTGGCTTGCAGTGGTGGTGCTCCCCAAGCATCCGCTCCTGCAGGTATTGCCCCGGATAAAGTTGTTGACTACATTGCTGCAACTGCATTAGGTGGACGGACCGCCTATGTGAAGCACGTTGTGAACCGCGTCACGCTGTTAGAAGGCGAGCCGGTTGAGCGTGAAGGGGCTGTGGTTGACGCTCATTCCACCGAATTTTGGGAAGACGAGGATGGCATTCCTCTCCCCGCACAAATGTTCCGTCTGGCGTCCGAAGTCACCTCCGCAAACGATCTGGCGGGTGGTTTCACCATCGGTTTGATCTCCAGTTGGAATATCAACGATGCGCATTCTCCCAAAACTGATTTTGAGAAAGACGCCATCAAGGAGATGGAAGACACTGGCGCGCCTGTCAAGATCGAGCAAGAAATTGCTGGCCAGCGATACATGACAGCGATGTACCCCGATAAGGCGGTGGCTGAAGCTTGCGTCACATGCCACAACACTCACCCGATTCACCTAGAACGCTATCCCGATAAAGTGTTTGCTCTAGACGATGTCATGGGTGGTGTGGTCATCAACTTGCCGTTGGGTGACGCTTAGGTCTCATCCCTGTGGGCAGGCTCCGATCGCGATCGGAGCCTGTCTCCACACCGATCTCATTCCTGAGCGACTGACAGCGACTGACCGTTTTTTGTGTGGCTCGCCGAACAATTTAGCCACTCAAACCCATTAAGACACCTGTTGTATAAGGCATCTATTTTTGTATCCCGTCGATCGCTAGCCCAGATCTAAACCGTGCTTCAGGCTGACTCATGAAACCTACGTTCCCAACGCTCTCAGTATTGGCTGTAATTTCAATCGTTTTAGTGGTGCCATTCATCCTGAGCGATGCCTATCTCCCTCTGATTCGAGATACGGCGTTTTACACCCACCAAATTTTGCGACGGGGACTGTACAAAGAAATTACGGGATTTGTTTGTCTGGGATTTTTTGCCATTGAAATGATTTTGACTCTGCGAAAGCGAGGAAGTCGCTGGAAAATTAAGCTGCCCGGTTCAATCTTTTTCTGGCGTAGCTTACATATTTTCTTGGGAGTCGGGTTTATTGGAGCAACGCTAGTCCACAGCTTTGGCGCAGGGGGTAGCGTATTCAACCAAGCATTTTTAGTCGTTTTTCTTGTCTTGTCCCTAATCGCCATGATGGGGGTTGCGGTAGAAACTCGACTGGTCGGTTTGACTGCGCGTAAGGTTTCGCTGCTTCCGGTAGGCGGTCTCTCAGCAATTCCAAAGGGCCAACTGATTCGCCAGCTCCGGTCTGTATGGCTGGGAGTTCACATCGTTTTAGTCAGCCTGTTCACTGTCATGCTGGGATTCCATCTCTTTTTAGCGTTTTACTATGAGTAAAGTGTTATGGCAATGGCTACACCATTGCGCACATTTCAGCTACGTTCACCCCTGATTGTGCCTGAAAACCTCTGTCCCAACTGAAATGGCGACCGCTATAGTTGCTGCCCATAGCCTCAATTGACGTTTGCATGAGTTACTTGCCATCTATTGCTCGTCGACTGGTGGTCGCATTGGTGGCGATCGCCTGTTGTTTTTCACTAGCTTTCAGTAATCCACCCTCTGCGTTTGCCAGTTCCCTACTGTCTGGATTTGCGGCACTCAAACAGGCGGCCAGTAGTTCGGTTCCCTACGGTGTGGCAGCAGCGGATAGCAAGCCAGTGCTAATAGAGTTTTATGCCGATTGGTGCAGTGTTTGCCGCGCTATGGCTCCGACAGTGGCGGAGTTGCACGATCGCTACGGAGAGCAAGTTAATTTTGTCATGCTCGACATCGACGAGCCTCAATGGGCGGAGCAAGTGCGTGAATTTCGGGTGGTTGGAGTGCCCTATTTTGCCTTTGTTTCATCCTCTCCATGCGGAACGGGAGATCGCCAAGTTCTGCAAACGCTAGTGGGAAAGCATCCCAATGTCGTAATGGTCGAAGCTCTCGAACGGCTGCTGTCGGCCTAATTAGGTTGGTGTGGACAGAGCTGCTGCCATTCCTTCGATTTCATTGAGATCGCAAGCGCGTTACTTTGGAACGTTCAAGGCTCCTTCTTTGTGTAGCCAAGTTTTTTGCTCGTCGCTCAACCCAACTGCATCCGTCAAACTGGCGCCAACTACATTTGCTCCGTCGAATATTACCCCCCGCAGGTTGGCTTGTTCGAAATTGGCATCGCCGAGATTGGCCCCAGTAAAGTTGGCCCCAGCTAAATTCACCCGTTCCCAACTGCTACCAAACAGCGAAGCTCCGCTGAAATTCACACCATTTGCGTAGGCGCGATCGGCGATCGCGGTATCGAATTGGGCCTGGCTCGCATCGCTTTCAGCCAAGTAAGCTTCCGTTAAATTCGCGCCAATAACGTCTGCAGATGTCAAATTTGCTTGGGCAATCCGGGCACGTTTCAGAATGCTTTTGTCCAATTGCGTGCCCACGAGTTTGGCGCGGGTGAGATTGGCCCCATCCAGATCCGCCTGTACCAACTTGGCACTGGACAAATCGGCCTCCGTCCAGTCGGAGGCTTTGAGGTTGGCTTTTACGAGGTCGGTGGCCTGGAAGATGGCCCTTCGAGCGCTGCAATCTTCCAAGTTGGCCTGCTGCATCGTTGCATGGGAGGCATCGGCACCATCGAAAATAGCCCCTAAAAAACGGGTTTGAGTGGCGATCGCGTGGCGTAAATTGGCCCGCTCCAGCCGGGCGGCAGTCAACTGAGCACGAATTAACGTTGCCTCTTCAAGAATGGTCTCCACTAACCAGGCTCGGATTAGCAGGGTGTCCGTGAAATTGGTTTGCTTGCAGGAGGCATTCGATAGATTGGATACCCGCATATAAGACTGCGAAAAATCTCCACCATCCAAACACTGACCCTGCAACTCGATATGGGCCAACTCTTGCTTGGCGAGTGGCAGTCCTTGCTGAAGCTTGTCGATCACCTCCTGCGGGGTCAGTACGCTCATTGCCTCAACTCCTCGAAAACCCGTATTCAGCCCAATGTAAGCAATAACCGGGAATAGAGCGCTACACCTATGCCAAATGTGTCAACTAACGATGACGATACGGAATGCGTCCATCACACGTAACCGGCGATCGCCAGACAATCCACCGGGTCGTCAAACAGAATTGCAACACTTGACTGGGTCTGCGTTCCGACCAATCTGAGTTCGCTTCTCTCATCCGCATCCCACGATGTGAGAGAGGAGCAAGACATTTTTACTCTGGTAGTGTCGTTGTGCTGCGAGGCAATTACTGTCCCGCCCAAATAACTCAGTCAAACTGACGGTTACAAAGGACTGGATTCAGAGATCGTGCCGTGACTTCGAGAGGCTGCTGTACCAGGGGCAACACTCAAAACTCCCGACCCCGCCTAAAAACATCACTAATCCCGTGCAGAAGTCGGACTAGACTGAGATAGTTTGAAAAAATTTCTGTTTTTATCCCGCTTGTAACACCAATGACTGATGCCACCCAAGCTCCGACTCAATACTTGCGCTACGAGGTCATCGGTTCTCGCCGGTTAGGGACACTGTTGGTGGCGATCGCCTGCACCATTGGTGGCGTTGGGTTCTCGCTCGCAGGGTTGTCCAGCTACATGGGGGTTAACCTGCTTCCGTTTTCCAACGGTCTGAATTTGGCGTTCGTGCCTCAAGGGGTGGCCATGTCTTTCTATGGCGTAGCTGGTTTACTCACGGCTGTGTACCAGTGGCTGACCTGGACGTGGGATGTGGGTGGCGGCTACAACGAGTTCAACCGTAAAACTGGCAAGTTTACAGTGAAGCGCAACGGTTTTCCTGGAAAGAATCGCACTATCCAATTCACTTACAAACTGGATAACATTCAAAGCGTGCGAGTGGATATCAAAGAAGGTCTCAATCCCAAACGGGCGATCTACGTTCAAATTCGCAAGAAGGGTGACATCCCTCTAACTCGTGTGGGTCAGCCCGAAGCACTGTCTGCCATTGAAGATCGGGCAGCTGAAATTGCCAGCTTCTTGAGCGTTCCACTGGAGGGTCTCTAATTTAGTTTAGAGAGCTAAGTGGATTATCGTTCGCGTATGACGCGACTGACAAGCTCGTAGTATTGGCCGGGTCTGTCTCACCGAACCAAATCTCTTGCAATGACTTGAACTGTCCGGTCGCTTCCCCTTGCAGGATGGCGATTTTCGCATTGAATGATAATCGACACTGCCATTAACGTCAGTTCGACGAAACTACTAAAGTTGGTGAATTGCCTACAGTGCAACGACAGCATTTGTTCGACGAAACTACTAAAGTTGGTGAATTGCCTACAGCGCAACGACAGCATTTGAGTGAAGGCACTCTTGCTCTCTTTTCCCAATGTGGGAGAACGGTTGGAGATGAGAGCTACCGAACTCAGGTCGCCATTAGGCATCGGATGCCAGGGATAGCGCGATCTGCCCAGACAGCGATCCCCCCTCTAAGTCTGCTACCCGACCTATACAAAGATGAAGGCGCTGCTATTCAAACCGAGATTGCCTAAGCCACGAACAACGCCCACAAGTTCATCCGTTGCCCCCCCAGGGTTATCGATAAAAATTGCTCTTCCGCTGGCCACCCCCTTGGGCGCGCTCCCCAAGCGATATTCAAACTTGTCACTCAGTTGAATCGTGTCCCCGTCCGAACGCCGGAAGTCGGTCACAAGCGCATAGTCCTTAGTGCCCAAAGTGCCGGATTTGGCATCGTCATACAGCGCTCTCTTCTGCGTTCCCAGTACAAACAAGTCGGCCTGCTTGCCTCCCGTCAACCGATCTTTTTCACCCTTACCCAGCCACGTACCGACCAATCTGTCCTGACCGCCTCCCCCTCGAAGGTCATCCGACCCTTGACCGCCGAAAAGCTTATCGCGTCCCGCCTCACCCAATAGGGTGTCGTTGCCTTCCCGTCCGTAGATTGTTTGATTTCGACTGCTGCCCACCAGGCGATCGCCACGTTTGGTGCCCCGAATGGTGGCCCGATTGTCCCCCGAAGAGGGGGGAGATGCAGGCTGCTCGCTACCCAATGGCTGGACAGCCCCCTTTCCAGTTCCGTAGGCACGCCGGATCGTCTTAATATCATCCGACAGCAAATCAGCACTGCCAATACGGGAAAATCGCCGTTTCAATACGGGATTCAGGATGGCATCCACCCCGCTGACATGCTTCATACCCAGGGCATGCCCGAGTTCGTGCAACACTGTCTCCACAAATAGTCCGGGGTCCCATCGTTCGTTGTCGAAGAAAATATCGCCCGCAATGGAATCCCCTTCTCCGGGGAAATAAGCCTCCGCGATCGTTCCACCATTTCCGTCGATGTTGCTGCGGTGGAATCGCAGTTTAGCTTCATTACCCGCCGGCTGGAACTGCTTCAAAAGAGCTTGAGTGCTGGGGCCGCGATCGACTGTCTCCACAAACCGTATGGGGACATACTTGGCAAAGACTGAAAACGCTTTTTCAACAGCAGCTCTGACTTGCCACCTGGGTACCCCATTAATTCCGTTTAGGAACCCAGAGGTCAAACTGTATGTCAGCGTCAACGGTGTGCCTTTGCCGCCTGGCTGCTTCCACAAGCTGCCCAGAGAGCCCGAACTCGAAGATGTCGACCGAGGAGAGGTTGAAGCAGCTGCGCTGCCAGAACAGCAAGACTGACATCCACAACTAGACCCATGCGCCGTGCTCGCATCGCGCTCAACCATCCCCGACAGTAAGTCAAGAGATGACATGGAGAGTTTGCTACTGCTCATAAATCGGGACCTCCGCCGTACTCCCAAATACAAATTTGGGCCGCCGCGCATGCACGCAAACGGGTTGTTGTGATGAATCAAAGTTGCAAGATTATAAACATATTATTAATGCGTAAGCAATTCGGAAAGATGGCATCAAATCCACGTGCCTCTAGCTACGCAGCCCCCTTAGAAAGTCTGTTATTTTAAGTACTAATTTGAATTGTTTATTTATGAACGGCAATGGCGTCTAGAGCCTAAAAGAAAGGTAGCGAGCGCTAAAATCTCCCACTGTACAAGTTGCTGTCCTAGAGAGAAAAAACAGCCTCTATACGACTCGGAAGCAATTGAGGAAAAACTCTATTTAGAGAGACCGAGAGATAGATACCCCAAACGAATCCTACGAAGAAGTATCAAATTTCCCAGGCGATCCCCAACATAGCCATACATATCGTTTCGCCCTTCTTGGATAAATGATTAGGATACCGAATACCAGGGCGTCAAGAGATTATTTCGATCCAAAAAAGAACTACATTCTGATAGACAGCATATGCATTATTGGGCATTACATTAGACCATTTTTAGCCCCCACGTTCGCCGGATTTCAAATTGACATGGCAAGCACCATAGAACCGGCGGGCATCCAATCCCCGGAACGTCCGACCCCTTAACCGTCTGTGACCAATGAGATAGCGAATGCCTTGTACGGCGACGAGAGCTATGGCTTCAAGCATTCCTGGAAAGCACGGCCTCAACTAGCTTGACCCTGACTGGAGCCTTTCGGCGGGAGGGCACGCTCGGCAGCGAGGGGGGTAACGGCTTTATCATCGCGCCCCCCCCGAAGTATCGGCAACCGCACATGGAACGTACTGCCAACGTTGACAACGCTAGTGACGCTAATCTCACCACCATGTTGACGAGCGATCGCTTGAGCGATTGCCAACCCCAGTCCCGATCCCTTCGAGCGGCGACTCCGTGCTCGATCCGCACGCCAAAACCGCTGAAAAATATAGGGCAGCATGTCCGGGCCGATGCCAATACCAGAGTCTTCTACCGAAATCGTCACGGCACTTGGCCCAACAGCAGCGTCGATCGCAATCTGTCCGCCGGACGGAGTGTATTGGATCGCATTCTCAACCAGATTGGCAAACAACCGTTGCAGTTGCAGCTTGTCCCCTCGCACTTTGACAAGCTCCAGCTTTTTGGCATCGGCCCCTGTGGACGGCTCACTCGATGCGGTTGGCCGGGTGGTTCCTCTGAACGCAGGGGGAACAACTAGAGTCAAAGATTTTAGATCGGCTTGGGGGGTGACTCGGTCAACCACGTCCGCCAGCATGGTTTTCAGAAGAATAACCTCCCGCCTGCTGGGCAAGCGGTTGGATGAATCCGTACGCGTTAAGAGCAATAAGTCTTCCGTTAGACGGGTCATTTGGCGGGCGGCACTGGCGATCGCATCAATCTTGCGAATATCGGACGGGTGAATGCGCTCGGGATGGCGTTGCAGCACGTCCACCGACAGCGAGATAGCTGTCAGAGGACTGCGCAGTTCGTGAGAGGCATCGGCGGTGAATTGTTTCAGGTAATTGAAACTCTCTTCAACCGGTTTGAGGGCGCGCCGAGTCAGCCACAAACCGCCTGCACCGATCAGTACCACTGCGGCCGCTCCGCTAATCCCCAAAATTTGCACAATTTGCAGGCGTTCTTGGTTGAGCACTTCAATGGACTGGCTAGCCCGAATGTAGCCTTCCAGTACCCGTTCTCCCGTCTCCGGATCGTCGCTAAATGCAGAAATTGTGTAGGCTCTGACGGGAATCGGGGGAGATCCTAACGCAAACTCTTGCGTCCTGAGGCGATGGGGAGCCGAAATGATGAGCGTCCCTTTTCTAGCCAGCAACTCTCCCCTAGCGTTAAACCACTCTAGGCTCTGACGATCGCGATTGAAAATATCTCGCCACGGCACCTCTTCAACGTCGTCTAGATACTCTTCCCCTTCATCCAGGATGGAGGCCAAAGATGGGCTGGCAGATTGAGCCAACGTGAGCAGCTTGCGATCGATTTCTCTATACAAGCTGCGATTGAATAGAATATAAACCCCTGCCTGAAACGCCACAACGGTTGCCGCCATGACAAGCAGATAAGACAACAGTAACTGCCATCGCAGGCTGAAAAAGAGTCTATTCTTCATCATGCTTGAGGCGATACCCCACGCCATAGACAGTTTCGATCAAATCGGTATCGGCCCCAGCTTGCTTGAGCTTGCGGCGCAATCCCAAAATATGCATTTTGACCGTTTCTTCTTCAGGAGCATCGGCATACGGCCACAGTTTATCGAGAATGGCACTGCGGCTGAACACCCGCCTGGGATTGCGCATGAACAATTCCAGCAACCGGAATTCAGTCGGAGTTAACCCCAATAGCTTGGTCTGGTAGTAAGACTCCTGGGCATTGGGGTTGAGGCTCAGATCTCCCCATTCCAGATTGGGGGGCAGCGAGATTTCACCGCGCCGCAGCAACGCCCGGATTCTGGCAGACAGGGTATCGAGATCGAACGGCTTGACAACATAATCGTCAGCCCCAGCATCCAACCCAGTGACCATATCGTCTCCGGTGTCGCGGGCAGTCAGCATCAAGATGGGGGTTTTACAGCCGGTTTTACGCAGTCGCTTGCAGAGGGTAATACCGTCAATGCGAGGCAGCATGACGTCCAGCAGAATTAAGTCGTAATCGTAGGCTTCGGATAAATCCCAAGCAGCCTGACCATCTTCGGCAATATCAACGGCGTAATGACTATCTGAGAGATCTTCCGCTAACGCTCCCGCGATGCGATCGTCGTCTTCAACGAGCAAGATTTTCATGGGGTCGATCCTCCGTCATGGGACATGCCAGCCAAACGATGGACTGGCGATAGAGCGCGAGACTGAGCGGCTCTCGAACATCACCGTAAAGCAACAGGCTAAAATAGCCGTCAACCACTCGCAAAGGTGCAATAACGGTAGATACGCTAGCCCGGACAAAGCACCAGCAGACTGGGTTACGTCAATCCGGAATATCTCGGATAAGCCAGCGATTGGCACTACTCCATCGCGTATTGCGCTGCGAGCATATGTGTTTACACCTAGCTTTACTTGACCACCATACAGATTTCTTGTGACAAAAACGGTAGCTCAGGCGCTGAGACTGCCGATCGAGCGGTACTAACACCATGTTCTCCACCATTGGTGTGCCCCTGCAAGCCTGCCTGCCACCCGTCAAAACTCCTTACCTCTGGGGGAGTTTCTCGCGATCGCCCTCTCGACCACCATCACCGCACATGCTGACGTTGGAAACATTTAGTACCAATCACCGCAAACTGTCGTAGAGCCTCGCATTCGGGAATCAGATGGCGTCTTTAGAGAATTTCTCAAAACCAGCCGGAAAGCGTTCGTGGATTCTTTCAATCGCCGCTGACAGAGCACTGCTAACACCGCTTGCCAGAATTCACCGCCTGCCAGAATTCACCACCTGCCAGAATTCACCGCCTACCTCAAGTCAATGATGGGCTGGTTATCCTGCAGGGTTTCGTTGGTGAGTAAGTCTTCAACTGTGACACACAACCGCCGCTGCTTATCCACCTGGAACTGCAACAGCAACCGATCGCTACCCGGCTGGCCTACAGGCTGTAGCTGGGCGATCGCCCGCGTATCCGCATCGTCATTCAGAGCTTGAACGGGCTTTGCCTGCCCATCTGCATCTGTAACGCGCTGGCGGGTGACCAACTGTCCCTCGGAAAAATACACCTCTACCGCTTCATCCGATTCCCCTAATTCCCCAATCACCAGCTCAATACTGGGCTGATTTTCAATCGATGCCCCCAGCACTAATTCCACCGGCTCCGGTAACGGGTAGGGGAGTCCCGCCTGAATGAGAGGATGCCAGTCGTGGCTATTGGTGCGCTGGTTCCAGTAGCGAATGCCGTAGCTGTGATAGAGAAAGTCACGCACCTCAATTCCCCGAGCAATTTGTAGGGCTCCTTTGGCGATCGCCTCTAGAGGTTCCGAAGCATAGAGTTTATCCGCCCCAAATTCGTCCTCTAGCCAAGCGCGGATGGCCGGAATCTTGCAGGTTCCTCCTACCGCCACGACCGCTTGAATATCGGATTTGTCCAGACCCCGCTGCTGAGCTTGCAACAGGACTTGATTGAGGGCTGAATTGAGGCGATCGAATAGCTTGTTGTGGGTCAACAATTGGGTGAATTGGGCTCGGGAGGCTTCTAATTCCACCGACTGAAAGGTTTCGTCATCGAAAAATACCTCTTGGGCCTGCTCTCGCTCTGATAGGGCAATTTTGACCCGCTCCGCCATTCGAGTAATGAGGCGATTGTTGTGTAAATTATGCTGCTGGCACCAAGCTTCCGCCAACCAACGGTCCAAGTCTGCTCCCCCCAGTGTTTGGGCGGCTTTAGCGATCGCTTTGGCGGTTGTGGATTGACCCTGCTGGGATTTCAGCCGCGACGCCCCCCATTTCACAAACGTGCCCCAGGCTCGACCCCCCGGAGCTTTTCCCGGTTGAATTAACGCTAGATCGAGGGTTCCCCCACCAAAATCAACCACCAGAAAATTGCGGTTTTCTTGCAACCCATAATCCAATGCTGCAGCCGTGGGCTCATCCAGGAGTTGCAACTGTAAAATTCCCAGAGACTCGGCAATCGTGCTTAACCACTGACGGTAAGCTTCGAAACTATCCACCGGAACGGTAAACACCCAGCTGTCCGGTTCGGCACTATCCGTCTTGGAACTATCTGCTTCTCCAAGAAGAGCTTCTCCAACAGCAGCTTCTCTAAGCATGGCTTGAGTCGCTTTCACCACCTGTTTCAAGAACCACTCCCCTACTAATTCAGGGGTCACCTCCACCCCGTCGAGTTCGGGGACAAACCCTCGGACATCGACCCCAATCCCCCGCTTGAAGTGTCTGAAATAGCGTGGATCGCTTTTGACATCCAGGCCGCGATCGCTGACCGCCTGGCCGATAATCACCTGCCCTGTTCGCGCATCCTCGACATACACCTGACTGGGAATGGTGGGAGCCCCCTCTGCGTCAGGGCGAGAAAGATTGGGTAGGCGCAATACCGATACCGTCTCCCCCGACAATTGCGCCACAACCGTGTTACTGGTGCCGAAATCAATAGCCAACATCGCGAACCACCCCAGGCAACATGCAAGGACTGTCCGATCTTGCAGGAGCGATCGCCCATGAACGAGGCCATTACACCACTAGCGAGGCCGTTGCATGGATAACGCCCTCACCGCATGAGACCGGACAATGTGTCTTTCGCTCTATCACCGATTGTGCAGGCGGGTCAACTATTTTTGAGGCTGTACTACTGGTGTACCGCGTACCAAAGACAGCGGTCTCTTGCCGAATCCAACAGTCCAGACCGGTGGTCTAAGCGCGGTACAAGAATTTATTGCAGCGAAATCCGGCCTCGGTAGCGGCCCACAATAGCGATTTGGTTGTCGCAATCGTTCATATCTACGGTGAAGGTTTGAAACTTGGGATTGTCGCTAATCACGCTAATCAGTGACCCTGGCAATTTCTGCAGGCGTTTCACCAGCAAATCGCCATTCATCTGAAATACGTAAATACCATCGCGCAACTCATTGACCTGGCGATCGACAAAAATCGTATCCCCATCCATCAATGTTGGAGCCATGCTGTCTCCACTGACCGTAACCAGCGTTAATTGAGAGGGGTTGGTGCCTAGTTTGGAACGTAGCCACTGGCGATCGAACGCCACCACCTCCCGCACGTCTTCCTCTCTTGCCAACAATCCGGGCCCGGCAGACACCTCGGCATCGACCAATGGAATGCCGACAAAATCATCGTCAGCCGCATCCCCGTCGCGCATGTCTCCGTCTCCGGTAATCAGCCACTGCAGCGCAACACCTGCTGTTTCGGCCATCGCCACCGCTTTATCGATTCCCGGCACCGCAGCCCCTTTTAAATAGCTGCGCAAACTCGTATCGCTCAGCCCCGCTCTTCGCCCAAAGGCATACACGGCTTCATCCCCGATCGCCTGTTTCAAACGATTGGCGAATGTTTTCAGTCCCAATGCCTTCAATTCTTCAGAGGTCTGCGATCGCCTCATCAACATCTCCCTCTCAGCAGCTTGAGGTGAATGAAACTAGTGAAATCCTATCGCAGACTCTTGACACCTTCAATGTATGTGGATAGTTTTGCAAGTAATTCACTTTATTCAGTGAGTTTAGTTCGGATTTTAACTTGATTTGATTGACTGATTGCGGTGACTCCCAAATGGGTTGTGAACCGTCTGGAAGGCATAACCGCAAGCATTAAAGCCAAGTTCCACTGAGTCACACTCCTTCACCAAGTTCAGTCATTGACCGGTGCTGGAGATTAAAAGTTTGAATGCTCAGGAGTTGAGTGTTATGAGTGCATTTCCCATTCACCACGTCACGCTGCTATCCTTAGCTGCTTTGCCGTGGCAGACATCAAACAATCGCTCGCCCGTCCGCAAGCGTCTACCAGAGATGTCTTCGGGCAGACCAGTTTCCCCACAAGGCAAACTATCTCCCCTCCATCTGCGCAGCGACACGCGCCGTCAAAGATCGCGCAGTACGGTCAAACAAGCCCATCAGCCAAGGCAAAAACGACGCAGGACTGCTGACACTCGGGCCAGCATCACATCCTGTTCGGTTGAAGCAGACTGTCTCGCTCGCTGGCATGAAGCGAGAAAAGTCAGCAGAATTTTTGCTCAAAATCGGATCTGCAGACACTGAGCCTCCCCACCCACCCAAGCAGCCGGCCCCGAACGTCCAAGTGGTGTCAAGGTAGCACTAGAAAAACAGCCGCCATGAATGGCTGAAATCACGGGCAGGCATACTGTTGAGCTCGAGCGCTCTTACCGGTAGTGTGCACCTCTATCAGCAAATTGCTGCAAATTGTAACGGATTGCAAATACAATAGAATTCACAGTTTGCAGGGACAGATGACATGCGTGTTGCGATCGCGGGCGGCGGACTAGCTGGATTATCTTGCGCAAAATACTTGTGCGATCTCGGTATTCAGCCAGTTGTCTACGAGCGACGCGACGTTTGGGGCGGACTAGTGGCCGCGTGGAAAGATGAGGACGGCGACTGGACCGAGACCGGTTTGCACATCTTTTTCGGTGCTTACCCCAACATGCTGCAACTGTTTGAAGAGCTGGGCATCAGCGATCGCCTGCAGTGGAAGCAGCACTCCATGCTGTTCAACATGCCTCAGCAACCTGGCGAGCTGTCCCGCTTCGATTTCCCCAATATTCCCGCCCCTCTCAACGGCATCGTTGCGATCCTGCGCAACAACGATATGCTGACCTGGAAAGAAAAAATCCAGTTTGGACTGGGGCTGCTGCCGGCGATTGTCAAAGGGCAGAAATACGTCGAAGAGATGGATAAGTACACCTTCTCCGAATGGCTGAAGAAGCAGAAGGTAGACCCGCGAGTGGAAGATGAAGTCTTCATCGCCATGTCCAAAGCCCTGAACTTCATCGACCCCGATAAGATTTCCGCCACGATCCTGCTTACCGCACTCAACCGCTTCCTGCAGGAAAAAGACGGCTCCAAAATGGCGTTTTTGGACGGAGCCCCCCCCGAACGATTGTGCCAACCTCTAATTGACTACATTGTGGAGCGTGGCGGTGAAGTCCATCTCAATGCTCCCCTCAAGCAAATTGTGCTGAATGACGATAGAACGGTCAGCCATTTCCAAATGCGCGGGCTCAACGGCCAACCAGACTACGACGTCCAGGCCGATGCCTACGTCTCTGCTCTATCCGTCGATCCGCTCAAGACATTACTCCCCGCCCCCTGGCGCGAGCAGGAGTTCTTCCAAAAGATGCAAAAGCTGGAGGGAGTGCCCGTTGTCAACATTCAATTGTGGTTCGATCGCAAGTTGACCGACGTAGACCACCTGTTGTTCTCTCGCTCTCCCCTACTCAGCGTGTATGCCGACATGAGCAACACGTGCAACGAGTACGCTGACCCCGACAAGTCCATGCTGGAGTTGGTACTGGCCCCAGCCGAAGATTGGGTTAACAAGTCTGACGAAGAAATTACGGCGGCCACGATGGCGGAGCTGGCCAAGCTGTTTCCCGACCAGGTTCCGTCTCCCGCCAACGTCTTGAAGGTGAAAGTAGTGAAAACGCCCCGCTCCGTGTATACGGCGGTTCCGGGTTGCGAGGCGCTGCGACCGACTCAAGTCACTCCCATTGACAATTTCTTCCTGGCCGGCAGCTACACCAAACAGCGCTATCTCGGCAGCATGGAGGGGGCCGTCCTCTCCGGTAAACTAGCCGCCCGCGAAATTGGCGATCGCCAATCCTCTCTAGATACCGCTGACAAAACCACAAGCACCGCTGCGGATCTGGCTACTGCTGTGGGATAATCTGAGCGTTCTCGCTTCACTCGACTCCTGCTGCGACCTGCGGCTTTCACTCGTTTCTGCCTCTGGTGGGTGCAATGACCTCGCTTGCCCAATCGATCGAACTGTGCCGCAGTATTACGGCCAAACATGCCAAAACGTTTTATCTGGGCTCGCAGCTTATGCCTTTGCAGAAGCGGCATGCCATTTGGGCGATTTATGCGTGGCTTCGCAATACGGACGAGCTGGTGGATGGTGCAGAAGCAGGCACAACCACTCCAGAGACACTGGATGCGTGGGAAGAGAACATGGAAACGCTGTTCTCCGGCTCCACACCTGCCAATCCGACAGATATTGCTCTAGCCGATGCCATCGAGCGCTACTCCATACCGGTGGAGCCCTTTCGGGAAATGATTGCCGGCCAGCGAATGGATCTAGAGCGCGATCGCTACGAAACCTGGGACGAGCTGCGCCTGTACTGCTATCGCGTTGCCGGTACGGTGGGTGAGATGTCGTCTGCCATTATGGGATTTGCCCCCGGCAAGTATGCGATGGACGAGGCGATCTCGCTGGGGTTGGCGATGCAGCTCACCAACATTTTGCGAGATGTGGGGGAGGATGCGCGTCGGGGTCGTATCTATTTGCCCGGTGAGGATTTAAAAAAGTTTAACTACTCTGAGAGCGACCTGTTCAACTGTGTGGTCGATCGGCGCTGGATTGCCCTGATGAATTTTGAAATCGAGCGGGCTCGCAAACTCTATGCTAAGGCCGAGTCAGGGGTGTCATCTCTCCAGAAAGATGCCCGCTGGCCCGTGTGGGCCTCTCTCATGCTCTATCGCCAGATTTTGAACGCGATCGAGCGCAATAACTATCAAGTGTTCCGCCGTCGGGCTTACGTGTCTAAAGTGCGCAAGGCTGTCGCTCTGCCCGTGGCCTGGTGGCGGGCCCAGTATCGCTACTAGTTGACCGGACTAATAGACCTACAGCTTTAGATTGATAGCTGTAGGTCATAGCTGATTCATGTGAGACTGAGATTGTGTATCTCAGTCTCACAAAAAGAACTACTAAGCAAGTACTAACTCCGCAAGCTCACCGAGAACTGCGTCTCAAGCTGTTGCCGCACCGCCTGGTGAGCTGATTCCACTTCAGCTTCAGTCAAGGTGCGATCGCCAGAACGATACACGATCCGAAAGGCCAAACTACGCTGTCCGTCCGGTACCCCCTTGCCGCGATACTCGTCAAACAACTGCACCGACTCCAACAGCTCTCCGCCAGCTTTCGAGATCGCCATTTCCAAGTCTCCTACACTCACCTCTAGCGGGCTGTAAAAGGCGATGTCGCGATCGGAAGCAGGGAAGGTGGAGAAGTTGCGATAAGTGACAATCCCCAGTGCACTCAGCCCCTCAACCAGAACGGGTAGCGACAGTTCAAAGGCATAGACCTCGGACGGTAAATCCCGCTGCTTGGCCGTACGCGGATGCAGCTGACCGAATACCCCCAATCGCTGCTTCTTCAGCCACAGCGATGCCGTCCGTCCGGGGTGCAACAGCTCTTGCTCACTGTCCCCTTGGAACGTGACCTCCAGCCCTAGCCGTTCGAAGACTTTGACCAGCAAGCCTTTTGCCGCAAACCAATCGAGGGATTGCGCGGTCTGTTGCCAGCTTTGGCGGGTGGGATCGCCACCAAAAATGCCACCAATGCGCGTTTCTTCTGCGTAGCGATCGCCCTCTCTCC
Source organism: Cyanobacteria bacterium J06642_12 (assembly GCA_039817825.1). Classification (GTDB taxonomy): domain Bacteria; phylum Cyanobacteriota; class Cyanobacteriia; order Thermostichales; family PCC-7336; genus PCC-7336. The sequence continues at coordinate 30,727 of JBCBVA010000004.1, read as the reverse complement.
AGAAGACTTTCCCCACTTCAAATCCGTTTAGGGGGCCGTTCCCGCGATCCTGGTTGAACCCGTAGGCCTCCACCAAGCCCGGCAGTAGCTCTTGTCGCAAGGCCGAAAACTCTTCCGCGATCGGATTGGTAATCACCACCGGCACCCCTGCCGTTTGAGGGCAGAGGGAAATTTGCATCAGTTCGGTCAGCCCCGAACTGCGGAAGGCCAGACGAATGCGACGCAGCAGCAATTCCCAATCGGAGATATCCCCAACGCTGGCTTCGCTAGGCAAGGTAGCCGAGAACTGGTCGTAGCCGTACAGACGGGCAAATTCTTCAATTAGGTCAATTTCCCGCTCGATGTCCCGCTGCCGATAAGCCGGGACGTTAACGGTCCATACGGTCTCGGCCTCGGACGTTTGCTGGGTCATCTCGAAACCCAGTGCTTCTAGATAGTTCACCACCGTAGCCGCAGGAATAGTGTCTCCCATGATGTCGATCAGTCGCTGTAGGCGCAGGGTAATGGAGCGATCGTCGGTAGGCCGAGCATCGTGGACGGTCTCCTCCACTAATTCCCCACCGGCAATCTCCAGAATGAGGGCAACGGCGCGATCGCGAGCAGTCAGCCACGCTGATGCATCTACCCCTCGCTCGTAGCGGGCAGAGGCTTCTGTTCTCAAGGTTTGGGCACGGGCAGACCGGCGGACGGCAACGGGATCGAACAGGGCGGCTTCCAGAAAGATATCGACAGACGCATCGTTGACTTCGGTGTCTTCTCCCCCCATGACCCCCGCCAGGGCAACGGGAATATCGGCGGCTGTAATCACCAAGTTATCGGCAACCAGTTCGCGATCGCTACCATCTAAAGTTTTGAGAGTGTCTCCGGCAGCGGCCAACCGAACACCTACAAAATGACTATCACCAGTGGGAGCCGCATCTCCCATCACTGCTTGCAACTTCTGCCAATCAAACGCGTGCAGCGGTTGGCCCCACTCCAGCAGGACGTAGTTCGTGATGTCCACAACGTTGTTGATGGAACGAACTCCAGCAGCTTCTAGCTGTTTGCTCAGCCAAGCAGGGGAGGGCGCAATGGTCACACCGCGAATCAGACTGCCGCTGTACGCCGGACAGGCAGCGGAGTCGGCAATATCCAGAGCGACAGTTGCGGATTGCTGGGGCTGGGTCGGAGTCGCAACGGGTAAGTTGACGGGGTTACGGGTAATGGCCGACACCTCACGGGCAATGCCCACCATGCTGAGAGCATCCGCTCGGTTGGCAGTCGACACCAAATCCAAAATGGCGTCATCGAGGCCCAGTAAAGGACGAACGTCGCTCCCGACTTCAGGGGTACCGTCAAATTCGTAAATACCGGCGGATTCTTCCTCCAGCCCCAATTCTTTGAGGGAACAAATCATCCCCTCAGACTTCACCCCCCGCAACTTGGTTTTGCGCAGCTTCAGGTCAATGGTCGGCAGGTAGGTGCCCACCATCGCAACGGCAACGTAGAGACCGGTGCGAGCGTTCTTGGCTCCGCAGACAATCGTAAGTGGACTGTCGGCCCCCACATTCACTTGGCAGACTTGCAGGCGATCGGCATTGGGATGCTGTTCGGCAGACAGGATATGACCTACTACGACGCCATCGGCACGAGCCCGCAGATCGTCAATGTCTTCCACTTCAAATCCCGTCAGGGTTAACGCCTCGCTGATGGCATCCGGATCCCAGTCGAACTCCACTAGTTCCCGTAGCCATTTCAGGGAAATTTTCACAACTGCACCCGCTTGCTCGCACAGCTTTTTATGCTAGCACTCGGCTGTCCTCCTGCTGCAGTTCTTGCGGTGCAAATTCAAGTCTGCTAACTCGTGCGATTCCAGCTAGAGCAGTGACCACATCACTGCGGACATTTCAGCTATAGCAATCCCTGTCTACACCTAGAGTTGAGTGTCCTGACTGAAATGAAAAACGCTATAGGTTGTGGCCTTGTTCTGGCCTATTGTGAGTGGCACCAACGCAGCAAGTCAGTGGGTATGGCGGTAGGGTTCCAGTCGCGATCGCTCGCACCTAACGACACCGAACTCAATTAAAAATTTTCCAGTAATTGGTGAAAATTGGTGGGAACGCGCTTTCTCGATGCCAAGTGGATGGTTTAGCCCAGATATCGGTGTGTCCAGATGGGAGGGGACGTCAATCGGCAGAGCGTTTCGATCGAAAAGTCATTACAGTAATAAGCAGTCCGAGAATCCCACCGGCACGTTCAGCATCGATGTGCGTTGCAAGGTGTATCTCCCTCACACTCCCTCACTCAACACCCATAAGATGACCTTCCGCAGCCCCATCTCCCCTGGATGTAGAGCACGTGATACCCCTGCTTTTTTGGTTAACTCCCCTATCGATCGCCCAGCTCCCCCCTCTGGAAACAGTTCCACCGGAGTCCCCACCGGGAGCGTCAGCTAATAGTCTCCAAGCTGACGGAGAAGCCTCTCAGCTTTTACCCAGCGAGCCACTCGATGGGGAGCAGTCGCCAAACAGGGACAGCAACCCAGTTGCGCAACTAGACACCGAACCGGAAGTAGACACCGAACCGGGAGCCGAGAGCGAGCTAGATGAACAGCCTACCGAAACAAACATCAGTCCCGAATTAGCTCCATCCCCCGACCTAGATTCAGCAACAGGAACACCTACAGGGGAAACGGCGTTGCCGGAAAACGCCCTGCAAATTCGCTCGGATCGCCAGACATTCAACTCCGACACCCAAATATTTACGGCGGAAGGCAATGTGGAGATGGTCTTCGGGCAAACCATCCTCAATGCCGACACCGTCACCATGAATTTGGTCACGGAAATTGCGACGGCAGAAGGCAATGTCGTCATCAAAATTGACGAGCGCCAGGAAGTTCGGGGCACCTACCTGGAGTACAACACGGGAGACCAAACGGGCTACCTGGACAATGCGGAAGGGGAACTGGATATCGTTAACTTGCCGGTCAGCATCCAACGGGCAACGCTATCCACTGACGCAGTGGCTACATCGGTATTCGACACTCCATCATCCCGACCGAACATCAAGTTTGTGCGCTTCGAAGCCGATCGCATCAATCTCACTCCAGAGAATTGGACGGCCACCAATGTTGCGGTCACCAACGACCCAGAGGGGCCACCTCGGGGACCGGAATTGGAGCGGCGATCGGAAACAGCGGTACTGGAAGAATTGCCAAACGGAGCCAGCTTGCTCACCATGCGGGGCAGCAGCCTGTGGTTCGATCGCAAGTTTCGACTGCCCCTGCGCGACAACCAAATTGTGATCGGAGATGACTCCGTCGGTCGCCGCCCTCCGTTCGATGTTCTGTTTGACGATGATGACGGCGGATTAATTCTGCGCCGCAATCTAGAACTCTTGGGGCAACGAAATATCGCCTTCACGGTCGCGCCCCGACTGAGGGTACAGCAGTTCGGCAACGAAGACGGCATTCTCGCGGCCTTCGGTCTGGATTTGGAATTTAATCGCGTCAGCCCCGGCAAACAGGTGACCGATATTTTTGTAGCCCTCAACTCGCTGGCGTTTGCCAGCGGCGTAGACGATGAAATTCGGGCTCGTATCCAGCACCGCATTCCAGTGGGTACCAATCGCGGCAACGTTGTGTTGCGCTATGCCTACCGACCCCGATTCCGCCCGATCTTTGGTGAAGTGGATACCCGAACCGACCTATTTCACGAGGCGGGGGTTGCCTACAATTCGCCAAGGATCGATCTGGGCAATTCCGGAATTAGCTTTAGTTCCCGGATCGCGGGAGATTACTTAGATGGTGAGAGTCGTGACGATCGCCTGGAGTTTGTGCAGGTGGGTCGGTTACGGGCGGATGCCGCGTTGAGTGGCAGGTTTCCGCTATGGCAGGTCGATGTGAGCGATCGCCCTCAGCCCCGGTTTAGTTTTGCGCCGATCGAACAGGGCTTTTGGGCGATCACGGGTCTGCGAACCAACGCTGCCGCCTACACGACTGGCGATATTCAAACATCTCTGATCGGCAGCATCGGGTTTCAAACGGTGTTGGGAGAATTCGATCGCAATTTCTTCGATTACACTGCGTTTAATTTGATCTATAGCAATGGTGTTGTCGATGACGATACACCACTCCGCTTTGATCGATTCCGCTCCCGCGAAACCGTTCGTCTGGGATTACGTCAACAGCTTTACGGCCCGTTTCGAATTGGTGCCGAGACTCGCATTCGCCTCGACGAAGGGTTTGAAGAGCTAGATACCCTCTACTCAATTTCCTACGATCGCCGAACTTACGGTATCGATATCAGTTTTAGCTTGATTAGCCAATCGGGTAGTTTTCGGGTGCGCATTGATGACTTCAATATCTTTGATGCCGGGGTCGGCCTTCCCGAAGGAACACTGCAGTAATGGAAATTCGACCGGGTAGACTTCCCAAACCAATGTCTGGGCTGAGTAGGAGCTAGAACCGTCTTGCTCCTTTTGAACTTATTAGGGGAAGGGAGCAAGAGTCCTTTCCCCCAAATGATGTCGTTGTGTGGCGAGACAAACATCTTGCTCAAATAACACGATCGAACTGACGTTGCTCCAATCTCCAGTTGCCAATCGCGATCGCCCCTTTGGTCATTACCTGCCAAAGAGTTCCTCTGCAGGTACTGGTGCCTCGGTAATGGCCGATCGCCCGTCTCGTCCCGAGCCCATCAATTCCATCCGCATGTCTTCCCCTTCCATCAACACCATCCCCGGCAGTGAATTGGCGATATACCCGCGCACGACCTCTCCATCGCTGCGAAACTCGTACACATCCGTCTCGAATGTACCAGCACCAACCGTGACCGTTTCGGTGCCCACATAAACAGGCTCTTCTCCGACTTCTGGTGCAGGTGGGTTGACCTCGAATGCGGCCCCAAGACCCATTTGCAGCATTTCAGACGAGACCAGCATGGCAGGTTCGTCCCCCAGCTTGAGAATCATTTCCCGAAAGATTGGACCTGAATCTCCCAGATTCGTCAGTCGTTTTGAAATCATCCTCTGCCCCTGTGCGTCGAGTTCCATCTCCATCCACTGGTACTCAACACCTTCTACAACGTCTCGCTCCAACCAGGTGATTTTCATATCTCCAGACAGATCGGTACTTTGCATGCGAAATTCCATCCACGTGCCAGGTTCGGAAAACAGTCCTAAGGGATTGAACTGGTTGGCATCCACACTGGAGGGGACTTGGGCGATCGCTGGAGCAGAAGCGGTATCTAACCCGTCAGCCGCAGCCGGTATTGCAACTGTCAGGACAGATGACATTAAAAGTAAAGAAATTAGCTTTTTCATGACGGGATAATAGTGGGGTAATGGGGCGAGGGCCAACGTCGCGATCTCGTGACGGCATATTCTTGTGACTGAGCAGTGCAGACAGAGAGAGAGCTTGCCGCCAGACGCAACAGAGCCTATCAAAGCAATTGCTGGCCTGCCTCCCCTTCAAGAGAAGTTCAAAATCGCAAATTCCAGATTTAATCGGGATTGACCGGAGGGTTTCTTAGTGGCGTCCAGTCTGTTTTCTCAAGCCAGTCAGCGGTTAGAAAAACCCCTTCAGTACGTATCTCTGCCGGACGAAACGCTGGAGATGCTGAAATACCCTAAGGCATCCCTGACCGTCTCCATTCCCGTGCGGATGGATGACGGCTCGCTGCAAGTGTTTCAGGGCTACCGAGTCCGCTACAGTACCGTTCGCGGTCCGGCCAAAGGGGGAATTCGCTTTCATCCCGATGTGACTCTGGATGAGGTCACCAGTCTGGCGTTTTGGATGACGTTTAAGTGTGCTGTGCTGGATTTGCCGTTTGGCGGTGGAAAGGGTGGTGTCACCCTCGATCCGAAAGCACTCTCCAAGTTCGAATTAGAGCGGTTAAGTCGCGGATATATTGACGCGATCGCCGATTTTATCGGGCCGGACGTCGATATTCCAGCCCCCGATGTCTACACCAACCCCACCATCATGGGCTGGATGATGGATCAATACAGCACTATTCGCCGTCACTTAGTGCCTGCGGCGATCACGGGCAAGCCGTTGGCGATGGGGGGAAGTTTGGGGCGTAACGAGGCAACCGCGCGTGGTGCGTTTGATGTCATTAACACTCTCTTACCGAAATTCGATCGCTATCCTGCCTACACCACTGTTGCCATCCAGGGGTTCGGCAATGCCGGCGCTGTCTTAGCCGAGCTGCTATTCCAAGCGGGTTACACAGTGGTGGCGGTCAGCGATTCACGCGGAGGGATCTACTCTCCTCAAGGGTTGGACATCCCCAGCATCCGCTACCAAAAGGAACATTCGCGCCAGCTAGAAGCCGTGTACTGCGAAGGTAGCGTCTGCAATTTGGTCGATCATCAGCAGATTACCAATGATGAGTTGCTAGAGCTGGATGTCGATGTCCTCATTCCCGCTGCTCTCGAAAACCAAATTCGTGCCGATAACGCCCCCCGTATCCGCGCTCAGTTCATTTTTGAAGTGGCGAACGGCCCCGTGACTCCTGAAGCGGACGAGATTCTGGAGCGAAAAGGCGTCTTTGTCATGCCGGACATCCTGGTTAATGCTGGAGGCGTCACCGTCAGTTACTTCGAATGGGTGCAGAACCGTGCCGGACAGTATTGGTCGGAAGCGCAGGTCAACGATCGGCTCAAAAGCAAGATTGAATATGAGGCAGAAACGGTTTATCAGCTAGGCAAAGAGAAACAGATTTCGTACCGTACGGCAGCGTACGTGCATGCGCTGGAGAGGCTGAGTGCGGCGATCGCGGCTCGAGGGACGAGGAATTACTATTTGCGGGGGGCGTGAAGTTTAGGTCTGGACTACCAGTCATTGGTCATTAGTCACTGGTCATTGGTTTTTATTAACGACCAAGGACCAAAGACCAAGGGCCAAGGACCAAGGACCAAGGACCAAGGACCAAGGACACCAAACCCTTTCAACCATCAGCCAGTGTTTTCCCCATCCCCTAGTTCTGCATCGAATGTTACAAAACTCCGTTATCGCTCCCCGATCGTGGGATAATCCATCTTCGGGTTCAACCCCCTGAATTCGTAGTGTTTATCCCCCTATGTCATGACTGCAACTGCTGCTGTTAGCGATCGCCACCGTTTGTCCCTCGCTCCTCTCAAAATGCCCGAGCGGTTGCTCTTGGGGCCTGGGCCATCTAACGCAGATCCGGCAGTACTGAATGCTATGACCACCCGTCAGGTGAGCCACCTCGACCCCGAATTCTTGGCCCGCATGGGGGAAGTCCAATCCCTGTTGCGGTACATCTGGCAAACGGATAATCAGTTGACCATTCCGGTCAGCGGTACCGGTAGCGCAGCAATGGAAGCCACGCTGGCAAACACTGTGGAGCGCGGCGATGTTGTTCTCGTGGGCGTCAATGGATATTTTGGTCACCGCCTGGTAGATATGGCGGAGCGCTACGGAGCGGACGTGCGCACGATTAACCAACCATGGGGCAACGTGTTCTCCCTCGATGAGATTCGTAAAGGACTGGAAGAACACCGTCCCGCTATTCTGGCCCTAGTTCACGCCGAAACCTCCACCGGGGCTCGCCAACCGCTCGATGGCGTTGGTGACTTGTGCAAAGAATTTGATTGTCTGTTGTTGGCCGATACCGTTACCAGTCTGGGAGGAGTGCCCATTTTCTTGGATGACTGGGGAGTGGATATGGCGTATAGCTGTAGCCAGAAATGTCTCAGTTGCCCTCCCGGGATTTCTCCGTTCACCTTGGGACCCCGTGCCGTTGAGAAGCTAAATCATCGTGCCGGCAAAGTGCCCAACTGGTATCTAGACATGGGCTTGGTGAGCAAGTATTGGGGTAACGATCGCACCTATCACCACACGGCCCCCATCTCCATGACGTACGCAATTCGCGAGAGCTTACGTCTGATTGCAGACGAGGGGCTGACTGCCCGTTGGAAGCGCCACCAAGATACGGCAGAGTACTTGTGGAACGGCTTGGCAGAGATTGGCTTAGAATGCCACGTCGATCGCCAGTACCGTTTACCCACCCTCACCACCGTCCGTATTCCCGACGGCGTGAATGGGAAGGATGTTTTCCTCAAGCTGCTGAACAACTACAACATCGAGCTGGGTAATGGCTTAGGTGAGTTGGGCGGTCAGGTATGGCGTATTGGCCTCATGGGTCATAACAGCCGCTGCGAGAATGTCGATCGCCTATTGGAAGCGCTCCCTGCCGCGATCGCTGCTGCTCGTTAAATCCTAATGTTCAGTGAACGTATAGCAGTGGCCATACCACTGCGGACATTTCAGCTATGTCTTTCCCTGACAGCGCATAAAAGCCTTTGTCCTAACTGAAATGGCAAGCACTATAAATTCGAGGTGAGGGGGATCGAAATCTGGTTCAGTTCGCTTCTAGTACTGAGAGATGGCCACTACCCGACCGGTCAATCAGCGTGACGAGCGTGACATGGCCATTGGAGCGGCTGTGGCTAGGGGCTGGGTGGTGGCTGCCGGAATCTTGGGGGGATGTTCGAGGGGTAGGTGAAGGTCAAACTGAACCCAACCTCCAGCACTTGTCACCGAGATAGAACCGCCTAAGCGTTCAACAATTTGTTTGACGAGGGCCAGCCCCAAACCGGTGCCGCTGGTTTGCCAGCGATCGCCCTGAGACACACGGTGGAAAGTATCGAATAGATGCTGAAGCTCGGCTTGGGGAATCTCACCATCGTTGCGCACACCGATCGCTACCCAGTTGTGTTGGCAAGCTCGCTCGGAGACATCGATGCTGACCCTGCCGCGGCTGCCACTGTGCTTGCAGGCATTTTCAAGCAGCTCGTTCAGCACTCGGGATAGGTAGTGCTCGTTGAGGTGAACCCAATATTTATGAGGAGAGGTGGCGAAAGTGATATCGACATGCTGAGCATGTGGAGCACTAGAATTGGCCTCCACGATTGACCCCACGAGTTGTCCGAGTTCCAATCGATGGCGTTGCTCGGAATCCAGTTGAACGGTCAATTCGCGCATGAGCAGCAGGTCTTCCACCAATCGAATTTCCCGTTCGCACTCTGATTCCAACATCGATAGATAGCGCTGGCGTTTATCGGGATGGGAAGCGTGCTTGAGCATTTGCAACGACATGCGCATGCTGGTCAGGGGGGTGCGCAATTCGTGCGATACCGTGCTCATGAAATCGTCTTTCAACTCGGCTAGCCGCTGCAACTCTGAAATTTTGCTTTTGGCCGCTCCGTACAACTGAGCTTGGCGAATGGCGATCGCGCATTGATTGGCCACTTGTTCTGCCAGGCGAATTTCCAGCCTCGAAAATGAGCCCAAGTGGGGACGCATTAAGTTCAGCACTCCGAGTAAGCGACCGTCCTCATCCATCAACGGACAATCTAGCGCCACTACTTTGCCTTGTAGTGGATGCAGCCACGTGTGATAGACGCTGTATCCCTGCTGAAAGCACCACCACACATCGGGATGATCGTCAGCTCTGACGATGCGTCCTTCGCAAGATGGCAGCGATAGGGCACAGTCGAATTGAATGGTGTAAGCTTGGCAGCCTGATTTCAGAAGCCCCACGCTAGCGCTGCTCAATCTCAGACAGGTGGCCAACTCATCCACCACAGTTCGCAGGATATTCCCTTCGTCCAGGGTTTCGCGAACGCGATCGGTAATCCGTTTGAGTAAGGACTCGAATGTGAGTACGTCTTGGAGTTGGCTGGCCCGCTGACTAACTTTTAGTTCCAAATCCTGATTGGCCAGCTCCAGTTGTTGGGCCAATCGTTGAGAACGAGTAATTTCTTGGCGTAGCTTGACCGAGTTACGGTGGGATCGAATTAATTCGGATAAGCGATTATACAGAACGGGCCAGTGAATGGGTTTGGTAATGAAATCTTTGGCACCGACTTCAAATGCCCGATCCACAGAGTGGCGATCGTCTAGGGCTGTCACCATCAAAATTGGCGGACAGTCATCTCCTAATGCCGCCTGCAAGAGTTTGCAGCAGGTGAACCCATCCATCTCCGGCATCATGCTGTCAAGCAGAATGGCATCCGGCGTGTTGTGCAGGCAAAATTTTATGCAGTCTTGAGCGGATGCCAACGCGATCGTCCGATAGCCTTGGCTGTCCATGGCTCGTGTCAATGCTGTGCGAACCGATGTTTGATCGTCAACAACGACAACTGTGGCTTCGATCGGGTTAGCTGCGCTCATGAATGAGTAGCCGGTCATGAATAAATGGCGCTCGGGCAATGGAGGGAACTCACACGTATTGCCGGATGAGTGGGATGGGACCTGTGATGGCTGGTCGGAATAGACTGTTGCAGCGTTTGGGGGCACAGGCGCCTGAACGGCCACTTTACGATGCCATGTTGCGATTGGACGCAACTACAGTGGATACACCATAGCCAGTAGTTGGCCCAGTAACCGCCTGGGTGTATATTCCGAGGCTGGCCTTCGCTATGACGCAGCCTCGGCTGTAGTTGCTACATCTCTGCAGTGTTAGGCGCGCAGAATGTCGCCTGCCCGAACGAATTCAGATGGGGCACTGAATACACAGATTTTGAGTCGACGTTCTTCCGCTGAATTGAACGTGGAATGTACGGGGTAGGGATGCGATCGCGTCCGCTCGTTCATTTGCGTGAAAACTAGCACAAGTCTGCCTATGGATGTCTCTCAGGCCGGATGTCCGGATCGGTGGTCGTCGGTTACATGCTGCAGTTCCCGCGGAGATTTACCGGGGAGTGGAAGCCATGCCCCTCGTCCCCTAGACTGTTGAAGGTTTCACAAGCACCTTCAGACATGTCCAGCAAATCTGCCACCTCCAATCCTGCTCCAACCGATGCCGGTCAACCGGAGGATATCGATGCATTGAAGGCTGCTCGCATCGAGAAGGTCGAACAGTTACGGGCTGCCGATATCGAGCCATATGCCTACAAGTTCGATCGCACTCACATGGCGCAGGAGTTACAAGAGTCTTACGTAGAATTAGAGGCCGGGGCTGAGGCAGACGATCGGGTGGCGATCGCCGGTCGGATTATGCTGCGGCGCGTGTTTGGCAAGCTGGCCTTTTTCACGCTGCAAGACTTGTCTGGAACAATTCAGCTGTATCTCGATAAGAAGCGCATTACTGCTGGGATGGGGGAAGGGGCCTTCAATACCCTCAAGAAACTGACCGATGCCGGAGACTGGCTGGGGGTAAGCGGTACCATCAAGCGCACGGACAAAGGGGAATTGTCGGTAGCGGTGGACGAGTACAAAATTTTGAGCAAGTCGCTGTTGCCCCTGCCAGATAAGTACCACGGCCTCAAGGATGTGGAAAAGCGCTATCGCCAGCGCTACGTGGATTTAATGGTCAATCCCGAGGTGCGACACACCTTCCAGCAGCGGGCCAAAATTGTCCGCACCATTCGCAGAACCCTGGAGGATTTGGACTTTCTGGAGATTGAAACTCCAGTACTGCAGTCAGGGGCTGGCGGAGCGGAGGCTCGCCCGTTCAAGACTCACCACAACGCTCTCGATTTGGAACTCTTCCTGCGGATTGCCACGGAGTTGCACCTGAAGCGCCTGGTGGTCGGCGGCTTAGAAAAAGTGTTCGAGCTGGGCCGAATTTTCCGCAACGAGGGGATTTCCACTCGCCACAATCCCGAATTTACCTCGGTGGAGGTGTACCAAGCGTACGGCGATTATCACGACATGATGGCTCTGACGGAGACCCTGATTGTGAATGCGTCTGAGGCGGCGTTAGGCACCACTAAGCTGATGTACCAAGATGAGGAGATTGACCTGACTCCTCCGTGGCGACGGGTGACGATGCACGAGTTGGTGAGCGAGACGACTGGCGTTGACTTCGATGCCTTTGCGGAACTACCTGCAGATGAGGGGCTGGCAGCCGCCAAGCTGGCTCTGGCGGACTTGAATGTGAAGGGGGCAGACGACTGCAACAGCTTGGGGTTGTTGTTGGTGAAGGCGTTTGAGGATTGCTGCGAAGAACAGCTGCGGCAACCTACCTTTGTGATGGATTATCCGGTCGAGAATTCTCCGTTGGCTCGAGCCCATCGCTCTAAGCCTGGGTTAGTAGAACGATTCGAGCTGTTTATTGTGGGGCGCGAAACTGCCAACGGGTATTCCGAGTTGAACGATCCACTGGATCAACGAGCGCGTCTGGAAGATCAAGCGGCTCAGAAGGCAGCAGGTAATGAGGAAGCGCATTTTCTGGATGAGGATTTTTTGACAGCGATCGAGTACGGATTGCCACCCACGATGGGGCTGGGGATCGGAATTGACCGCCTCTGCATGTTGCTGACGGACTCGGCCAGCATTCGGGATGTGATTGCGTTTCCGCTGTTGCGGCCTGGGGCTGGGGAGTAGGGGATTGGTCATTAGTCATTGGTCATTGGTTTTTGCTCCCCACTAATGACGAAGGACGAGGGACCAAGGACGAAATATCAATGAGAACAACCACGACGGACTGTCAGCGACGCTAAATCGGGTTTTGTCAGACAATAGATAGTGTTATCAGTTTGGGTGCCTGTAGCTTCTTTGCTCGCAGGGCTCTTGCTAAGTGTCAGAATCTCCATCGTTGCATTTATGAAGGCTATTTCCCGCTACTTCCGTCGCGACTTGTTGCCTATCTTGGCCGATTTGCGGTTGGCTATTGTGTTGTTGTTGGTTATTGCGATCGCCTGCGCCACAGGCACATTTGTGGAACAGGGGGAAACGGTTCAATATTACCAAGCCACGTATCCGGAGTCTCCGGCTCGCTTCGGTTTTTTGACCTGGAAAGTGTTGCTGGCCCTCAGCCTCAACCGCGTCTATCAAGCCACTTGGTTTCTATCGCTGCTCATCCTGTTTGGTGCCAGTTTGGCAGCCTGCACCGTCACCCGCCAGTGGCCCATGCTGAAAGTGGCTCGCCGCTGGAGCTATTACAAACGCCCCGAATCCTTTAAAAAATTTGCCCTCAGCGCCTCCCTGCCGAGTGGGGAGCTGGACGATTTCGAAGCCTCTTTGAAACAGCAACGCTATTTGACGTTTCGCGAGGGCAACAAGCTCTATGCCCGTAAAGGGATTGTCGGCAAAATTGGCCCAATTGTAGTGCATGCCAGCATGCTGTTGGTGTTGGCGGGAGCCATTTGGGGGTCACTGTCTGGTTACAAAGTGCAGGAGATGATTCCGGCAGGCACGATTTCTCCCATTCGGAACGCCATTGAAGTGGGCAGTCTGGCCAATAAGCTGCCGGATTGGGAATTGAAAGTGAATCGGTTTTGGATTGACTATGCCGACGACGGCCGGGTCAAGCAATTCTATTCCGATCTGTCGGTAATCGATGGGGGGGAAGAAGCGGAACGCAAAACGATTTTTGTCAACGAGCCATTGAAATACAAAGGGGTCACGCTCTACCAGGCAGACTGGAGCGTGGACTCGGTTGTAGTGCGTATCAATCGCAGTCCGGCTTTTCGACTGCCACTGCAGCCGTTGCGCCAGCCAGGGGGCAACAAGTTATGGGGGACATTTGTGCCGACGAAGCCAGACATGTCGGAAGGGTTAACGATGTTGGTGCCCGATTTTCAGGGGACAGCGCTGATTTACGGGAAAGATGGCAACTTGGTTGGCCCCATGCGAGCAGGGGGCAGCATAGACGTTGACGGTCAGACAATTTATCTGGATGACCTGATTGGCGCTACTGGCCTGCAGATTAAGTCCGATCCGGGGATTCCGCTGGTGTATGCCGGGTTTGGCTTGTTGATGCTGGGAGTCATGATGAGCTATGTCAGTCACAGCCAGATCTGGGCTCTGCAGGAGGATTCCAACCTCTATGTGGGGGGAAAAACCAATCGGGCATTGGTAACCTTCGAACGGGAATTTTGTCGCTTGCTCGATCGCATCTCTCCCGCGTCTACCGATACAGTGAATGCAGACAGTTCCGCCGCAGACAGTCTCAGTACCACGATCGCCCAGGAGTCTTAAGTGCCTAGTCCCCGTTCTTTGGTCAGTCTTCACAAGACAGAATCTTACGACTTAGACGATCTGCGCCAATCGTTAGCGACTATGCTCGAGCCGTGGGGCGGAATGGCTGGTGTGTTGCAGTCGTCCAGCGATCGATCGCAACCGCGCGTGCTGTTGAAGCCCAATCTGCTGACGGGGGCTCGCCCGGAGAATGAATGTACGACGCGACCGGAGCTGGTGCGCGTGGTTGCCGAGGCAGTGCTGGAGGCAGGAGGACAACCCTTTATTGGCGATAGTCCGGCGTTTGGCAGTGCGTTTGGGGTGGCCTCTAAAAACGGGCTGGTGCCGCTGTGTGACGAGCTGGGGGTGGAGATTATTGAATTCAAAGGCCAGCGCTTTACTGCGCCGGACGATCGCCAGTTTGCACATCTGCGCTTAAGCCGCGAAGCGCTGGGAGCGGATGTGATGATTAATCTGCCGAAAGTAAAATCTCACGTCCAACTGACGGTGACGTTGGCGGTCAAGAATTTATTTGGTTGCGTTCCCGGCAAGATGAAAGCCTGGTGGCATATGGAAGCTGGCAAGGACAAAATTCGCTTCGCCACGATGTTGGTAGAGACAGCTATGGCGATTGCCCCTCAACTGTCGATTGTGGATGGCATTGTGGGTCACGAAGGTAATGGCCCCAGCGGAGGTCTACCTCGCCCATTGGGGATTCTGGCTGCGTCAGATAACGTGTTTGCGCTGGATCGTTTACTGCTGGAACTGTTGCAAGTCGATCCGCAAACGGTGCCGATTTATCTGGCCGGTCGCGAATTGGGGGTGATGCCGGAGATGGATACCCTGGACATCACAGGGGCCGATTGGCACGAGCTACAAGTGGATGACTGGCGATTGCCCGATCGCATGATGCCGATTGATTTTGGGGCTCCTCGTGTCCTGCGATCGACCCTCAAGCACGTTTTCACCCTATGGTCGGAAGCTCGAAGTTTGCCCAAACGGGCCTAATCGCACTGGGAACGCGTGTTTGCTATTGGAACCGGTCAGCCACGGCCTTGAGCGAGTGTTCGATCGCACTTTCGCAGAACTCTAGGTTGAATCGGGCAAGCTAAAACTTCTGACTGGAGCTGGCTTTGGACGATCGCGACCCAGACATGCAATCGCTGACCTCATCGAGCTCGCTTCAAAATATGGAGTTAGCGGCGTCGCAGCAGTTTTACGAAGACGCGTTGTGCTGGCTGGGGCGACCCCAGTACGTTTACCGGTTGTTGAGCGAAGCCGTCCTGCCTCCAGTATCGAGCTGGGTGCGAGGCAGTAGCAGTCGCCATACGGTTAACTCCTGGCAAGTGGAGCAAATTCGCACGTTTCTCTATCCGGTCTTGGCCTTCGAGGAAACCAATACAACGGAGGTGCTGTGCAGCGAGGCGATGTTGCTGTGCGGCGATGGCAATTACTACAACCCTTGCGACGTGGCGATCGCGGTGTTTGTGCAGCGGCCTCAAGAGCCCTTCAGCCAGCTATTTCAACGCATCCGTCTGGCGGAAGCCACCATCTTGCGCGGTCCTCGCGCCATGATGACCACCGAGCACGTCAGCTTGGCTCGCACGGGCACGGACTACATCAACACCAAGTATTTAATCTGGCCCTATCGTATTCGCACGGCGGCAATTGAAACCCTGACTAAGCAGGGCATGTCCCATATCAAGCTGTCCCCGGCGGAAGCCAATCTTCCGTTCCTTCAAGCTGTTGCAGAATCGTGACAGCCCTGACCATCGACCTGTCTGACTATTCCTTTAATCAAGCGCTCTCGGGCTGGCTGCAACCTGCGCGAGATAGATAACAGTCTTCATAGTCAGCCCGGAAAACGTTTCAGTGGGTTGCGCACAATAGCGATCGAGAAGTAAGGAGGGCGATAGTCCTGCATATTGTTGAGCGAGTGAAATGCCTGCTGTTGAGGCCATCCCAGCCATTCCACCAAGCCGGTGTGGGCCAGTAAGCTACGTCGCTCTAACGTGGCGTAGACGCGATCGAACACCGAGGACAGTTTCATCAGCACCACAACATCCGCCCAGTCCAGAATTGCGTCCAGTTCGTCGACTCGATGCACCGCAGGTACAATCGCAACACCTTCATCCCACATCGATAGGGGGATACTCAGAGCCGCCGCTGCTGCCAGGGGAGAACAGACCCCAGGCAAGACTTGAACCCCTACCCCTGCTTCTTGTTGGCGCACTTCCCGTGCTAGATATGCAAACGTGCTGAAAAAACTGGCATCCCCCTCGCATATGAACGCAACGTCGCTGCCTTGCTGCAAAATGGGCACCAGTTGCTTTGCGGCAGCTTGCCACGATCGCTCCAAAACATCCGCATCGGTCACAAACGGTAAATCCAAGCTAATGACAGGCCGCTCTCCCACGTATTGCTGGGCAATCCGATAAGCCATACCAGGTTTACCCTGGCGATCTTGAGGGCAAGCGATCGCTCCCACAGATTGGATCGCGCGAATGCCTTCTACGGTCATCCAGTCTGGGTTTCCCGGTCCTACGCTCACTCCCCACAGCGTTCCTATGGCCATCAACGATCCTGCGATTGCGCGTTTAGAGTGCAACAGTACTCGCTTTGGGGGTTACAAGCCCGCAGGAGAACGATAGCGATCGGTAAACCGCTAGAACAATTGCTACACGCCCTGCTCTCGTCAGGGGGAGAGCCATCTTGACCCCTTGGAGCTTACAGCAGCAAAGGCTGGGGAAGAAGGCCATCGAACTCAGGTCTTGTGAATGAGCGTCGCTGGCTGCCGAAGTGGCTATTGCACCCAACGAACGGAACGTCCTAAGTTCTTGGCATCAAACAGCGATCGCCGGTCGCATTGCAGCGATAATGATAAGAGGCGAGAGCCTGCCAATTTTAGGTGGTAGTTCGTAAAACTAGCTACGCGACATCTACGGACTACAGTGTCTTTGACCGACCCATGCACGGCTGATTCATGCAAATTGACACCGAACAATTGATTACGCTAGTAGCTTGGCTGCTAGCTGCAATTGGGTTCCTCTACTGCACATGGCCGCTGTTGGTCAAAGCTGTGCGGTGGTATCGAGAGCGATTTGGCACACGTCCTGGCAGTCGAACCGGTCAGCACGCTGAATCCCTGAGTCCGTACGAGCAGTTGGTCAAGTTATTGAACGACGATATCCAGGTGGTCTCGCTCCTGTTGCAAAAACTGGAGTACCAAGTTCCCGAGCAGACCCAAGATTGGTACTCTCGCATGGCGTTGAAGCAGATGCAGGTGTGGATCGTCACTAAAGTGTCAGAAGATCGCAACGATCCGGGATTTGGCGAACGACAGGTTGCCATGTACCGCGCGAAATACTGCGATCGCCCCAGTTGGTGGGTTTATCGCCAATTGGCGATCGACTACCAGCTATTTCGAGATGGCGTCGATCGGGCTCCTGCTAATACTACGTCTCGCGCGTACCCGTTTACCAACGTAGGCAATTCATAGCGAGCGGGGTTTAGAGGTTGGGGGCAAGCGATCGGGCACGGGTGCCGGTAATTCGCTCGGGTGTACTTAACCCTCACTGCATAGAGATGACCGGCCCCTGAAACTAGAGTTGGTGGTCTGGGGGCTCTGACAAGCTGCGCTCAGTTCGATCGCCTGACTCTGCTGTAGTCTCTGCGTGAAAGAACCTATTCAAGATATGGCGTTCGGCAATCCGCTATGGAGAGTACTAGCTAGCCATTCTTCCCCGCCAATCAAGGCTTTTAGCGGCCTCCACGCCCTGAAGCGGATTGCTAGATCTGTTCAGCCAGCTGTCGATGTAAAGTTGATGGTTATTTCCGGAGTGCGTGCGGCGTCTTCGAAAATGGAGACCTCACCAGTCAGCCAGATACATTGAGATCGCAGCCAATGTTAAGCGAGTAGCAGATTCTTCAAGCTTTCTGTCTAAGTTGTGCGGATCTTTTACACCCTAATTATTCCTTAAGATTTCAGAATGGCAATCCATAACAATTACTGGGTAAAATTGTAGCAACAGCTACAGTTCTTTGATTGTGGGCTCGGCTGGTTTGTGATTCGTGTCAAGGTGCAGATCGCAATCGACTAGCCCGCATCCCCGAAGCATTAAGGGCGCAATCTCATTAAGACTAAAAAGTTTCGTCTTTTGGTACGGAGAGTTTGCTTGGCATGTCTGAGGCCAACTGCTGTGCAGTTCCGTTTCAGGAGGTCTTCAAAAACCTGGTGACATGCGCCATCCCCACTGTTTTCCGATGTCGATCTCCCTTACCTACTTGTTAGAGGTTTTGTTATGGCACACGCTACTGCCGTTGATATGGCAATTCGAGACTATTACGCTGAAGATATTCAGCACCTCGATCGCATGCAACTCAAGCAAAAACGCCTGGGTCGCACCATTGACCGTCTGCGCAGCCGAGTCAAGGTCGTTCATGAAGAAACGCGTTCTTAGTGACCGCTTAGTCTCGCTATTGTATTGACACACTACAGCCCGCTTCCGGTCGGAAGCGGGCTGTGTGATCGAACTGTGCGAGGTGCCGAAGCTGGCGCGCAACTTAGAACGTACGACCGTTCCAGCCCCACATGTACCCGGCTGAATCAGCGAATTCGATGTAGATACGGCCTTTTTCAACTCCCAATGCATCGCTCAATTCTTGGCAAAATGCTGTACTCATCGCCCCAGTTTTGTCGGAGCCCATGGTGCCAACACTCTTGATTTCCACATAGCAAACCGGTTCGGATGTGCCTGCAAAGGTCATCGGCACCCCTGACTCAAATGCTGTCATGACATAGGACTCGGGTTTACCCAGATGACTGGCCAAGCCGGAGGATAGGGACTTTAGCAAGCCGTCTACGTTGACAGTAGAGGTGTCGGCAACAGACGTTTGAACTTTAATGAGCGGCATGTTGGATGGTTGCACACTACCCCTTTGTCCTAGCAGATTGGCGATTAGCCTGCTATTACAGATCGCTAAGATCGCTATGCTAGCCAACGGTTTTAACGACAAGCCTGGGCGGCCTGTCCAAGTCGCTCGCCTGTGAGGCTGAAGGCTCTGGCTTCTCCAATCCGAACGGTGACCAATTGCCCGCGAAGCACCTGAATATCCCCATCAAAGAACACGAGGCGGCCGGTGCGGGTGCGACCGCTGACTTGGTCGGGACGCTTGGGATTGACCGCTTCCACCAGAACCTCTTCCGTACGACCCAGATATCGTTGGCTGCGTTCTGCAGCAGACTGAGCCACAGCTCGGTTAATGCGCTGTAGGCGATCGCTCTTGACCGCTTCGCTCAACTGACCTTCCCATGTCGCAGCTG
Source organism: Cyanobacteria bacterium J06642_12 (assembly GCA_039817825.1). Lineage (GTDB taxonomy): Bacteria > Cyanobacteriota > Cyanobacteriia > Thermostichales > PCC-7336 > PCC-7336. Next base: position 11,492 of record JBCBVA010000004.1, on the reverse strand, counting down.
GGGTGCCGGGGCGGGGAGAATACGCTGCAGTGTTGACCGCATCGAAGCCAATGTCGTGAATCAGCTGCAATGTGTCCAAAAACTGCTCGTCTGTTTCCCCCGGAAACGCCACAATCGCATCGGCAGTAATGGACGAATCGGGCATGTAGGAGCGAACTAGCTCAATGATGCTGCGATAGCGCTCGTGGGTATATCCACGGCGCATACGCTTGAGCACATCGTTGTTGCCTGCCTGGAAGGGAATGTGGAACTGCTCGCACACCTTGGGTAGCTCGGCACAGGTAGCAATCAGCTCTTCGGTGAAGTAGCGGGGGTGGCTGGTGGCGAAGCGAATCCGCTCGATGCCATCCACATCGTGGACGTATCGCAGTAAGGAGGCCAGATTAGTATTCAGATCGCGGCCATAGGCGTCGATGTTTTGCCCCAGCAGCGTGATCTCTTTGAACCCTTCTGCCCCCAGTATCTCGATTTCTTGGCGAATAGCGTCGGGAGTGCGCGATTGTTCCAGTCCGCGTACGGAGGGCACGATGCAATAGGTGCAGCGCTCGTTGCATCCGTAGATGACGTTGACCCAAGCGGTAATGTCGCTGTCTCGGCGGGGCTTAGTGATGTCCTCAGGGATGTGGGTGACTTCAGTGGCGGCCACTTGGTTGCCCGCATCCACTTGTGCCAGCAAATCCGCCAGACGATTGGCATACTGAGGCCCCATCACTAAATCGACCTCGGGGACCCGGCGCAGGAGTTTTTCCCCTTCCTGCTGAGCCACGCACCCGGCAACCACTATCTTGATGGCGGGGTTTTTATGCTTGCGTTTGGCCTGCTTCCCCAGATAGGAATATACTTTCTGCTCGGCGTTATCGCGAATGGTGCAAGTGTTGTAGAGGATCAGATCGGCTTTAAATTCGTTATCGGTTGCCGTATAGCCCAACGACTCCAGCACGCCAGCCATGCGTTCTGAATCGGCTTTGTTCATCTGGCAGCCGAAAGTGGTGATGTGGTAGGTCTGGGCGGACATAGCGTGCATTTTGAGTCAGGTTTCTATAGTAATGTCTTGTGCTGGTTGGGAATAGCCTGACCGCTAGGACTCTGCCCTTACAGCAGTGATGGGGCATTGCTCTCCCTCAGGCTGGCTGCAGTATTTGTGGTTGAAGGTCACACTTCATCGCAAGCCTAACCAACCCTCGTGTCGAACAAGGCTGACCTGAGGGCAGAGATAGATGCCGCCTCCAAGAGCGTGAAAGGGAGATCGCCGTCATAAATTCTGCTAGGGGTGCGATCTCTCAGTAGAATTAGCTACGGCTATGAGGCCAACAGTACTGAAATCCAGGATTTTCCTTAACCCTGTCATCATCTTGGGTATTCTTGTTATATTGAGTTATCTAACAAATTCTATTGGGTGGGTAACAGCAATATGGGTTTGATTGGCCGCATCCTGGATAAGCTTCGCGATTGGTTCGACAAGATCGCGGAAGCTCTGGGTGGTGATGCGCAGCCGCAACCACAGCATCAGCCTATTCCTGTACCCGTTCGAGACCGCATGCCGCGTCGACGTTACTAAGTAGCCGAACCTATTTGTGTGAAGTCTGTTTTATCTAAGATGTAACCATAGCTTTGATACTATAGGCAGTCTCGAATAACGCGAGCAACCAATGTTGCTCGCGTTATTAGTTTTGATTGTTGTCCTGCCAAACCCGAGCGGTCTCAATCCCAACGGCCCCTACGCTGGTGGTATTCGGCGTATATCCAATAGGCTGGGGTATTCCGGGCTGGGGGAGATTTCGTGGCTGGGGACGGAGCAAGAGCGATGACCGTGTGACGGATGGATTGTGAACGATTGGCCTCCAGGTTGGGCATAGGGGACATACGTGCAGCCCCCCAGCGATCTCTGCTCTTGTGTATCGATAATGTTGAAGACTAATTGGCGATCGGGGGCCGTGGCCGGAAGGGAGGCACCGGATGGGGTACTGGTGCGGAACCGGACTCCACCCACCCAGGTATTGGTTGAGAGGCGATGGAGGGGAACACGGTAGTGGTTGCAGGTAACGTCGTAGCGATCAGCGCTGGCATCTTGGATGTCTAACTTGATTTGAATGCGAGCCAAAGAGGTATCAACAAGCCGAGCTGTGCCGTCATCGCCTCCCGTGCCAATGACGTTCCACGGTTCGATCGCCTGTCGAAGCTCCAATGTCACGGCCATGCCTGGGCAATTGTTGAAATGCGCCACACCGTACGTCGGAAATCGAAAATTGAAGAATGGTTCGAACCAAGTCTGCTGGAAGGGCATACCCGCGTCGGATAGGTCGGACAGAACCCTCTGTAAATCGACGTTCAAAGGGTCGGGTAGGAGGAAGCGATCGTGCAATTGGGTGCCCCAGCGAATCAGGGGCTCTCTGTACGGCTGTTGCCACAGCATGGCTACTAACGAACGCACCAACAACAGCTGCAGCAGGCGCATTTGGTCTGTGGGGGGCATGGCAAACCCCCGAAATTCCAACAGCCCCAATTGCAGGCGAGGGTTGTTCCGGGGATAGAGCTTGTCGATGCACAGCGCCGTGCGGTGGGCATTGCCGGAGGTATCAACCAACAGGTGGGAGAGTAACCTATCCAGATCTTCAGGGGCGATCGCTCGATGGGGGGACAATTGCTGGAACGCGATGTCCAACTCGTACAGAGTTTCCAGGCGAGACTCATCTAGGCGCGGTGCTTGGCTGGTGGGACCAACAAATAAACCGGTAAAGACGTAGGACAGGCTGGGGTGATTGTGCCAGTAGGCTAGCAGGCTACGCAGTAAGTCTGGACGCCGCAGGAGTGGGCTGTCTACCACTGTCGAACCACCAATGGTGATGTGGGCTCCTCCCCCCGTGTTGGTTGGGTGTCCGTTGGTGGTGGGTTTCCAAGCCGTTAGGCCGCAGGATTGGGCGGCATCGTACACCCGTTGAGTTTGTTCAACTAGGTCTGGCCAGGTGTTGACCGGGTGGATGTTGACTTCGAGCACTCCAGGATCGGGCGTAATTTGAAATCCCGAGATGCCGGTATTGGCTGGAGGAGGATAGCCTTCCAGAGCAATCGGGGTTGAGGTGTCTACTGCCACCTGCTCGATCGCCCCAACTAAATCCACAAAGCTGCGGGCAGAGCTGAGAGGAGGCAGAAAGACGTGCAAGACTCCATCTCGAATGTCCAGCCCCAGGGCAACGCAGATAGAGTTGGGAGGAGATTCTGCAGGGACTCCGCTGGTCACGGTGGCAGGAGCAGAGAGGATAGGCTGAGCTTCAGTGGTGAGTGCATCCGACCAGGTTATGTCGTGCAGGGGCAGACGCAAGCCAATTGGGGAATCCCCAGCGAGTAACGGTAAAGTGCGGGCACCATTGGATAGCTCCCAGCGGCAGGTACTCCATCGTAGATGTCCGTCCTGTTGCACCAACAGTAGGGGGATCGCCCATCCTGCCCGTGCTCCTGTTTGGCGATCGCAGGCTTCGTGGAGGCCGTTGGGGCTAATACCCAACTGTTCGATGAGGCGGTCTGCGAACTGTTGGGCGCTGGCTGGAGTCTGACTGACGCCAATGGTGAGATCGCGATTATCCGCAGATATTAAATAGTGGGGATGAGTCCACAGAGGAACTGAATCGGCTCGCCAGTAGCATCCCAACCCCCAGCGGGGCTGGCTCTCTCCCGGATAGAGCTTACCGAGTCCATGATGGAGTAGCGATCCCCCGAGACCAAAGGATTGTTGGAGCTGCATCAGCAACTGCTCTGCCAAGCGTCGCTTGTCGGTCCCCAGTGCTGCCGTGTGCCATTGGAGGGATTCAAAATCGCTGCCAGATACAAATGTCGGCTCGCCCCCCATCGTTAGGCGGACGCCAGACTCTTGTAAAGTTTGGTCAACCCAGCGACCTAACTGTTCAATGCGCTGCCAATCCGTTGTGGAGTACGACCAATCGGAGGCTGTGGCTGGTTTTGAGCGCAGGGAGACCATGCTGTGGTGGGGGAGAAGGCTTGGGTAGCTAGTGGCTATCCTATGGGCTGATACTCGATACGCAATAAATCAGTCCGTTTTAGCGTCTGCGAACGCTAACATTCACGGTTGCTTCTCCCACGAACCGGTTGCCCAGAAGTCCACTTTCAGCCCATCTTTGGGAATAGGAGTGGGTGCAATCGTAAAGTCTAAATTTTGGTCGGGTAGCAGCGTCCAATCGTACTCTCGCAGTAACTTGGCGGCGAAAATTTTCATTTCCAGCCGAGCAAATTCTTTCCCCAGACATTCCCGCAGACCACCGCCAAATGGAACGTGACTAAACGGCTTGGCTTTATCTTCAGAACGACCGTCTCCAAAGCGATCGGGGTCAAAGGTCTGCGGCTGTTGGTAAATGTCGGGATCTTGATGGGTGCGATTGATTTGGTACAACACCGTCCAGCCTTTCGGAATTTGATAGCCGCCGTACTCGCACGTCTGCAGGACTTTGCGAAACCCACCGCCAACCGGAGGCACCACCCTCAGCACCTCTTTGAGCACCTGTTCTAGATAGATCATCTGCTTCAGCGTATCCAGAGTGAAGGGTTGTCCTGTTAATGCTTGTTGTTCGGCCTTTGCTTTGGCTTTGACCTCGGGATTTTGGGCAATCGTCAAGCAGAAGGAGGCCAGCGAAGACGTCAGGGTTTCGTGGCCGGCAAACAGCAATAGCAAGACTTGATCCTTGAGCTCTTCAATCGACAGCCGATCGCCGTTGTCGTCGGTTGCGTTCAGAAGGAGTTCGAGGGCATCGGTAGTGTCTGGGCTCTGTTCGGCTTGCTTGCGATCGCGAATCAGCCTCTCTAGCTCCGCCAATAGCAAGTCCCGGCTGCGCTTCGCCTTTCCGAATGACGTCCAGGGCAGGTTCACCGGAAAGGTAAACAATCCCAAGCACCAAATCTCGAATAGCTCTCCCAAGTCGGTTTCAGATGCGTTGTCCAGTCCCACCAACAACTTGCACGCGATGTCGAAGGTATAGCGCCGCAGTTGCGGGTACCACGTCAGCGAGGATGTTTGCGCCCAGTGCTGGAAGTAGCGATCGCTGATAGCTTCCATCGTGTCGATGTAGCCTGCCAATGCTCTGGGCTGAAAGGCTTGTGCCATCAGGCGGCGTCGCTGAGCGTGGACTCCGCCAGTTTGCAATGCTAGGGACAGAGGGCCGAGCAGGGTCCGAACGCTGGCCGGCCAAGTGACAGCGAAGCGATCGCTCTCTTGGCTGAACAAAAAGCGATTGGCATCCGGCCCTTGCACAAAAATAGTGGGTTGACCGAGCAAGCGAGTTTTGAACAGCGGGCCGTATTTTTCGTGCTGTTTGCGAGCGAAATCCGGGTCGGTGAAAAAGTTGAGGGTGTTGCCAATGACGGGGAGGCCGAAATCACCAGGGGGTAGGGGTAGGGACATAGGTAGTCGTTGCTTGAATCACCGATGTGGCATACGAAATTGAGTTATCCTGCCCCATAACTTAGCAGACGTGCAGTGGGAACAAATGGTTCAAGCTCAACAGTCGCCTCGCAGAATTGCAATTAAGCCGCTGGTGGTAGGCATCATGTTTTTGGCGATCGGTGGCAAGGGGTCGTGGGACGCTATGCAAGAATCGCGCCAGTGGCACCAGCTGGCCCGATCGCGGGACGCCCAAACCACTGGAACTGTTATCAATGCATCACAACTGATTAATACCTCGTCGGGACGGGTGGTGCAGTACGACATCACCTACCAATTTACAGCCCCTGCCGATGCCGATACTCCGGGTGCTTCGACCGTCTCTCCTGCAGAGGTCAACGATCTGTTACAAGAGCAGTTTATGCAGGGGGGTACAGCCTCCGAAGGGTCTTACCAAGCTGCGTTCGAGGCCGCAGAGGCCGCATCGGATTTACCGAATGGTGAGTTCTATTTTCAAGGACAGCTGGAGTTAGCCCCCGATGTTTACAACAGCCAACTGAGCGGTCGGTCAACGGTAGCGATCGCCTACGATGCCGACAATCCCAGTAACTCCAACTTGGAGGCTGCCGTGCCGCCGTCAGCATTGCCCAATCCTCCGAGTATTTTGCTATTGGTGATGGGTGCCCTACTGACTGCTCTCGGATTGCGATCGGTCATTCAACCGCGCTAGCGATGGGTCGAAATAAATTCTTCCAACAGGAATTCCTGTTACTAGCGTAGATTCTGTCAGCGCAAGCGAGCAAGTCTGGTGGCTCGTTCAACCCCTGACGGCATCGCGCCACAAAACATTGAAATGTCAATCGGAGTGGATCGCTGCTTGCTACTACGACTCCACTCCGATTGATATTTCCCGACGACTACACCAGCGACTGATTGTCAGTGCGACGCACGGCTACAACCGCAGGGCGGGGTGCCGCATTAGCGGTCTTGGCAGGCCAGTTGGAACCCACCGGAACCTCGCGCTTTTGCATAAATGTAGCCCCACCAGTTGTGCGCATTTCGTAGTCGCGAACCTCGGAGGCCATGTCCTGACGAACGCCGTTCACCTCCCCTGGATGCTGTGCCGCCAAAAACAAAGTGCTATTGTCGGCGGTCACAAACGGCCCAGTCATTTCACAGTCCATTGGCCCGTAGGCAAACAGGTACGCTTGTCCGGCATTCTCACCCGAAGTGGGGATATACCAGACAGAGTTGTTGCCAAACAGACCACGCAAACTGGACTGGCTGAGAGGCTCTCCTTCTTCGTCCACTCGACCGGCAGGCACAGCTTTGTTCTGGCGACTGCTGGACATATCCGTCACCATCCACAGGTTGCCGTTGCTATCGAACTCCAGGTTGTCAGGGTTGGAGAAGCCCAACCCCCCCTCGACGGGCTCGCCACCAACCGCTGTTCTCTCCCAGGTAAAGGTCATGGCTCCGGGGGCGTTGTCATCTTCCACCAGCTTGAAGATCCAGCCGTGTTCGTAAGCAGCACCATCAACACTGAAGATGGCTTTGTTGGGGCCGCCATCGCTACCAGGGATGCCGGAGGTGAAGGCAATGAATATACTGCCGTCGGGGGCTAAGTCCGTGTCTTCGGGTCGGGCAGTGGTAGTGGCACCAGCGGCGTTGGCGGCATAGTGGGCGTCGATTAGGATGGCCCCTTGCTTCTCTTCGGAGGTGCCTTCGTAGAGGTCGGCTAGGGTGGAAAATTTAGCGCTAAAGTCATCAATGTCAGCATCAGTCATGGCCTTAAACACTCCCCCCTCTGGACGCTGGGGCAGAACCACAATGGGCTCGTCATCCTCACCAAACACGTCGCTGGGGCGAACGGGGTTGACAGGAGTATCGGGATTGAGGGCCATCCATTCGCCGGTACCGTCTTCGTGGAACTTGGCAGCGTAGAGAACGCCATTGCCCATCAGAGCTGAGTTGCCTTTGTCCGCGGGATCGGCAACCGCGTCGGTGCTGACAAATTTATAGACGTGACCGCTGCGGCGATCGCACCCGGAATATACGGCAAGTGGCGCACCCGCTTCAGCACGGACGGCAACCGCCTCGTGGCGGAAGCGACCCAGCCAGGTGTGCTTGGTGCCGAAGTCGTCAGGGTTAGCCGGATCGACTTCTACCATCCAGCCGTACTTGTTACCGGCGAGGCCAAACGTATTACCGTGGCCGTTAAAATCACCATCACCCATGACAACAGGAGAGTCGGCGGGGCTAGGGGAAGAACCATCGGCAAGGACGGGCTCCACCACTTGATTTTGAAAGTTTTCTTCGGCGCTGAGGACGGTGCCCCAGGGGGTGGTGCCGCCGGAGCAGTTACCGAAGGTGCCGATAATTTGTGCTCCCAGGCCGTCGTCGTACCCTTGGCGCTCGGCTTTTTCGAAAATGGCGACGGCGGGGCCGGTGGCTTTGAGGTAGCGATCGTCGTCCAGGCCGGAGATACCGGTAATGCGGCGATCGCTCGCTGAAAATGTGCGTTCCCAACTGCCGTCTTCGTTGCGGCGAATGGAGATCACTCCGATTCCTTGGTCGATCATGGCCTCGCGAGCAACAGCCACCAATTCGGTTTTGATGGGATCGCTGTCATCAAGGCTAAAGACATCAATTTCGCCCTCTTCTGAGAGGGCAGCCGTGACGGTGCCGAGTTCGACCGATCCGCCAATCACGTCGGGGAACGTGGCCAGCCAGGTGGCCCCACTAATGTATTCAAAGTTGATGGTGAGGAAGCCGTTGCCAGGGCCGGTCTCTACGAAGGAGAGGTAGTCATTGTTGTAACCAAAGCGGGAGTCTCCCACGTCGTCTCCCCAGGCGGCCACCACATCGTAGGTATAGCCTTCTGGCAGAACGACATCATCGGAGACGGAAAATTCTGAGTATGCCTCGATCTGGGGCTCATCGCCTTCGATGCCGCTAGTGAGGATGGGCATGGCGCCTAGCAGGGTGGGGAAGGGAATGGACGCGGCAGTAGCGGCTCCGGTGTTAGCAGCATAGGGCCACTGAATGAGATTAGAGGCCGCAGTTGCTCCTGCACTAGCGCCCAGCATCATCAGGAATTGTCTGCGATTAAATTTCATTGCTCTGACAGGTCAATCTCTTTTACCTGTCATCCTGCGTGAAGTTCGCGAGAAAATGGGTTATGGCTGGGTTAAAAGGCTTTTAAATATCTGCTTCTTTATTGAGATATGGAGCCAGTTCCTTGGCTGAAGTCAGCTTCACAGAAACATCCTTGATGTCTTACGGGACGTATGCTCCTGCAACATTCATTCAAACAACCGACTGACACCACCGCTGCAATCTTTAAAACCGTGGAATATTTGCGCAGTTTGTGAGTTTGGCCCGTATGTGTGGCATTAGCAGGTTGAGTGCTGCTTGGACGGTCTGGACTGGACGTACCTCTGATGGATGAAGGTGAGACCGATCGGGAGTGGTTGATGACCTGCCTGTCGGTACTGCAGAGGTGTTTGCTTGAGCTATATTCTGGCCCTCGATCTGGGAACTACGGGAAATCGTGCCATCCTGTTTGATGCTGACGGACAGGCGATCGTGCAGGCGTACAAGGAATTAACGCAGTACTACCCCCAACCGGGGTGGCTGGAGCACGATGCTAGCGAAATTTGGCAGGATACTCAGACCGTCATTCGCGAGGTGTTTGCGTCTTCGGGGATTGAGCCGACTGCAGTACAAGCCGTTGGGCTGACGGTGCAGCGGGAAACCTGCTTGTTGTGGGATAAGACGACTGGGCAACCCTTGCACAAGGCGATTGTGTGGCAGGATCGTCGGACTGCATCCGCTTGCGATCGCTTACGGGAAGCGGGACACGCTCAAGACATTGCCGAGCGAACGGGCTTGGTCTTAGATGCTTATTTCTCGGCTAGCAAACTCAGTTGGCTGTTGGATGAAGTGAAGCGCACGCAGCCGGACATCGATCTCGGTAACGTCCTTGCTGGAACCGTCGATACCTGGGTGCTGTGGAATTTAACGGGAGGCAAAGTCCATGCCACCGACCACAGCAACGCCAGCCGCACCATGCTGTTCAATATTGGGTCGGGAGAGTGGGACGACACCCTACTGGATTTATTCGGCATACCTCGCCTTTTTCTCCCCAGCATCGAACCCAGTCTGGGCAACTTCGGCACCTTAAGCCCCGATATTTGCGGTGTAGAGTTACCGGTGATGGCGGTGCTGGGAGATCAGCAGGCTGCACTGTACGGCCACGGCTGCGATCGCCCCGGCTTGATGAAATGCACCTACGGCACCGGCTGCTTTTTGGTGTCCCATACCGGGGATGCGATCGCGAGATCGAACAATCAGCTACTGACGACCGTGGCTTGGACGGACAAAACCTCTGGGAACGGCCAGTCAGGGACGGGATTCAGTGCCGGATACGCTCTGGAAGGCAGCATGTTTACCGGCGGTGCCTGCATTCAATGGCTGCGGGACGGTCTCGGTATTATTCAATCCTCTGAAGAAACTGAAGGCATTTGTCAGTCGGTACCCGATAGTAACGGAGTGTTTTTCGTCCCGGCCTTGAGCGGCTTAGGGGCTCCCCATTGGGATATGACGGCGCGGGGAGCTTACGTTGGCATTACCGGCGGAGCGAAGCGGGAGCACATGGTGCGGGCGGTGGTGGAGGCGATCGCTTATCAGGTGTGCGAGATTGTGGAGTGCGTCAACAAGGATTTGGGAACTCCGATTCGCCGACTGAAAGTGGATGGCGGAGCCAGCCAGAATGATTTCTTGATGCAGTTCCAGGCGGATGCGGCCGGAATTGAGGTGGAACGTCCGGCACTCGCAGATGCAACGGCTCAGGGGGCAGCATTTGCAGCAGGCTTGGCAGCAGGGTTCTATCCCAGCTATGCGGAGATGGTGGCTAAGCGTCAGGTCGATCGGGTGTTTGTTCCCGGCGAGGGAGCCGAGCAGGCTCAGAAGAACTTCGGATTATGGAAGGAGGCGGTGAAGCGAGCCAAGCACTGGGCGGTGTAATTGGAATCCAAAGACGACAGCATTTCCACTGACTATTTCTCGTGGACGGTCGGGCTCTCGGAGGATTTCCGATCGTTAAGCTGGGCTGAATGTCTCGCATTTAGCTCCAACGTTTTCGCTTGGGAATGACTTAAGTAGAGATGAGGATATTCTCATTTTAGTCTCAACCAATTTTCTAATAAAATTTGTAGCCTCTCTCCTGAGTGGATAGAGTATGCTGCCGCGTCAGATTTTCAATACAACAGGGCAGGCAGCAAACGTAAGCAGCCAGTGTAGGTAACGTCTTAGCAGAACGAAAATAGTTTCGGATGCGATCGCGTATTTTGCTTCACACAACCGTGTGAATGTTTTGCTGTGCGTTTGTTTTGAGACGGCTATTGTTTTGAGGCGGCTATTGTCTTACGGCGCTCTTATTTTTCTGACAAATGAATCACCCACCACAAACGTAGAGGAAGCATTGATGTCGCTACAGCAAGTTGTCGTCCAAGTTACTAACACGGCTCCCACAAATGGTACGAGTTTGACCCCGGTCTGGGTCGGAGTACATGGAGGGTTCGACACCTTCGATACGGGTAGACCATCGTCACCAGGATTAGAGCGTTTAGCTGAGGATGGTAACAATAGCGTTATTGCCGAAGAATTTGCCTTCAGTGGATTGGGACACGTTGATGGAACGGCTGGCAATGCCCCTATTGCACCAGGGGAAACCGTCAGACTGGAGTTACTAGTCGATACCTCTCAAGACAATGCTCGCTACTTTAGTTTTGCCTCGATGGTGCTGCCTAGCAATGACACCTTTATCGGAAATGAAAATGAATTTGCCTATGAGTTATTTGATGAGAATGGTAATTTTAACCCCTTGAATATTAGCGTCCTAGGTTCGGAAGCATACGATGCTGGAACTGAGGTCAATACTGAGCTGCCAGACGATACTGCATTCTTCGGACAACAAGTGCCTGATACTGGAGTCGTTGAGGGAGCTGGTGTACAGCTGGCTGAAGGTTTTAACGAAGTTGGTAGTGGTGGGATTTTAGATTCTCCTGATTTTGCGAATGCGGACTATACCGTTGATGGGTAT
>JBCBVA010000003.1:0-76395 GCA_039817825.1 Cyanobacteria bacterium J06642_12 | reverse complement strand
AGGGTAAAATAGTAAGCAAGTTACACCGGTTGCTTGGTCCGAATTGGCGCATAAACATTTTGATATTTACACAGAAATAGGTCTTCAACACAGAGCCTATGAATTAATGCTTTTGGGTAGTAAATGGAGCAAAGATCGCATTAGTTCGAGAATATATTCTTCCTCATTACTACGCTTGTTGTTAAATCGTAAAGCACCTATATCAGCTCTTCTCTCGCTTATCATTCCTACAAATATTGTGCGACCCCTTTCCGCTTTCATTCAAAAGTGGCGCTAGTTGACATTCTGAACCTTCATTGAAACGTGCTAAGAATCAATATTTCGCATACAGTTTATCATGTACATTTATAGGTTTTCTTTCCTATTGTCTTAAAAAATGTGTCAGCGAAGATGGGCTACGCTGACACTAGTCCTCTTTCGGTAATGAAGTACAACAACGTTGAGAAAATCAATCAGGGTTGTCAAGCTATTCTCTTAGAGATATAACTTTGTGGACTACTGCTCAATATCAGAGCCGCCGGATTGCTTTTGCTCTTCCTTCAAAATTGCTTCCTTCGCAGTAAAGTCATCAACTAGCTCTTCTCCATCGGCAAGGGTTACCCCTCCAACAGACGGTGCCGGATACGGACGATCGCCGTCATCTGGCAGGATATCCGAATCATCAGATTCCTCGCTGTAGGAATTGAAGCCCGTACCGGCAGGAATTAATCGACCTATAATCACGTTCTCTTTGAGACCGCGCAACCAGTCTGACTTGCCTTCGATCGCTGCTTCAGTCAGTACGCGAGTTGTCTCTTGGAAACTAGCTGCCGAAATGAAGCTGTCTGTATTCAAGCTGGCTTTGGTGATACCCAACAATACAGGAGTGTATTGAGCAGGGGCCATGCCGGCGATCGCCATCGTCGAGTTTGTCTGTTGGATCTGATAGAGGTCTACCAATTCGCCAGGCAGCAGAATTGTGTCTCCACCATCGTCCACACGCACCTTTGACGTCATCTGGCGAACCACGACCTCAATGTGCTTGTCAGAGATGTCTACCCCTTGGGAGCGATAAACATTCTGAACTTCATTCACAAAGAACCGCTGGACCTCACGGATGGCAAACATGGCCGCTTGGTCAATCCCCATTTCACCCTTGTGGTACTCGAAGAAGGCTTCCAACAGGTCGTGGGGATTGATCGGGCCATCGGTCAGCGGCTCACCGGCCTGTACCTGCTGACCATCCGCCACAATCGGATTTTGGCCCGGTAGCAGCGGGTAGTCGGAAACCGTACCATCTCCTTCCAGCACTTTGATGTCGAGCTGATCCTCATCGCGAGTCAGTTGAACCACACCAGAACTCTTGCAGAGAACGCACATCTCCTTGGGTTTGCGCGCTTCTAGCAGCTCTTCAATACGAGGTAGACCCTGAATGATGTCTCCAGTCTTGGCCCGTTCGTACACCAGCAGAGCCAAATTATCTCCTCGCTGGACCAAATCGCCATCTCCAACCTGCAGAATGGCACCGGCAGACACGAGATACGGACGTCCAATCCTGAGGGTAATCTGGTCGTTGGCAACGGCCATGACGACACCGGATTCAGGTGCGATAGCTCCTTCGGCAAGCGCATCGCCCACGCGCACAATGTCTCCCACCTCGTGAGAGGAGGGCTGCTCTAGGGGCACAGTCACCAAATCACCCTCGGTAATCGTAAGCAAGCGGCGCACCATTTCTACCCCATCGCGCAGACCGCGGATGATGCCTGCTCCTTTGGCCTGAATCTCGGTACGGGCAACGATGGCTCCTGGCTCGATTGTGTCCCCTTCTTGCACCAACAGACGAGTATGAGTGCTGCCTTGAGTGAGATCGGCCTCATTATCGCGACGCACCAGCAGGGTTTCCAAGATCACCAGTTGCAAACGTTGCAAATCAGGATCGCTCTCGTCCTGAACCAGCTCAATATCGGCTTTCAGGTGAGGGGCTTCGGTCGCAATTTCCAGAACTAGTTGCGTTTTGAGCAACTCTACGCCGTTAATGGACTTGACCCGCTCGCCATCTTTAAACTGCAAGCGCTGGACAGCTCTGAGGCGAATGGCGCGACCCGCTTCGTTGGTCGATTCCTGGCTCGGAACGGAAGGCTCATCGGGAATTGTGAATTCTTCCACCGGACGCAGCAACACTGCGGGACCTTCGGTTGTTTCCAACTGCTCGATGTACGACAGTGTCTCTACTGTCACTCCAGTAATCGCCTGCTGACCCGGCTGAATGAGCGTACCGCTTTTGACCTCCAGATCCTCTTGGTTGTCAATTAGATGAACGTTGCCTGGCTTAATAGTGATTTCGCGCAGGATGTCATTCTTCTGAGCAATCTCGACCACGCCACTGGTTTGACAGAAGATGTCCTTGACTACCTCAGTACCGGCCTCGACGTACTGACCGTCCTCAACGTTCAGCAGCGAGATATCCTTGTTTACTTCGTGGGATTCTTCGGGTACCCACAGAACTGTCCCCCCTTTGGTGACTTCATATCCCTGCTTGGCTTTGCCGCGCTTAGCCACTTCTAAGCCAGCAAACTTGACCAATCCGCCCATCTGAGTACGGAATTCGGTTTCCTGCAACTCGGCGACAATTTCACCACTGCCCACTTTGGTGCCAGGGGTTGCTTTCAACAGGAAGGATTGGCCGGTAGCGGTGTCCAACATGTATTGCTCGCGACCCGAGTGAGCTTCGCTGCGCACCTGAGCCCGATCTAGGACTACAGAGGCGGTAATGATTTCGACCTCGCGGCCTCCCTTACCGTCTACCTGCTCGGGTAGGCGAACGACACCACCGTGCTCGGTAATCAATGAGGTTTCTGCAATCACGGAGCCTGTCTCGACGCGATCGTCGTTCTCAACCACAGGCTCGGCACCAGGTGGTAAGTTGTACACTTCGCCCGACATGACCCAGATAATGCCCTGGCGCTGCACCATGAACGTGGTGTTGCCTTGGCGGTCAGTTTTCTCCTCAAACGGCAAGCTATCGAACCGAACCTCACCCGAGAGATCGGTGGCCACATCTTTCTGAGCCTTTTCCGTGCTCTTACGGGCAGTTTTACCTGAAGCTGCTACCTCAGCAATCATCTGGCCTTCTTTAACTTCCTGACCATCCTGTACGAACACAGTTGACCCAGGTGTGGCCTCGAAGCTCTCTTTGTTGCTACCTTTGCCAACCAGCTTAAACGTGTTGGCGACTTCAACCTGTAACGCATCGTCTCCGTGGCGAGTACGAAGCGGGCGAGTACGGAATTTCTTCGGGAACGAAATCTTGCCGTCAAACGGGGCCTTAATCTGACGGGCAATTTCACCGGTAAATACACCACCAGTGTGGAAGGTACGCATCGTTAGCTGGGTACCCGGTTCGCCAATCGACTGTGCGGCAATAATTCCCACAGCTTCACCGATATCGACCGGTCGAGAATGAGCTAGACTCCAGCCGTAACATAACCGACATACCGAGCGGTTGGCCTCGCAGGTCAGAGGCGATCGCACCATGACCTGCTCGACACCAGAGTCTACGATTTCCTTAGCTAATTCGTGACTGATGGGTTCGTTTCGCGCTACCAACACCTCGCCAGTTTCGGGATGCGTGACATCTAGAGCCGCGGTGCGACCGATCAATCGTTCTTCAACGTTGATGATGATCTTGTCTGAATCCCGCAAGGATTCCAGGACAATCCCGCGTTCGGTACCGCAGTCCTGATCGCGAACAATGACGTCCTGGGACACATCCACCAAACGACGGGTCAGGTAGCCTGAGTCGGCCGTCCGCAGTGCGGTGTCTACCAAGCCTTTACGAGCACCGTACGAGGAAATGATGTACTCCGTAACTGTCAAGCCCTCGCGGAAATTGGTTTTAATCGGTAAGTCAATAATTTCTCCACGCGGATTGGCCATCAAACCCCGCATACCTACCAGCTGGCGAACCTGAGACACATTTCCACGTGCTCCAGAGTTGGACATCATGTATACCGAGTTGAGCGGATTGTTAATCCGGAAGTTCTCAAGCATGGCATTTTTGATGTCATCGTTGGTTTGGTTCCAAGTGTCGATGACCTTCTGGTAGCGCTCAATTTCGGTGATTTCGCCGCGAGTGTAGCGCTCTTGAGCATTCTCAATTTCTGCTTCTGCTTGTGCGAGCAATTCCTTTTTTTCTGACGGAATCTCTAGGTCTTCTACACTGATCGATACGCCTGCTTTGGTGGCGTAGCGGAATCCCAAGCCCTTCAATTCATCTGCCATTTGGGCAGTACGGGCAGTACCGTACTCGGCAAATGCCCACGAGATCAGCTTCTTTAATCCTCGTTTGTCGACAATCGTATTGCGGAAAGTAGGTTTTTCAGCGGTTTCGTTGTGGCGCAACTGGTGGGTCATATTCGCTTGGCCTCGAGTGCAAATGCGGGCAGAGTTTTGCAAGTGGAAAGCTAGCGCCGAGCTAGGATTTTGATATTGGCTGTCTGAGAGTATTGGATATCTGACAACCATCCAGCTCGGCTCTCAACGGTGGCTTACACAGCCAGAGACTCCTGAATTACTTTGTTGAAGATAATTCGTCCGGGGGTGGTGAACACGTACTGAGATAGCAGTTGACCATCCGGAGTCTCGCGAATGCGGAGGTTTTCATATTTGGTAATCTTGCTGCCATCCGTTTCTGTGGTGACCTCCGGCTCCCCTTGCCCGCCACCTTCGACCGGGTCGTCGTAGCGCAGCCAAATGTAAGCATGCAGGTCGACAACCCCTTGTTCGTAGGCAACTAGAGCGTCTTCCATGTTGGCAAAATACTTACCCCGCCCTTTCTGGCGCTTGGGGTTATCAGCCGTGAGATAGTAGCAACCCAAAACCATGTCCTGGCTGGGAGTAATGATTGGCGTTCCCGTGGCCGGTGACAGCACGTTATTTGATGCCAGCATCAACAAGCGCGCCTCAGCCTGTGCTTCCAGTGAAAGGGGGACGTGAACAGCCATCTGGTCGCCATCAAAGTCAGCATTGAATGCCGGACAAACCAGGGGATGCAACTGAATGGCACGTCCTTCTACCAACAAGGGCTCGAAGGCTTGAATCCCCAAGCGGTGAAGGGTTGGAGCGCGGTTCAGCAGTACGGGGTGGCCGTCAATCACCTCCTCCAGAACGTCCCAAATTGCTGGATCGTTCATGACAATCATTTTCTTGGCGGCTTTGATGTTGTTGACAACGCCGCGCTTGATCAGCTTGTGGATCACAAAGGGCTGGAATAGCTCGATCGCCATTTCCTTCGGCAACCCGCATTGGTGAATCTTGAGTTTGGGACCGACCACAATGACGGAACGACCGGAATAGTCAACCCGCTTACCCAGCAAGTTTTGACGGAATCGCCCTTGCTTCCCTTCAATAATGTCGGAGAGGGATTTCAGCGGTCGGTTATTGGCACCAACTACCGTGCGGCCGCGGCGACCGTTATCGATCAGCGCATCTACAGCCTCCTGCAGCATCCGCTTTTCATTACGGACAATAATCTCGGGGGCCATGATCTCTTGCAGGCGCGCCAGTCGGTTGTTGCGGTTGATGACGCGACGATAGAGATCGTTGAGGTCAGAGGTGGCAAATCGTCCGCCATCCAACTGCACCATCGGGCGCAAATCTGGAGGAATCACCGGTAGAGCTTCCAGAATCATCCATTCCGGACGGGATTCGGTGGCAATGAAGTTATCCAGCACCCGCAAGCGCTTAATCAGTCGGGCACGCTTTTGGCCGCGCGACGTGGCGATATCTTCCCGCAACTTCTCGGCCTCTTCCTCCATTTTGATGTCCATCAGCAGCTTCTTCACTGCTTCAGCACCAATCATGGCCCAGTCCGGGGCAAGCTGTAGCTCGGACCCCTCTTCGTACAATTGATCTTCGATCTCGATGAACTGATCTTCGGTCAGCAGTTGCTTGTAGGTTAAATTCTCCGCATTGCCGGGATCGATGACCACGTACGCATTGAAGTACACCACCTGCTCGACATCTCGCAGCGGCATATCCAACAATGTTGCAATGTGGCTGGGAATCCCCTTGAGGTACCAAACGTGGGTGACAGGAGCCGCTAGGTTGATGTAGCCCATGCGGTGACGACGCACGCGAGATTCAGTGACCTCTACACCGCATCGCTCGCAGACAATACCGCGGTGTCGCACCCGCTTGTACTTACCACAGTGGCATTCCCAATCTTTTGCCGGACCAAAAATACGCTCGCAAAATAAGCCGTCCATCTCCGGCTTCAGCGTTCTGTAGTTAATGGTTTCTGGCTTGGTGACTTCACCCACCACCGTACTGTTGGGCAGTGTACGCTGCCCCCAGTCCTTGATGCGATCGGGCGAGGCCAAACCAATTTTGACGTAATCAAAACGCTGCTCGAGTTTGCTCATTGTTGGTATCTCGATAAGTCTCAGCTCAGTGCTTCTCTAACTGCAGTCCAATCCCCGTACGCCCAAACACTCTACGTTCCTAAGAGGGAGTGGCGGGTTGAGCTACGGGGAAAGACTCTATTCGTCGGTGCCGGTATCTTCAGTCGCGATAGGTGTCTCCTCCACCACAGCAACATCTACTGCTCCGTTGGCTTCGGCACCAGCAGCTTCTGTCTCGGCTACACCGCCCTCTGCCGCAGGAGCGGCTTCAGCGACCGCAGTTGCCGCCTCGGCGACAGCCACTGCCGGCACGGTAGCGACTGCCTGCTGAGCCGCAGGCTGACCGTCAGCAGACGGAGGGATTTGCAGATCTTCCGTAGTTACCGACTCGTACGTGGGTCGAGATGGCGTGCGGCGATGACTGGCATCGGCCATCAAGTCCACCTCGGTATGTTCGGAGGTACCATCCAGATTGGTGTCTACCTTATGAACCGAGACATCCAATCCCAGGGACTGCAACTCGCGCATCAGTACCTTGAAGGATTCCGGTGTGCCAGGACGCGGAATTGGCTGGCCCTTGACGATCGCGTTGAGGGCTTCGTTCCGTCCGATCATGTCGTCGGATTTCACCGTCAGCAGCTCTTGCAGGGTATAAGCGGCACCGAAGGCCTCCAGAGCCCACACTTCCATTTCGCCAAATCGTTGACCGCCCTGCTGCGCTTTGCCTCCCAACGGTTGCTGGGTAACCAGCGAGTAGGGCCCGGTGGAGCGGGCGTGGATTTTTTCGTCCACCAAGTGAACCAGCTTAAGGATATAGGCACGTCCAACAGTCACCGGCTGATCGAATAGTTCGCCCGTTCGTCCGTCATACACCTGCATCTTGCCGGCGTAGGCACCGTCCTCGGTGTAGATCCAATCCTTACCGGTTTTCTCACGTGCCTCCGACAGCTTGGCCCGAACGGTTGCACGCGAGGCTTCTTCCCCGTGCATTTCGTCAAACGGCATCAGTTTGAAGCGCACTCCAAGGTTTCCAGCAGCCCAACCCAGCAAACACTCAAACACCTGACCCACATTCATACGGGACGGAACACCCAGTGGGTTGAGAACGATATCGATGGGAGTGCCGTCAGGTAGGTAGGGCATGTCTTCACAAGGAAGGATGCGAGAGATAATTCCCTTGTTGCCGTGGCGACCTGCGATCTTGTCACCCACCTGAATCTTGCGTTTCAGAGCGATATAAACCCGCACCACCATGTTGGCGCCGGGGGGCAATTCATCCCCTTGCTCGCGGGTAAAGACGCGCACGTCAACCACTCGGCCTTTCTCGCCGTTAGGAACTCGCAAGGAGTTGTCACGCACATCACGGGCTTTTTCACCAAAGATGGCGCGCAAGAGCTTTTCTTCCGGGGGTTGATCGGATTCACCCTTGGGGGTAACCTTACCGACTAGGATGTCGCCGGACTGTACCCAAGCCCCGACACGGACGATACCTTGCTCGTCGAGGTTGCGCAGCGAGTCTTCACCCACGTTGGGAATTTCGCGGGTGATTTCTTCGGGCCCCAGCTTGGTCTGGCGGGCTTCAATTTCAAACTTTTCGATGTGGACGGAGGTAAAGATATCGTCGTATACCAACCGTTCGCTAATCAGGATGGCGTCCTCGTAGTTGTAACCTTCCCAAGGCATATAAGCCACTAGGACGTTTTGTCCGAGAGCCAGCTCTCCCCCTTCGGTGGCGGAGCCATCTGCCAAGACCTGACCAGCGACAACGCGATCGCCGACTTCCACCAGAGGCCGTTGGTTGAGGCAAGTATCTTGGTTGGAACGCTGGTATTTCTGCAGTCGGTACACCGTAGGCCCGTTGCCTGCATCCGTCTGGACGACGACCTCCTCAGAAGTCACGCGAGTAACGACACCGTTGGCACGGCAGACTACCACCATGCCGGAGTCGCGCGCAGCCTGAGCTTCAATACCGGTACCTACGAGGGGGCGATCGGGCTTCAGCAGAGGCACCGCTTGACGCTGCATGTTAGCGCCCATCAGAGCGCGGTTGGCGTCGTCGTGCTCCAGGAAGGGAATCAGCGACGTTCCAACGGAAATAACTTGTACGGGCGACACCTGTACGTAGTGCACCTCATCGGGGTGGGCGGTACCGAATTCTTGACGGTACCGCACCGGCACCAGTTCACCGCGAATGGCATTGCTTTCATCCAGAGGAATGTCCCCCGGTGCCACCCTGTATTCGTCCTCTTCGTCAGCGGTTAAGTACACTGGGGCCCGCTCCTTGAGAACCACTCCGTCTTTCACCAACCAATACGGACTTTCAATAAATCCATAGGGGTTGATGCGGGCGTGGGTGGCTAGCGAACCAATCAGACCGGCGTTCGGACCTTCAGGTGTTTCAATCGGGCAGATGCGTCCGTAGTGACTGGGGTGGATGTCTCGAACAGCAAAGCCAGCACGCTCGCGGCTCAAGCCGCCAGGGCCCAATGCCGACAAACGGCGTTTGTGAGTCAGCTCGGCTAATGGGTTCGTCTGATCCATGAACTGGGACAGTTGGCTGGAGCCGAAGAACTCTTTGATAGCTGCGACAAGGGGCTTGGGGTTAACCAGTGACGCCGGAGTCAGACTTTCGGACTCTGAGACCGTCATCCGCTCGCGAATGATGCGCTCTAGGCGATTTAAACCAACGCGTACTTGGTTTTGCAGGAGTTCGCCAACGGATCGAATGCGACGGTTTCCCAAGTGGTCGATATCATCAATTTGGCCGATGTCGAATTCTAAGTTAATCAGATAGTCGATCGCCGTCAGAATATCCGTGGTGGTCAGTACTCGGATATTTTCAGGAATGTTGAGATTCAACTTACGGTTGAGCTTGTAGCGACCCACCCGGCCCAAATCGTAGCGTTTGGGGTCGAAAAAGCGCGATTCTAGCAGCTGCTGACCGCCAGCTACCGTCGGAGGTTCGCCGGGGCGCAACTTGCGGTACAGCTCCATCAGGGCCTCTTCTTCTGAGAAGTTCCCTTCTTTTTCGACTGTCTTTTGGATGTACTCGGGGTGGCGCAACCCATCGTTGATTTCCGCGTCGCTCAAACCGAGAGCTTTTAGCAGTACAGCAGCAGACAGCTTGCGGGTTTTATCGATACGAACCCAAACTAAGTCGTTCTTATCGGTCTCAAACTTCAACCAGGCGCCACGGTTGGGAATCAGGCTGGCGTTGTAGGTGCGACGACCGTTTTTATCGATCTCTTCTTTGTAGTAGACACCGGGGCTACGGACAATCTGATTGACGATGACCCGCTCGGCACCATTGATGATGAACGTACCGCGGTCGGTCATCAACGGCAGATCGCCGATGAACACGTCCATATCTTTAATTTCGCCCGTTTCTTTGTTGATCAGGCGAGTGGGGACGCGAATCTGAGCTTGATAGGTAGCGTCGCGACGCTTGGCTTCGTCTGCGTCGTAACGGGGCGGATGAATCTTGTAACCTTTCGAGGCGTCACCAGACTTGTAGTCGGGTAGGAAGTGGAGTTCGAGCTTACCGGTGTAGTCGACAATAGGGGAAAAGCTGAGTAGTTCCTCTTCAAATCCTTCGCTTAAAAACCACAAAAAACTTTTCCGCTGAACCTCCACCAAGTCAGGTAGTGTGTTCGCGGAAATCGCAGTTGTCAAACTATTCATGCGTTTCTCAGAAAGGTCGCGCTGACATCAGGCCTCCAATTATAAAAATCGGTGGCACGTCCGTCAATCGGTCAAGTAAAAATTTGTGTCGAACTGGATTAAGCAGCTTCGACGCTAGGTTCCCGCAAGGATTGCTTTCGAGTCACTGATGGAGACGGCTGGGGCAGCCCAAACAATCGGCGAGCGTTGGCTGAGGTAAGCGTAGCAACATCGGCCAGGGCAATCCCCTTGATGTCTGCAAGCTGCCGTGCTACGTGAGCCACATGAGCAGGCTCGTTGCGCCTCCCTCGGTGGGGAACAGGAGCCAAAAACGGGCAATCGGTCTCGATCAGCAGACGATCATCTGGAACAGTCGCTGCTGATGCGCGAATATCAGCAGCACTCTTAAAAGTAAGAATACCACTGAAGCTGATGTACATGCCCAGCTCAACAAACCAGGCAGTTTCTGCTGGAGTGCCCCCCCAGCAATGCATCACGCCCCGTACAGGCCCCATCTCTTGCAGCAGATCGCGTGCGGCCAAAGCTGCATCGCGACAATGGACAATTAAGGGCAGGTCAAGTTCCCGAGCCACCTGGACATGGGCGCGAAACGACTCGATTTGTTCGTCAGCATTTTCCGCCTTGAAGAAATCAAGCCCTGTTTCTCCGATCGCCACCACTCGCCCATCACTTGAAGCCAAACGGCGAATATCGGTCACGATCGCAGCAGCTTTCTGCTCCCAGTTCTCCACATCCAGCGGATGCAAACCGACAGCCAGAAAGACTTCCGGAAAACGGTCGGCAATCGCCTGTAACTGTTCAAATTCATCTGGAGTGCAGCATGAATGAACGAGCTGCGATACCCCCGCAGCACGCCATCGCTGTGACACCTCGTCCAGCTCTCCGTCAAACCGGTTGAAGTTGAGATGAACGTGGCTATCGATGAGATCGAGCATTGGAGATAGGTCGGGCAGTGGAGGGATGGTGTCTCCCAGGGTTGGTGGCTGTACCTGTCCGGCTGCAGACACGAGTACGGTTCCTAGCTGGCAGGAGCAGTCTGGTTGGTCGCAGCCTTGTAAACCCGAGATAGGCGGGACTTGCGACGAGCCGCAGTATTGCGGTGCAGTACACCTTTGCACGCAGCTTTATCAATCTTGCTGATGGCAGCAGACATAGCAGAATCAAGCTGCTCTACAGATACATCGGCGTCGCCAGCAGATACTTTGTCGGCGAGGGTGAGCGCCTTCTTCATCAAGGTGCTAATAGCGGATTTATAAGACTTGTTGTACAAGCGATTGCGTTCTGCCACTTGAACTCGCTTGATGGCTGACTTGATCTGAGGCATGAAGTTTCGATTCGAACAACAGCCCCTTAGTGTAGCACTCTAGGTTTCACTTCCGAAATGTTTATTCTGTAGTATTCCTTAGTCTGTTGCGATCCTAGCTGTACAGACTCAAGCGTATAAATGGCCCACAAATTCCTCGTAGCCGTTGTAGAGCAACGTGGGTTGACGAGTCCATCCCCAACTGGGACCATCCGCAATGAGGCGCTCCTCGGCCTGAGACCAACGGGGATGGGGAACGTCTGGCTCGACATTGGACATAAACCCATATTCATCCGGAGCTAGGGTGTTCCAGTAGGTAGCGGGGCGATCGGCCACAAACTCGATTTTGACGATAGATTTAGCCCCCTTAAATCCATATTTCCACGGCAACACCATGCGAATCGGGGCACCGTGCTGCTTGGGAAGCGATTGGCCGTAGATTCCCACGGCAAAAAACGCTAGATCGTTGGCCATTTCATCAATGCGCAGCGCTTCTTGATAGGGCCACGGCAAGGTTGAGGGACGGGTCAAGGCTGGCCCCGTGGTAATCTCCGGATCGTAGAACGACTCAAACCGGACAAATTTAGCGTCTGACGTCGGCTCCACATCTGCCATCAGTTGGTGCATGGGGAATCCCAACCACGGCACAACCATGGCCCAGGCCTCCACGCATCGAAATCGATACACTCGCTCTTCTAAAGGAAATTTAGAGGTGAGGTCGTCTAGGTCGTAGGTAGTGGGATTGCGAACTAAGCCAGTGACTTCAAGCCTCCAGGGATCGGTCGGGAGAGCTTGGGCTTGTCGCCAAATATTTTTAGAACCGCCGAACTCGTAGAAATTGTTGTAGCGAGCAGCAACCTCTTGTTGAGTCAGTACTAAACCGTCGCCGGAGAACGTAGGGTTGAGTGTCGCTGGCAGTTCAGAGGAAGGGAGGGATTGAGATCGAACATTCGCTTGACGATTGCACCCAACAGTGGCTGCTGCCATGCCAATACTTGCTCCTGCGGCTTGGAGGAGAAATTTCCGGCGACCCAGGTATGCAGATTCTGAGGTTGCCCGGCGCTCGGGAAGATCCCAGGGCTTGGGAGTACGGATGACTGGCATGTGGCTTTAAAGGGTAGTGATTTAACTCTACTGACAGCACTCAAATGATGGCCTGAACAGGAACTGAACGCGTTGCGGAGGAAAGCATAGATTCTGTCCAAGGAAAGAAAGCTGGGCTTGTCAATCGCGGCTACTGTTTGGGTATTGGTCAGAATGAGGGACGGTGGTGATGAGGATTGGAGGAATCGCGATCGCTGTCGTGGTTTCGATGGTGCTTTCCGTGCGTTCAGCCCGGAGCCAATTGTGGCAGAGCACCTCTGCCATCCATTCATCTAGCCAGATCTATACAGCCACTCCGATTCATAGAGCAGATTGGGGGGCTGCCACGGGTATGACTGTCCAGCCCGTCAGTATCCACGATGTCCGTCACCGGCCAATCGGGCAGGACATACTCCCTCTTGAACGTACCCCCACGTTCGAGCTGACCCAGCATCAGGCCTCCCATCATTTACGAGAGTTAATTCGCCGTTACAATCCCGATCTCAGTGCATCTGATGCCAGAGACATTGCCCATTGGACAGAGTTTTACAGTCGCCAGTACGGAATTGACCCGCGATTGATCGCTGGCCTCGTGGCACGGGAATCTGGGTTCGATCCAAAAGCAAGGTCTCGAACGGGAGCCCGGGGTTTGGGGCAAATTTCTGCCGCGTTGGGCAAGGATTTGGGAATTCGCGATCGCTACGATATCCAGGAAAACTTGGAGGGTACGACCCGATGGATTCGCACGCTGTACGATACGTGGCGGCAAGATGGAGTTGAGGATAGTCAAGCTATCCATTGGAGCTTAGCCAGCTACCGGCAAGGACTAGCACGCACCCGCGAGATCGGCATTCCTGCAAACGTTGCCCGCTATATCAACGAAGTGTACGACATCGCCAACGGGCTCCCCAACTCCCCTACAAGCTAATGAGGCGTGCTTTGGGGGAATTGGCAAAATCGACGGTCAATCGCTGGGCAGTTGTCGTAGCACTTATGAGGCACTGTTACAGCACTGTCAATCTGCGTACTGGGTATCTTGAGGCTGTGGTGAGATGGGCATCGCGTTGAAAGGGATTAGAACCGGATCGTGAAGCAGATAGTTAAGCTTTGACTGCGTAACTGCTAGCTTGTGGGCAGATCTCGTTAGCTTAAACCCATTGGTGATGTTGTTCGCGTTCGAGTCAGCTTGAGCGCCGGCTAGCGTGAGCGAAGATTCCACAGTTCCGTTTGATAGAGCATACAGTTCCTTGGCGGCCTAAGGTCGTCAGACAGCTTGAGTCAGCGACGAGATATGACTGAAGCGATATAGCTTCTGATGGCTGCGCGCGCTCCCAAATTGTGCGTAGGGCAGGGAGAAGAGAGGGGTATCTGTCAATGTGGACGTTGAACTTGCAGAAAGGAGCGTAGGTGTTGTGCTGTTTGAGAAGACCGAGCCCATTGAGTATCCGCTGCTAACTGGCACTCATGTCACTCAGGGGGGCGGTCCGACTAGTCCGCAGGAGAAGCGATGGCTGACTATAGTCGGTTGCGCCCAGACCGCAATTGCAGCGATCGCCTGTAACCTCTTGCTTTCAGTAGTAGCGATTGCCCCCATTCAGGCTCAGATACTGCCATTGTCTACTCAGGCCCAACTGGATGTTGCCGGTGAAGGGGAAGACTCTAGTCTGGAGCAGTCATTGCCCCAGGAAGAATTAGAAGTGTTTGCAACGGCGTTTGCTCAGATGGTAGAGCTACGGGAAGAAGCCAAAAGCGATCTGGCTGATGCAATTTCCTCGGAGAACCTCACCCCCGAACAGTTTTTGGATATTCGCGATGGCAATACAGAGGGGGTAGAACGGGAGGAACTGGTGCGATTTGAGCGGGCTGAGGGAGCTGTGGATCGGGTCAGGGACAGCTTGGAGCAAGATATGCAGCAGGTGGTGGAAGAGGAGGGTATGACCGTGGCCCGCTTTCAAGAAATTTTTGCCGCAGTAGAGGATACTCCAGAATTGCAGGCTCGCCTACAACAGGTGTGGGAAGAACGGCTATAGGCACTCTCTAGACTCCCCTTCAGACTTATCCCTGCGTTGTAGTGGGCTGAGAGGATTGGCCGGAGTGACTGGTGTGGCAGCGGTTACTCATTTAATGAGCGGAACTCGGGGCTGTCCAATTGGTAGTCGCGCTGTTCAATGACATCACGATCGCCTCGATAAATGGCGTCATCTTCCTCAAACACTTCAGTACGAGCAAACTGGCGGGCAAACTGCCGTTTGTGGGTCAGCGTAGCGGAGGGAGACTGTAGCTGCGATCGCCAGAAACTGCGTCGCTGATTGCGGTCTGCCAGAGGGCGATTACGACGCTGGATTGCAAACCACCGCACCAGGGGCACGATCAAAAATCCTGCACCGTACAGCAAGAGGATGCCAAATCCGATGGCCACGAGGGCGGTAGGTGCGCCAATGATGCTGGCCAACTCTGGCGCATAGGCTTGCAGCCCCGTCCACAGGACAACATTTAAGGCTCCCAGCCCCGCAATTAAGGTGCGTTGATTGGCAGTCGCAAGACTGAACGTCCAGGGCAATTCTTCTACATAGGCCAACGGGTGTACGGGTGCGGGCAGAACATCATCATCTGCAGTGACTTGTAATTCGGGGAAGCGGTAGACAATATCTCCGCGATCGCTCACTTCGGGAAAACCGTCGTACTTGACCAAAACCGGCAGCATCAAATCTTCAAAATCTGCCAACTCGTCATCAAGCGGCTGTTCTCTAGGTGGCGCTTGCAGGTAAGGCAAGACTTCTTCTACCGCCAAGACACCTCCGTTCGCCACAATGCGACTGGCGATTGCTCGGTCTTGTTGCTCCTCTAAGTCTTCGTTAGGGTCGCCATCACCAAACAAGAAAGAGTACACCGCTTCTAGAAAATTTAGCTGAGCGTCCTCACCTGAAGAGCCGGAACGAGTGGATGCGCGACGACGGGTGGAGCGGCGTCGGCGACCGAAAAATGGATTCCCCCACAACCATATATTGGGGCCGCTAAAGTACCCACCACCATATCCACGACCAGACCGAGAGCCTTTACGGCGATCGCCATTTTGACTGCTGGCGGCAATAAGTATGGCAATAACGATCAGCGCTAGGACGATCGATACCACCAAGATGACGCCAAAGGAGATCTTCAAGCCGTAGAGGAAGGCTCCCCAGATCCAGCGGCGATAGACTTCAAGCTTCGATCGGCGGGCTTTGCGGGCCAGAATAGAGCGGAAATTGGGGTCGAAGGCATAGGCAATCTCACCGCCTTCCGAGACTTGTAAATGTCCCTCAGCAGCTTGAGCTAACCCCTGAATCTCGTGCCGTGCATCCACTAGCGACAGCCCTGTCTGGGATGCCACGTCACCGACGGTCACTCTCAGTCCTAGTTGCTCGACAGCATCAATGACCTGTGCGCGAGGTGCAGCCAATGGGTCTTTCCTCTGATGCTCAATAACTCTATTCCCATTGTATGCATGCGACTCTGGTGAGTTTAGGGTGGAATACCGTGCGGCGAGGGGAACGGGTAATGAGCTAACCCATATGCTTCATCAAGGTGAAAGGTTACGGCTCGATCACCAAGTTGATCGCCAGCACCGCTTGGTTGCCGTCCAGCGGAATGATGTCATCCAACGGTTGCGTCTCGTTGCCCGCCACAGCTCGTGCCATCAGCGTGTAATCCCCTGGCTCCAATTGCCAGCGGTGTCGCCATAGGGTCCACTCGTAAGGAGTAGGCGGATGATTGTGTTCTGCAACCTTCCATGTCATGCCACCGTCTTGACTCACCTCTACACGATCGATCGATTGCGCACTCGCCAATGCCATTCCGGCGATCGCCACGTCCCCCCTCTCCCCTGTCAAGCGACGATTACGAATAGACACTCTCTCTTGCTGCACCTGCCGAGACAGCGCATGCGTCAGGATATTGGCGCGATCCGACCATCCCTGCCGTTCCCAATGTCCGGCAATCGGCTCGGCCAGGGCCTCAATCTCCGTCAGCCATTTCGGTTGCTTCTGGCCGTACTTACCAGGAATCAAGATTCGCAAGGGGTATCCGTGTTGAGCGGGAAGCAACTCGCCATTCATGGCGTAGACCAGCATTGTGTCGGGATGCAATAACTCTTGCCGCAGTACTCCCGTTTCGTAGCCATCTGCCCCGCGCAGGGCAAACGCTCGGGCCTCAGGCATCACTCCCACTTGCTCTAGTATTGGCAGCAGTCTGGTTCCCTGCCAGCACGCATTACCCAGCAATTCTCCACCCGCTTGATTGCCGATACAGGCGAGTGTCCAGTACACCTCTTCTGTGGGTTGACGTTGAATATCCGACAGTGATAAGGAAAGCGGGGCATCCAGTAACCCTGACATCGATAGGCGCCACCGGTTGCTGCTGACATCTACCGGCTCGATATCCGGCTGCGGCAATGCCGATTGAACGTAGAAATCTGCGACGGGAGTGACCCAATGGTCGGGCAACGGTATTGTGAAATCGGAGAGGTCGAGCAACGGCCATTTGCCGTCTAATGTCAGGGCATTGCCCTGTTGTGGAGCGATCGCACCTCCTACCAGCCACATCCCAGATGCTGCCACTCCCCATTGCAGAAACCGACGACGCCCTGCACGTGCCATGTCCGTTCTCCCGTTGGAGGCATCATATCGACAGCTCACTGGTGGGTCGAGCACAAACGTTTGAGGTGAACGGTGTCACGGCGCAGAGCGATCGCCTCCAGACATTCCCCCAGCGGGAACCAATTGGTTCCAATCCGTAGATATGGTGTCATTCATCCCACAGCCCCCGCCCGGACTGCCATAGAGGGATGTAACAAGAGCGCCCACGCTACATGCGAGACGGCAAAACCTTTGCTGGTGCTGTCGGAGACAGCTTTATGGGAGTCAGTGTCCGGTAGAATGTCTTCGAATGTTAAAAGTCGTAAAGATAAGGGTACTTAAATTATGGCAAAGCTTTCGTTGGCCAAACTCTTGGAAGGCCCCGATGCAAGCACCCTCGCAGGTAAAAAGGTTTTAGTCCGCGCCGACTTTAACGTTCCTTTGGATGACAGCGGCGCAATTACGGATGACACCCGCATTCGTGCTGCTCTGCCCACGATCAAAGCCCTAGTGGGAGCAGGAACCAAGGTGATCCTGGCCAGCCACTTCGGTCGTCCCAAGGGTGAAGTGAACGAAAGCATGCGCCTCACCCCCGTGGCTGCCCGCCTGTCCGAAGTGTTGGGCCAAGAGGTGAAGAAGCCCAGCGACTGCATTGGCGATGAAGTGAAAGCGACCGTCGATGCCATGAACAATGGTGACGTAGTGCTACTGGAAAACGTACGCTTCTACGCTGGCGAAACCAACAATGACCCCGAATTTGCCAAACAACTGGCGTCTGTCGCTGACTTCTACGTCAACGATGCGTTTGGTACCGCCCACCGCGCCCACGCCTCCACTGCTGGCGTTACCGAGTATTTGTCTCCTGCCGTGGCTGGCTATTTGATCGAGAAGGAACTGCAGTTCCTGCAAGGGGCGATTGAAGCACCCAAGCGTCCTTTGGTGGCGATCGTGGGCGGCTCGAAAGTATCCAGCAAAATCGGCGTGATCGAAACCTTGTTAGAAAAGGTAGACAAGCTGATCGTTGGCGGCGGCATGATCTTCACCTTCTACAAGGCTCGCGGCCTCAGCGTCGGGAACTCTTTGGTGGAAGAGGACAAGCTAGAGCTAGCCAAAGCGCTGGAAAAGAAGGCGAAGGAGCGCGGCGTCGAGCTGCTGCTGCCGACCGACGTTGTGGTTGCTGACAAGTTTGCTCCCGACGCAGAAGCGCAGACGGTCGGCATCGATGCTATTCCCGATGGATGGATGGGCTTGGACATCGGCCCCGATGCCATTAGCACCTTCCAGGCTGCACTGGCAGACTGCGGTTCCGTCATCTGGAATGGCCCTATGGGGGTGTTTGAATTCGACAAATTTGCCAAGGGTACCGAGGCGATCGCCACGACCCTAGCGGGTCTGACTGCCGGCGGTACCATCACGATCATTGGCGGTGGCGATTCTGTGGCGGCGGTCGAGAAAGTGGGGGTTGCGGACAAGATGAGCCACATCTCTACTGGTGGTGGTGCCAGTTTGGAACTGCTGGAGGGCAAGACTCTGCCTGGTATCGCAGCCTTGGCTGATGCTTAATCTGTAGATTCTGGTATGGGGCGGTGGATACTCTTGTCTTGCCGTTCTATTTCTGTAACGTTGAGGAGCCTTTGGGCTCCTTTTTTTATGGCGAATGTTGCTTCAGGTTGGGCTTGTCTCACCTCGGACTGGATGCCACGTAGCGAGACACGATTGAAAACATCGAGCTGGGAGAGTGGACTCCACTACGAGAGCTGGCGATCGGCAGTGTCCGAGCGATCGCTAGATTCCATCGTTGTCGATCGAGTTGCGCCAGGCAGACTGCGAGCGTAGAGCCCACCTACGATCGCCCAGAATGCTCCGTAGGCAATGGCTTGCACCCAATACAGTTGGTCTGTATATCCGAGCAGCGATCGCAGCACCATGCCGGGAAACTGACGCTGGGGCAATGTTGCGCTGAGATCCCACACCTGCGGCCCGAGCCAACACACATCCTGTCCGCTGGCCAGCCCCGAGCACAGCGTTCCAGCCGCCCACAGGCGGTCGAGCGCCACAGTAGCTTCATCCAAATCTGCCAGCGTGGACATAACCAATCCCGCCACAATAGCTAGCAGAAACACCCCCATAATTTTGAAGAAGCGCCCCAGATTGATGCGGATGCCCCAGCGAAACAGGAGCAGCCCGATCGCTAAAGCCCCTACCAAACCAGCACCGCAACCGGCCACAGACATCCATCCCCGCTGAACCTGTGCCAATAAGAACAGAGCCAGCTCGACCCCTTCCCGCAACACAGCAATTCCGGCCAGACTGGCCAATCCTAAAGCCGCACCGCGATCGCGATCGAGCACGGTCGCCACAGCCCGTTCCGTCTCACCCTTCAGGTACTTTGCCTGACGAGCCATCCACACCAGCATCCAGCTCAGCAACACAATCGCAACGATACCGATAATGCCTTCCAACATGGGTTCGATCGCCGGAGCGGAGGCAGGATGTTCCGTCGTGGCCCAATTGGCGACTGATTGCAGGAGCAACCCCACCACAACGCTGCCAACAATCCCTGCAACAACCCCACCCAACACCCATCGGTACAGTGTCTGTTGCCCGACGCGGTTGAGATATGCCAAAACGATGCCTACGGCCAGTGTGGCTTCAACCCCTTCTCGTAACGTAACCACAAGAGCAGGGATGGCAGAACTCCAATCCATCGAAGATATCTCAACGTCAGGGTGAAAAAACTATTTAGAAGCCGCAATCAGCGCAACTGCTACGTTACCTATCGTAACCATTCATAGACGCCCCTCGGCTATCGAGCGGTTCTTCTTGCGGTTGTCGCGCGGTGAGGCTGGTTTGATAGAGAGTTCTGCAGGTAAGACTAGTGATTCCGCAGGACGAACTCTAAAGCCACCCTTTCAACCGATACACCACTAGCCCCACGTACTCTTTCATCGCGCGGGTCGTTAGGGCCAGATTACTCGCCTGTGGCAATGCGTCAATCAACTGTTGCGCCAGATTATCTTTGAGCGTGCGGGAGTCTTGGGAAGGGACGGCAATAAAATCGGTGGGAGCAGCGATCGCCTCGATACCCAACTTTTGAAAAATCAGCAGCGATCGTGGCATATGCATGGCCGAAGTGACTAACAAGATGCGATTAATATTGCGTTCCTCCAAGATCGGCTGGACAAAAACAGCATTTTCGTAAGTGTTGCGGGAATTTGGCTCCAGAATAATGCTGGTCTCCGGCACTCCGAGCAACTGAAGAATGCGAGCCATGTCGTAAGCCTCTGACGCTTCAACGGGTAAAGGGTCAGTGCCCCACTTCAGTCGTCCACCACTGGCCACAATGAATGGTGATTTGCCGTCGCGATACAGCTGGGCAGCCCGAACAATCCGATCGCTCTCATCCCTCAAATCCACCTCGGCTCTGGGCTCAATCGCTGGCCGAGTCGCTCCCCCCAGCAGCACAATGGCATCCGCCTCAGGGAGCTCGGTCGGACGGTACTGGCGCTCTAGCGAACCTACGATGGCGTACATAACCGGGGTTGTACTGCTGAGCCACAAGTAGGCCACAGCAAGGCTTAGGGCGATCGCTGTGGCCCGAGGTCGGGTGCGTATCGTCAATAGGCCCAGCAAAAATACCCAACACACCAGCCCAAGCGGATAAATCAGCAGTGGTAACACTTTGGACAGCAAGACAAACACGGCAATCCTCAACAGGTTTTGGTGGTGGGTAATGTAGTTCAGCTAGAGAAGATGCCAACTCGATCCTATTTCGCCATAGCATAGAGTCCGAGGGCGAGCGAGGCCCAGACAGACTGACGGAGATCGGCAATCCGCCATGAAGCGTTTTTCGAGCATGGTTCCTTGCAAATCAAGGCCTTTAGCTGTCTCCACCCTCCAGCCAGACAGCGGATGGCCATACTATTTAGATTTGGGTGTGTAACGTCTCTTTCCCCATGTTGGGAGGGAGGTGGGTGAGAGCGATCGAACTCAGGTATAACTAGTCCAGACCTGCCTCTCCTGCTCTATCCGCTGGCCTTGCTGCGGGTATTGGAATGGCAATAAACTCTGCCATTTTGCCAAAATGTTCGCGATATCTCTTGCCAGTTGTCTGTGGCTCTGCATCCTACCACCGGCTGGGTCGCACCGACGCTGCTTGCCATCTCGCGATCGGCACCGCTGAGGGACGGGCTAATTTGCAAGAATCGATCCGATTTTTGCTTCATTTCTGTTACTATCGCTCAGTCACATACTGCAGGAGTGTATGCGACACCGCATTGTCGGCTCACTCCTACTGACAAACTCCTATTCAAGAGAGGTTTCGGTGGATATTGAACGGGTACGCGAAATTGTCCAAAGAGCTGTCGCTGATCGGCAGTTAACCCGTGCCGAGCAAGATGAAATTATGGCTGCAGTGCTTGCCGATGGACGCGTCAGCCCTGAAGAGCAAGATTTGCTCAGAGAAATTCAGGAGGACATTCGGCTAGGCAAGATTAAATCGGTAGACTAGCCCCACCTCAATTTCAAGAACTCCGGGTCACTGCGCGCGATGCTTCCGGACACAGGTTCCGATCATATCCTGGTCGATCTCTATCATCTTGAATTCACCACTCATGGGAAAGACACCATACTGTCGAACAGGTCGGCATCACTCCAAACGATCACGAGTTGCCTGCTGACTATCGAGCACTGCTGAGTCAACGAGAGGTGGGCTACTTACTCGATAACCTTTGTGTAGAACACGGATGCTGTTTGCCACCAACTCTGCAGGGTAGATTATCGGCTTCTCCGCCCAGAACTGCTCGCCGATTTGCCGACGCTGTTTTAACGGCAGAGGACTTAGGGGTCAGTCGCCATTCTGAGATATATCGGCGGGTTTTCTCCACCGTCCTGCAAGCATTTTTGCGCTCAAAAGCCCAGTAACCGAAATGGCAGCGAGAGCCATTAAACAACGATATTGCGCATCACTCTGTCTCAAATTCGTTTCAGAAGTTCGATAGAGTTATGTGCAGAAGGCTTGGCAAATGGGCAGTCTTCTACCATCCAATTGAGGAGTCCGAAAGAATTTGTGAGTAGTAGCAGTAGCGATCGGATGCGTAAACGGATGCGCACGGCAGGACAAATCAGCTTTTGGGTACAGATTGTCCTGGCGATCCTCTCCGTTATTTTTTGGACAATTTCAGTCGTGGGGCAGCTCAGCTCTTTACGACAAGGCGCTCCAGGAGGTGTTGTGGCTCGGTGGGCTGCGTTTGCCACGCTGGTCAGCCTCGGTCTCAATACGTTCTTTACCTTCCGCTATTGGAAGGGAGGAGAAAAAGCTCGTCTCAAAGTCGTACTGTATATCGGCTTGATCGGAGCATTCTTAGCCACGATCAGTTCCCTTTCTCAGGTGGGAGAACTGCTAGTGAACGTGTTTTTCTATCGTCAATCGAACTTTTTTGAAGAGCAGTGGGATTTTTTGTTGCTAGCTGTCAATAACAACGTCACCTTTGCCCATCTCATCAGTCTGACCTGCATTTTGTGGATCTACGGTTTGTTCGATCGCTTCACCGCTCGCTAGCCCAACACAGTTGAACCAGCAGCCGTAGGGATCTCAGCCCGGGTAACCGTATTCACATGGAATAGCGACCAAACAACTATTGGACTATCCAGCCTCTGGAGGATAAAGCGTGCAGCTTGCCAGAGTAATGGGTTGGTTGACCATCGCCAATCGAGAGATTTGCAATCGTTCCATCCATCCGGCAAGGTACTCTCGTACGGCAATTTGCTCGACAGGATCGGTGGTCTGTACTGGGTGGGGAGATAGTCCACGAATAGCTGCGGTAGTGACGCAAAACATGGACTTTTGGAAGGTTTGACATACCTGAATGTGCAAGTCATCTTCCCCCCGACAACTACGGCGATAGAACTTATGTAGGTATTCGGGCAAGTACCGATCCATATCCTCCATCAACAATGTGGGAGGAATGCCAGCGCCACCAATGGGTAATGGATCGGCGTATAACGCACCATAAGCAAAATCTGCTTGAACATCGGAAATTTGTTCGGCCTGAGCGTTGTAGGAGACAGTGCCAAAAAATGGCGTTCCACGGAAGAAAATGCTTTCCACATAGGGAACTGCAGTATCGAATAGGAACGCTAATTCCGCCTCAGCTGGCAAGATATCGTAGGTTTGTCCCCCGATCTCGACCGAATAGGCAATCGGAGTTCCGGCTGCAGCAACAATGCCAGCTTGAATGTGGTCAGTCACCTCGGCAATGGTCGTTATCTTGCCTTGGTCGTATAGCTTTGAGAGATCGACAAAAATGTCGCTCATCACCCGCCAAAACTGACCTAATCCACTGTAGTAGCAGTGCAGGCGTACCTGTTCGATCAGGTATTTAGGGAACAGACGGTTCATCACCCACAGCACGGGATGAGTAGCAGCTTTGGCTGCGATCGCTGTTTTGGCCAGTTGTTCGAACTCATCCGAATCTAAATACTCATCCAGCCCGCCGCCACCGTGCCACATCATGGTGCGACCGCAATATTCCGCATATTCGTAATTGATGCGATCGTGAGCCCAATGCTGCATCAACTTCTCAGCGGTGACATCCCCATTGAAGTATTTGAAGAAGGGAAACAGCCTTAGGAATTGGTGGTCGGCACCGTAAATGAGATTGATTGAGTAGGCATCCAGCACAATTCCGTAGCTATGCAGGATCCCAACAACTTCCATGACATTTGTGGGGGATTCTGGCAACAAGACTCCACCCGACATAATCCGGTCGATGTATTCGGACAGAGGCTCGTTGTTAGAGGCTGTAGAAGTTGTGGCAGTCACAGTCATAGCTTAGCTAGTGGTCGAATTCAGACGGAAAGAGTCGTTCGGAGCGGGAGGAGCGATCGCCACAGCATGAGGGGGAGTCATTGCGGTTGTGGTGGCTTCAATACAGCGAGCCACCCAAGAAGGCTGCAATCCCAGTACCACAATCAGCATGGCTAAAACCAAGGCCGGAATGCGATCGCTCCACAAGACACGGGGAATGCGCATCGCATCTGACGACAAGCGGCCAAAGAAGGCTTGATTCAGCAGGATCAGGAAGTAGACCGACGTCAGCCCCGTGCCTAACATCGACAAGAGTGTCTGGACGGGAAACGCTGGTAAGCTGCCGCGAAAGACGACAAACTCTGCAATAAACCCAGACATGCCGGGAATACCGCAGCTAGCCATAGCTGCCACAATCGTTAAGCTGCCGATCACAGGCAAGCCGCGCTCGCGGTTGAGTAATCCTTCCAACACTTGCAGACTACGGGTACCGGTTTTACTGTAAACCACACCCACAAGTAGGAAGAGTAACGCAGAGATAAGGCCGTGGCTGACCATCTGAAATGTGGCCCCAAACAGACTGAGTGGGTTAGCGGCAGCAGCAGCGAGGGTGATAAATCCCATATGAGCCACAGAGCTATAGGCCACCATTTTCTTCATGTCGGTTTGAGTGATGGCGATCACGGCACCGTACAACACGCTCACGACTGCGATCCAAGCCAGCCATGGCGCTACCAATCTCCACGTTTCAGGGAACAACTGAACGCCAAATCTCAAAATTCCGTAGGTGCCTAACTTCAAGAGGACACCTGCCAGTAAAACGGATACAGGAGTTGATGCTTCGACGTGGGCATCCGGTAGCCAGGTGTGCAGGGGAACAATCGGGGTTTTGATTCCCAATCCCACCAGAATGACGATTAGGAGGGGGAGTTGAGTGGCTGTCGGCAACATCGCCGTTTGAGCATCGCTGAAGTCAAAGCTAGGGGCGTGGCCCAGCCACACAATGCCCAGGAAACCAGCCAGCAGCAGAATTCCGGATACTGCTGTGTAAATCAAGAATTTTGTCGCGGCATATGCTCTGCGCTTACCTCCCCAGATGGCAATGAGCAGATACAGGGGCAGCAGCTCGACTTCGTAAAACAGGAAAAAGAGCAGCAAGTTTTGGGCCATGAAGGCGCCGGCAACGCCTGCAGTGAGGAGCAAAACTAGAGAGTAGTACAAGCGGTGGCGGGCGATCGCCTCTTTGGTGCTGTAAATGGCAATACCCACCAGAAAGCTATTCAGGATCAGCAATGGCAGCGACAAGCCATCTAGACCCAGGCGATAGTGCAACCCGAGTTGAGGCAACCAGTCTAAGCTCTCTTCAAACTGCATGGCAGACGTAGATACATCAAACTGGGTGGCAATCGCCACCGTTATTGCAAACAGCGCAGCAGCAAATCCAAGGGCAAGCTGGCGGGCAGTTTTCGCAGATAGCGTGTCCGGCCACAAGCCGATAACAGCTGCCCCCAAAGCAGGTATCCAAATCAAGCTACTGAGCATACGGTCCCTTCACATCCAGAATCAAAAGTTGCTAGTGGCCAATGACAGGCTCATCATTAAGCCCAAGATCCCCAATGTCAGCAAAATAGTGAGGATGTAGAACTGAGAGCGACCGGAGTTGCTGTACTTCAAGCTCTCCCCTCCAAACAGGGTGGCAAAGCCAACCAAGTTCACCACTCCATCAATGATGTAGCGATCGATCCAGATGCCCACTTCAGACAATCCCCTCACTAGTGGCACGATCGTGATGCGGTAGAGGCGATCGATGTAGAAATCGAAAGACAATAAATTTTGAAGTGCCGGCGTCGGGAGCACAACGGGTGTTGATATCCATCCACCGGAGTAAATCCCTAATGCCGCGATTGCCCCTGCCGCACTGGCAGCCATCATGGCCGCAACCCAAGGCCAAGGCAACAACTCTAAATCCGAGAAAATAATCACCTTCAGCAACATGAACGGTGCGGCCAGCACAACAATACTGACGGTTACCTGAGCCAAGCCCATCGGCCAAATCACCTCAGGAGAGCGACGGGTCTTGGGTTTTGCATCGCCCTTGAACACCAGTGAATAAGCACGCATCAAACTGAACGCCGTGAGCCCATTCACCGCAACCACAATGGCCGGCATCGCCGGGTGCAGCAGACCGATCACCTCAATCCAGTGCACCATTCCCCAGAAACACCCCAATGGGAACAGACCCACAATCGCAGCCGTCCCCAGCAGAAATGCCGTCGATGTGGATGGCATGCGCCCGCCAAGACCACCCAATTCCCGCAGATCTTGAGTGTGGGTCGTGAAAATCACCGAGCCACAGCTCATAAACAGCAGCGCTTTCGCTACAGCATGAGTGAACAACAGCATCAAGGCGGCGTCGGTACTGTTTAAGCCGACAGCAATGAAGACCAAGCCCAGGTAAGCACTGGTGGAATGAGAGAGCACACGCTTGAAGTCCACCTGGGCAATGGACACCAAGGACGCACCAATTGCTGTAGCGGCGCCAATCGCAACCAGCACATTGGCCGCAATGGGTGCGATCGTCAGTACCGGTTGCAGTTGAATCAAAATATAGGCGCCCGTTGTCACCACAATCGAGTTACGCATGATAGAGGCGGGATTCGGTCCCTCCATCGCTTCATCCAGCCACAGGTTGAGGGGGAATTGGGCACAGGTTCCAATCGGCCCTGCAATCAGTACTAGGCCCAACAGCGTGCTGACCGTGGGCGATAACTGAACCGTTTGCACCCAGATTGTCAGGTCGGAAAAATTTAAACTGCCCGTAAACGATGAGAGGGTCACCACCCCCATGAGCAGCAACAAGTCACCGACTCGTTTGGTCCAGAAGGCATCGCGGGCTGCTGTTCTCGCCAAGGGCTGAGCGTACCAAAACCCCACTAACATATAGGTAGACAGGGTTAGCAGCTCGAGCAAGCAGTAACTCAGCAGCATAGAGTTACTCAAGGCCATACCAACCATTGCGGCCTCGAAAAATCCCAGAATGGAGAAAAACCGGGCCATCCCCCAATCTTTCTCCATGTAGCCCAAGGCGTAGAGCTGGGCCATTAAACTCAGCCATGTGGCTAGTTCAGCGGCAGCAACAGAAATGGGCGAGATGCGAAGGCTGAACGACAGGTCAAGATTGACAACCTGCAGCCAGGGAACAATAATTTCGAATCCATCCGTTCCCCAAACAGACCTGAGCACAGCTGCACCGTGGATACAGGCCAGCACACTCAGCACTAAATTGATGTAGGCTCCCGTCCGTGGCCCGCTGCTGCGAACCATACCTGCCGCCCAAGGAATGGTCGCGATCGCCCCCAAAAGGCCGTACAGGGGCAACAGCCAACTCGTTTGAACCCACAAATGCTCCATTTACGCAAACCTGGCTAACTATTCCTTCATTCAAATCAGACAAGAGTTATAAAGTGCTTTTCTAACAACCGACAACATGTCGTTCTCGCCAATTTACGGGCGAGTGGGTTTATAGCAGTATGCCTTAACTTGGCTTGCGCTTCTCAAAAAACCATCTGTCTCCCCTTTGACCGCACCCGAACAGGCGCACGTCGCAACCTGTCTACTGGCAACAGCCTGACCCACTTCGCCGCCCTTGAACACTCCATCCAGTCTCTAAGTTGTGCGAGGGCATAGCGGCTGACACAGCCATGGACAAGTCTATTGACAAATCTGCTGTCGATATGTTTTCCATCACTGGTGTGTAGAATTTTCTTAATTACACAGATTAAGGAGGGTTATACATCAACGATAAGACACACTTATATAGCTATATTTCACGTCTTAAACGTATTAGACGCCCTGTAATCTTTTCGGGATTTTTTCTCCTGTAGCCGCTGTTTTTTTAAGGATAGGAGACGTCGAAGGATAACTGAGCTGCAGTCTCCCAGAACGGTTAAATCCTGATAGAGCAAGACTTGCAACGCTTCTTCACCTGTGCACATACAACGACAAGCTCTCTATCATTAGTTTATGCAATGGATTGAATTTAGAATAATAATTACGGCTTATGTTGTCAGGGCTAGTCATTCAGTCCTATGCTTTATGTTGTTTTCAGAAAGTACTAAATCCTGCCTAGGTGAACCCTAGCTCTGCAGTTTTTCCAAAGTCAGCATGACTTTTGAAGGGTGATTCGAGCTATGCAGGATTGATCAGGAGAGGAACCCATGCCGATTGCTGTAGGAATGATTGAGACCAAGGGCTTCCCCGCGGTTGTTGAGGCGGCTGACGCCATGGTTAAGGCTGCTCGCGTGACCCTCGTTGGTTACGAGAAGATCGGTAGCGGTCGCACCACCGTGATCGTCCGTGGCGACGTGTCTGAAGTACAGGCATCTGTTTCTGCTGGCATCGAGTCCGTTCGCCGAGTCAGCGGTGGAGAACTGCTGTCCCATCACATCATTGCCCGTCCCCACGAGAACCTCGAATACGTACTTCCCATCCGTTACACCGAAGAAGTACGCCAGTTCTCCTACTAAGCCATCAGTTAATAGTGGGTACCGTCCGATAGCGTGTACTCACTTGCTGGTTATCTACGTCCCTGTGGCCGAGTTGTTCCACCATCGTGCCTGTGTCAGTTGCACGGGATAAGCAGAAAGTTGGTTGTCGTGACGAGCCCAGCCTTCTTATGTTCGATCTAAGTCCCATCGCGAGATCGACTTCTGTGTTTGTTGTGTCTGGTTCTGCTCGGCCCTCTGCCACTTGATGGCGGCTGACTGCATTATGGCTCCATTTGCAGGGCTCGCTCTGGAGTTGAAGTTTGCAGGATAGCCTTCATAAACTGTGTGTAGTGTGGTGGGTTGCGGTGGCCCTCTGCGGTGGAGTGTTTAAAACTGAGTCAGACCACAGACAGGTCATACCTGCTGTGAAGGAGTAACAATGGCGATCGCGGTTGGAATGATTGAGACGCTGGGCTTCCCAGCAGTTGTTGAAGCTGCCGATGCAATGGTCAAGGCAGCTCGTGTGACCCTGACGGGTTACGAAAAAATTGGTAGCGGACGCACCACGGTGATCGTTCGTGGCGATGTTTCTGAGGTGCAAGCCTCGGTCGCAGCAGGTATTGAGTCTGTCAAGCGTGTTAGCGGTGGCCAAGTGTTATCGCATCACATCATTGCGCGTCCCCACGAGAACTTAGAGTACGTCTTGCCGATTCGCTACACCGAAGAGGTGGAGCAGTTCCGCGAGAGCGTCAGCGGCATCCGCTCCTTGCAACCGTAAGGTTAGGTAGCGCATGAAAGTTGCTGTTGTTTGCGGCACTGTCGTCAGTACTCAGAAGGAACCAGCGTTGGGGGGGTCTAGGCTCCTGCTGCTGCAATTTATCGGTGCTGATGGCGAGCCTCTACCAGACTATGAGGTTGCGACCGATAGTGTGGGTGCTGGAGAAGGGGAGTGGGTATTAGTGACGTTAGGTAGTGCCGCCAGGCAGATCTACTCTGACCGACCGCGGCCTATTGATGCATTGGTTGTCGGCATCATCGATACAGTTTCGGTGGATAAAGAGTTGCTTTATAGCAAGCGCCATCGCGATCGCTAGTACGTCGCAGTTGTGATCACCAGCGACAAGGTAGAGGTCCTGCTGGTTTAGCGATTCGACCTGATTCTGATTGTCGGCTGCCTCGCTCGAAAGCGCCTGTCTCACTGGTCAGCCTCTGCGCAGGTGTTCTGTTGGGAGTTCGAGTCAACTTGGGGGCTGGGTTGACTTGGAGTTTGAGTCAGTAGTTCAGCTCAGAAATGGTCTTTCCCGATTGCATGGCAATGTTTCTGCCTAGTGGCGTCACAGTGTTTCAGATCGGTGATATGGCGATCGCCCACGTTTCCAGTTCCCTCCGAATCACTAGCAAATCCATCTCCTTACTCTGAAGCCTAGGGATAAACGATGACTGCCCGCACCATTGCCTCACCTCCTACTCCGTGGTCGGACAAGCCGGTGGAGCCCACTATTCATTCAAGTGCGTACATTCATGCGTTCTCCAAGATCGTAGGAGACGTCCGCATTCATGAGAATGTAATGGTCGCTCCGGGCACTTCTATCCGAGCGGATGAGGGCTCCCCGTTCCGAATCGGAGCCAACACGAACGTTCAAGACGGTGTGGTCATGCACGGTCTGGCTGACGGGAGGGTGTTAGGAGATGATGGAGAATCATTTTCCATCTGGATTGGCAACAATACTTCCATTACGCACAAAGCGCTGATTCACGGCCCCGCATACATCGGGGACGATTGTTTTATTGGATTTCGATCCACAGTATTTAATGCTCGGATTAATCGAGGCTGCATCGTCATGATGCACGCGCTGATTCAAGATGTGGAGATACCGGCTGGCAAGTACGTTCCGTCGGGCTCGATCGTCACCAGTCAGCAGCAGGCAGACAGGCTGCCCGATGTCCAGCCCGAGGACTTGCAGTTTACCTCCGAGGTGATTGGGGTGAACGATGCATTGCGTTCGGGCTACCGATGCGTTGCAGACGGAGCGTGCGCCGATGCGACGCCAGACAAGCTTGTTACCAGTGGTGGGTTGTCATCTTCCTCTGTGGAATCAGGTGTGAATACTCAAAATACTTCCAACGGCGAGAGGTCAAGTCTTTCTATGGATATTCAAGAACAAGTCCGGCAGCTTCTGGCAAGAGGGTGCCGCATCAGTACCGAATACGCCGATGCGCGTCGGTTCCGCACTCAATCTTGGACCAGTTGCCCTGCCATCGAATCCTCTCGGTTGGGGGACGTGCTCGCAGCGCTCGAACAATGCTGCCAGGAGCATGAAGGAATGTACGTACGCCTGTTGGGGGTAGATACTCAGGCCAAGCGACGGGTGCTGGAACAGGTGATTCAGCGCCCGGGTGAAGCTGTTAGCAAGCTGTCGTCTGCTGGTTCCGCTAGCACCTCTCGCAGTAGTTACGGGGCTTCCCCTGCTTCAATCGGTAAGGTGTCTGGCTCAGTCGAAAGCATGGTAAGACAGGTTCTGTCTCAGGGATTAAGCATTGGGTTGGAAACGGCGGACAAGCGCCGCTTCCGCGCGAAGTCTTGGACTAGTGCTGGATTGCTGGATGCAACAAGCGCTTCTAGCGCTATGCGTTCTGTCCAAGCATGCC
This sequence comes from Cyanobacteria bacterium J06642_12, assembly GCA_039817825.1. Classification (GTDB taxonomy): domain Bacteria; phylum Cyanobacteriota; class Cyanobacteriia; order Thermostichales; family PCC-7336; genus PCC-7336. Next base: position 45,391 of record JBCBVA010000003.1, on the reverse strand, counting down.
TGGACGATCATCAAGGTGAATTTGTACGTCTGTTAGGTGTCGATCGCAACGCCAAAAAGCGAGTTGTCGAAGAAATCATTCAACGTCCGGACGGGTCGACTCCGGTGGCTAGCGTGTCATCTGCAAGTGCCAGCAGCAGCTACCGCCCGTCATCTGGTGCTGGCAGCAGCAGTAGTGCTGGTCTTTCATCCGATGTTGTGGCGCAAGTTCGCCAAGCCCTATCAAAGGGATATCGGATTGGTACCGAACATGCCGATAAGCGTCGTTTTCGCACTAAATCCTGGCAAAGTTGCGGTTTGATCGAAACCACCAGCGAATCTGGCGTTCTGTCTGCCCTTAACGCTTGCCTAGTGGAGCATGCTGGCGAATACGTTCGTATTCTGATTGTTGATTCGAAGGCCAAGAAGCGCATTCTGGAAGAAATTATTCAGCGACCTGGCCAGCAATCTACGCCCTTCAGCTCCGCCATCCCGAGCAGCGGTGGCAGCAGCAACGGCTCTAGCAGCAACGGCTCTAACGGAAACGGTTCTAACGGCAACGGATATGGCAATGGTCGTAGCAACAGTATCGATCCGGCGGTGAAGCGACAAATCCAAGACTTGCTGTCTCAAGGCTACAAGATCGGTCTGGAATATGCCGACAAGCGTCGCTTCCGTGCCAAGTCCTGGCAAACCGTTCAGGTGGCCGGTGAAGCGCTCTCCAGCGTCGCGGCATGCCTTCAGGATCACTCGGGAGACTACGTGAAACTGATTGGTGTAGATGCTAAAGCCAAACGTCGCGTCTTTGAAGAGATTGTGCAGCGGCCAAGCTAGGTGCCCGGTCTGCTCAGTGGCAGACTCTGCTTCGTGGCGAACTCCATCGCCGTTAAACCGTTTGCTTCTAGTGATTTGTCAGGCTTGCTATGAGGGATTCTTTCCAACGACGAATAAGCAAGCCTGAGGGAACGCAATCTCCCATCACTTCTTCGCCGACAGATTACTAGGGCTTTAGCATGTACATCCAACCCCTACAAGCTGTTGAAAGTCCCGGTTGCTACCATGTAGGTGGTGATGTCACGATTCATCCATCCGCGACCATTGCTCCTGGGGCACTGATTCGCGCAGAGCCAAACTGCATGATCGCTATCGGTGCGGCAGCCTGTGTGGGTATGGGAGTCGTACTACATGCTTGTGAGGGCAATATCGAGATTGAATCTGGTGTCAGCTTGGGAGCAGCTGTCTTGATTGTTGGGCGCGCCGCGATTGGTGCCAATGCTTCAATTGGTTCGTCCACGACCCTTCGTAACTGTGTTGTAGAGGCTGGTGCGATTGTGCCAGCGGCCAGTCTATTGGGGGAACTGGACAAGCCCTCTTCGGCACCGGCAGCCTCAAGAGAGGCTGGCACCAGCAATGATTCTGATGGACTTGATACAACCGGCGATCTCCACACTGGAGGGACCCCCTCACCGGATGACGCTGGTACTGCGCAGAATGGCCAGTTGCCGGGCATTCTTGCAACTCCTGCTGACATCTCTAGTGGTGGTGTGAGCCACCCATCCGCTGTTGAAGCGATCGGCGGTCCGATTACTAGTAATGGTGCAGGTACCAGTAAAGGTGCAGCCATTGGTAACAGTGATAGGAGCCTGCAGCCTATATCCCGCAGTTCAGACTCTCCAGAAAACTTTCCAGGAGACGACGATCCCCAGCCTGGCAACGGTCTGCTCAACGATCGTGCGCCCAGTCAGGATGACAATCTCACCCAAAATGGAGTCCCCCCCAGTCTGGCCGGTTCTACTACACAAGCGAATTCTCGCCCGCTTGCGTCGGGGCCACCTGTCGAGGGCAGTACTTCAGGATATGAGACAAGCAACGGTCATGCGCAAGAGCCTGCTTTATCCCAGCAATCCCTGCTGGCTCCCAAGCCTGCAGCTCCCAAACCCTCCCCTGCGTTCGGTAAATCCCAAGTGAATCGTTTGATGAAATCACTGTTTCCGCATTCCCAAGCATATACATCTCCAACCCCAAACGAAAACGCTCCTCAACCAGCGGCTTTACCTGATGCAGACGCAACTGAGGGTGTGACTTCCGACTCGACGCTATAGATTAGAGGGGGAGGCCCTATCCAGGCTGCTTCTCTCGAGTCGACAGTAGGCTTGCAATCGGCATCCGTTCTTTTATTCCCCGCGTCTTATGGAGAACCGCCCCAACTTACCGTTACCTCCTTCCGATAGGGGGCGTGAGCGGCAAGCGCGCCAGCGGAGGTGGAGCGAAGGTGCCCTAGGGATGGTATCAACCCGCAGCTTTCCAGCTGTTGTAGGCGCTGCAGACACCATGCTGAAGACATCAGGCGTCTCTCTGATTGGTTACGAGCAGATTGGCGGAGGATATTGTACGGCTGTTGTACGGGGAAATTTTGCCGATGTCCGGATCGCGGTAGCTGCCGGAGCGGAGATGGCAGAGGACATCGGTCAGCTCATGGACAGCGCGGTACTCCCTCGCCCCTCGGAAAATCTTGAGGTTGTCCTCCCCATTAGCAGTCGATTTCGGGACATTGTTAAGCATGATGGCTACAGCCGCTTGAGCAACCAAGCGGTCGGGCTGATTGAAACTCGCGGGTTTCCAGCGTTGGTGGGCTCATGCGACGCCATGCTCAAGGCTGGTGATGTGCAGTTGGCCGCTTATGTCAAGACTGGTGATGCCCTCTGCACGGCGATCGTGCGTGGCAAAGTAGCCAACGTCGTGGTTGCACTGGATGCAGGCATGGCGGAAGCTGAGAGAATTGGTGAATTGCACGGAGTAATGGTTATTCCCAGGCCGCTGGACGAACTGGAGCAAACCTTACCAACTGCCGGTCACTGGATTGAGGAGCCTTTGGAGCTACCGCTACAAGCCCAACAGGCCGAGAAAGAGTTAGTCGAACTACCCGATTTAAAAGAGTTGGAAAAAATAGCGGTCGATCGCGAAGACACGTAATCGCGCGAAGATACGCCATCGAGACTATACACCAGCAACACGCAATCACTGAAGCCACGACTATCGCTACCGAGCAGGGAGCAATTTTGTTATCGAACGACGGAAACCAGTTGCCCCGTGCAACTCTCAGAGCAGAGTGGAGAGCGCAAATCTCCCCATGCACAGCGTCACGAACACTGCAACCGTTCATCTCTCCCCGACGCTCGGATCGCGTTCAACTTCATCCCCTCGATTTGAAAGAGCACTAGCTCCCGTCGGCAGACGCCTCGAGGGGAAATTACGCAGTCTGTCCACAGCCATGCTGCCTGACCAGGACATTAACGGTTGATAACCCGGCGATAAACCTTAAGATGGGAAAAACAGGTAGAGCAAGCCCTAGAGCCCTATTCGCCCGCCAAATCAAGATCGTTTGTGAAAATGAGTTAACATAAATTCATAATATTAATCGACCAATAGAAACCTAAGGTTTTTGTGCGATCGCCCTCCAGTTGCGATACCGCACTCAGACGCCACACTGCATTCGAAGAGGACACAATCTAGTGAACAACAAGAAATGGAGAAATGCCGGGCTTTATGCCTTGCTGGCGTTGGTTGTGGGGGTGATGGCGCTGACCTTCTTCAGCAACGCCACTCCTCCGCCCAAAGAGATGTCATTCTCAGAGCTCATCCGCAGGCTTGAAGCCGGTCAAGTGTCCGAAGTCCAGCTAGAGAAAGGCGGTACTGAGGCGATCGTTCGCTTGGAAGGTGTTTCGGGTAGTGAGGATGTTCGCCAAGTTAACCTCCCAAGCCCGCTGCCCGAAGACTTCGATCGGACGCTGCAGAGCGATCCAGATCTGCGTTACGACATCAAGCCCCTCCAGCGCGAGAGTCCGTTATTTAGGGCATTCGGCCAACTGCTCGTACCCATTCTGATTTTGGTTGGCTTGTTCTTCCTGGTACGTCGAGCTCAATCGGGACCTGGCAACCAGGCTATGAACTTTGGTAAATCCAAAGCTCGCGTCCAAATGGAACCTAAGACGCAGATTACATTCGGTGATGTTGCCGGTATCGAGCAGGCCAAGTTGGAATTGGCAGAGGTGGTCGACTTCCTCAAGAATTCCGAGCGGTTCACGATCGTCGGTGCCAAGATTCCCAAAGGTGTATTGCTGGTAGGTCCTCCTGGTACTGGTAAAACCCTGCTTGCTCGCGCTGTTGCTGGTGAAGCTGGAGTTCCCTTCTTCTCCATTTCTGGCTCCGAGTTTGTCGAAATGTTTGTGGGTGTGGGTGCATCGCGCGTCCGCGACCTGTTCGAACAGGCCAAACAGAATGCTCCGTGCATCGTATTTATTGACGAGATCGATGCAGTAGGTCGCCAACGTGGTGCTGGCTTGGGCGGCGGTAATGACGAGCGAGAACAAACCCTGAATCAGTTGCTGACCGAGATGGACGGTTTCGAAGGTAACTCGGGTGTAATTGTGATTGCCGCGACTAACCGACCCGATGTTTTAGATCAAGCCCTGATGCGTCCGGGCCGTTTTGACCGCCAGGTCACTGTCGATCGCCCCGACTACTCCGGTCGACGCGAGATTCTACAGGTGCATGCCCGCGGCAAGACATTAGGCAAAGATGTCGATCTTGAGAAAATCGCCCGCCGCACTCCCGGCTTCACTGGAGCCGATCTGGCCAACCTGCTCAACGAAGCTGCCATTTTGGCTGCACGCCGCAGCTTGAGCGAAGTATCCATGGACGAAATCAACGACGCGGTCGATCGCGTCTTAGTTGGGCCCGAAAAGAAAGAGCGCTTGATGAGCGACAAGCGCAAGCGCCTAGTTGCATTCCACGAGGCAGGCCATGCTTTGGTGGGTGCCTTGATGCCTAACTACGATCCGGTTCAGAAGGTAACCATCATCCCGCGGGGACAAGCTGGCGGCTTAACATGGTTTATGCCCAGTGATGATGACATTGGTCTAACCACTCGCTCTCACCTGCTCAACATGATGACAGTTGCCCTGGGTGGCCGCATTGCAGAGGAGGTCTTCTTTGGAGATCCCGAGGTTACTACTGGTGCCGCCAGTGACTTGCAGCAGGTCACGCGAATTGCCCGCAACATGGTAACTCGCTTCGGAATGAGCGATGTACTGGGCAATGTTGCCTTGGGTCGCCAGTCTGGAAACCCCTTTCTAGGCCGCGATATCAGTAGCGAGCGCGATTTCTCCGATGAAACGGCTGCAACAATTGATTCAGAGGTGCGCCGGTTGGTGGACTACTCCTACAGCAAGTGCCGCAAGACGATCGAAGATAATCGCGATTTGCTAACTCGCATTGCCGAACAGCTGATCGAACGCGAGACACTGGATGGTGATGAGTTCCAAGCGATCATCGATAGCAATCCCGTGGTCATGCCGGCTCCCGATCCTGAGCCTGCCCTGACCTGATAGCCTCAGTCCTACCGCTCCGCGAACAAGACAAGCTCCCCGCACATGTGTGGGGAGTTTTTGCGTTAGTCAAAGAAGACTAGCATCCCGCTCCAATGGCTCTGTCGAACATGTATGGCAGTGACCATACCACTGCGGACAGTTCAGCTACGCTCCCCCGACTATGCCTAAAGCCTTTGTCCTAAGTGGCATGGCAAACGCTCCGTCAAGACAAGGAAATGCATTCTCTTGACAAGCTTGTTTCAAGACGTCGGAGAGACCTTACCTCATGTTTTGTCAGGCTTACGGTTGGAGATGTTACCTCTCTGAACGTATGTTGCAGCCTTGTGGTGGAAGGCGAATCCCCGTTCTTGGAGTTTATCGAGCACGAGTCTCAATTTGAGACGCGGAGCTTGGCTGGGCAGGAATATCGTTTGATATGACATTCGACCTAGCGGTTTGTCAGGGTTTCTATTTATCCGTCTTTCTATGAGGGGGCTTATCAAACCACCGCTGCATAGCAGCAAGCCTGAGGGAAAAAGATCGCCCATCATTTCTCTACCGACCAAGTATTAGCCCTCGTCATCATCATCATCGCGATGGCTGTGGGAGTCGTATGTTGCTGGAGGAGAAAATGAGGACGACGAAGGACGTGGAGTTTTTTTGATGCTGTCTTTGATGTTCTCTAGATCGATATAACGATCGCAAACGTTGATCAACTGATCGCTGGTCATTGAGCGCAGGCTGACGACTTCTACCCGAGCCCCTTGATAGCTCACCGCATTGACCGCGTAGGCCAGGTCACCATCTCCACTCACCAAAATGGCCGTGTCGTAGGACCGGACCAGTGTGAGCATATCAACGGCAATCTCGACGTCTAAATTTGCCTTTTTAGAGCCATCGGGCAGTTGCACCAAGTCTTTGGCAATCACTCGATAACCATTACGACGCATCCAGAGCAGAAAACCCTGCTGCTTTTCATTCGCGCGATCGACACCGGTGTAAAAAAATGCTCTAAGGAGCCGGGATTGATTAGTCAGACAGGAGAGAAGCTTAGTATAGTCAATTTCGATACCAAGTTGCAGCGCTGCATAGAACAAATTGGAGCCATCGATAAAAATCGCGACTCGGCCTCGGTTTTCCAGGAAGTTTCTCTCTTTGTCAGTCGTTAAGCCCGTTTGAGGGGCAGAATCTAACATCCGTTTACTGTCCTAAAAAATAATAAAGAGATTTTGAAAATTAATTGGAGTTTATCAATAGAGTTGGAGCACTAGCAATCCACTAGAGCTACCACTACAAACCTAAGTCAGTATGCCTCTGTTTCCAAAAACTGTAACAGCACTCCACATTTAGCCTAGCCGCTGAAATACCGGGGCGGGAGCCTGGTTCAAGGGTTTCGCTTCAAGGCCCCCCCAGGTTGTCATTCCCCAGTCAAGCTGGGCAGTGCTTTCCAGCTCAACCCCCAATTGTTCGAGAATCTTAAGGGATATTCCAGGGACAATTGGCGAGAGTAAAATTGCTACAATCCGTACGGATTCAAGCACGGTATATAGAACTTCTTCCACAGCCGCTTGCTCCCCGTTTTTATAGAGCGTCCAGGGAGCTTGCGTTTCTAAATAGGCATTGCTGGCAGATGCCAACCCAAGAATGGCGCGCCCTGCCTGGCTGAAATCGTAGCGGTCGTAAGCAGCAGCAACCTCTGCCGGCAGCGCGATCGCCTGCTGCTTGAGGGGAAGATCGTCTGCGATGCTCACGGCAGGAATGGTGTACCCACAGTATTTTTTCAGCATATTCAGAGACCGATTCAGCAAATTACCAAAGTTATTGGCCAAATCTGCGTTCAAAATATCGACGAACCGGGCTTCCTTAAAATCACCGTCTTGTCCCAACTGAATTTCCTTGAGGAAGTAGTAGCGAACGGCATCGGCCCCATACTGCTCGACCAGCTCGTACGGATCGAGCACGTTCCCCAAGCTTTTGCCCATTTTGCGGCCATCTTTAGTCAAAAAGCCGTGGCCAAATACCTGCTGGGATACTGGAATTTCGGCGGACATTTGCATCGCCGGCCAGTAGATGGCATGAAAGCGCAGAATATCCTTCCCAATCAGATGAAGGTTAATCGGCCACCATTGACTGAGGGCGGCATCCAAGTTGACCCCATCACCCGCTTCAATATCCGGATCTAACAGCGCTGTGACATACCCCAGTAAGGCATCAAACCAGACGTAGAGGGTTTGGGCTGGGTCGTTAGGCAAGGGAATACCCCAGGAGACATTCGCACGCGAAATGGAGAAATCCTTTAAGCCCTGCTTGACGAAGTTGAGGACTTCATTACGGCGAAAGCTGGGCTGAATGAACTCGGGTCGATCGCGATAGAGCTGCTCTAATTTGTCTTGATAGCTGGAGAGACGGAAAAAATAGTTGGGTTCGTCGCGCCATTCGGTGGGCTTTTGGTGGATGTGGCACACATGGCCCTCATCCAATTCCGATTCGTCGTAAAACGTTTCGCAGCCGACGCAATACCATCCCTGCTGTTGCCCCAGATAAATATCGCCGTTATCCCATACCCGCTGAAAAAACTGTTTGACAATCTGGGTATGGCGCGGATTGGTTGTTCGACTGAAGCGATCGTACTGAATGTTGAGGAGATGCCAGAGACGATCGAATTCAGAGGCAATTTCATCGCAATGCTGCTGGGCCGGAATGTTGCGATCCTCAGCGGTACGTTGAATTTTTTGGCCGTGCTCGTCCGTACCAGTAATCAGCAGCACGTCATCGCCCCGCAACCGCTTGTAGCGGGCGATCGCATCCGCCGTCATTGTGGTGTACGCACTCCCCACATGAGGCAATCCATTGACGTAGTAGAGGGGGGTGGTCAGAGCAAAACGGGACATATAAAACTTTGGCTCGGAAGCGACGGCAAGACTTTCTTATGATATCTGCTAGCCTTGCGCCCTCCCGCCAAATGACTCTCCGATCAAGGACAGTGACGTAATTAATAACGCGATTGCCAATCCGGGGAATACAGCCGTCCACCAACCGCTACCGGCAGCAAACGCGTCGAGGGCAAGACGTAAATCGTGCCCCCATTCGGGAATGTCGGAAGGAATCCCCAACCCCAGAAAGCCCAGAGATGCAGTCATGGAGATGGCATCCGCTGCATTTAAGGTGAGCAAGACGGGGAGGCTGGGCAACACATTGGGGAAAATGTGACGCCGCAGAATGGTAAGAGGAGAGGAACCCGCGGCGATCGCGGCTTCAACGTAGCCACGCGATTTAATGGAGGCCGCTTGGTTGCGCACAACGCGAAAGTAGAGTGGCCCGTAAGCAAGGGCAACGGCTAGACTGACCGTCGTAATGCCTGGCTGCAGGATGTAGGCGACGGCAATGGCCAGCAGCAGACCGGGCAGCGTGTATAACGCATCCATTGCAAATACCAGGATGCGATCTAGCCAGCTGCCGAAATAGCCGCCAATCAACCCCAACGGCACGCCAAACAGTAATGCAAACGTAGTGCCTCGAATGACCACGTTAAACGCTGTCCGCGTGCCGTGTAGGGTACGAGCCAGGACATCGTGCCCCTGCTGGTTGGTTCCCCACGGATAGTCAGGGGAGGGGGCCGTCATCACAGGATTGCTGAGATACTCGACAGGGTCTCCTAACAGCTCCCAGCGTGACAACTGGGGAGCCATGAGGGCGATCGCCACATACCCCACCACAATCGCGATACTCGGCCAGAGTAACGGCTTGGACGCAATCCAGCGCCGAGTGCGGCGACTCAGGGCAACTAGAGGTAGTCGTCTAAAGGGGGCCAGAACGCTACTGACAATGTTGTTGGTACCGAGCACGGCTTATTCCAATTCGGATGGGACTTGGCTGCGGTCTTCAAGCCACTGTTCTAACATCGGCATCACCCCTTCTGCGATCGCAGCCCACTGATTGGTATCCCGTTCGATCGGCAGCATTTCCACCGATTCCCCTCGAATTACTAAAAACCCCATGGGTTCGACTTTGACTCCGCCGCCAGCGCCTCCCCAGGTTCCCAGATGCTGTGCTCCCAGGTCGTGAAACGCATCTGGACTATCAGTAGTGCTGCGGGACTCAATGTCTGCTTGATTGCCAACGCATGCTCCGCCACCTCCACCCCCCAAACCAAACTTGAGAGACACATAGGGAACGATTGTGGTGTCCCCCACCGTAATGGGAGTGCCGAAAGTCTGGCCGGTTTCCGCGAGTGCTCGCAGCTTACTGAGGACAGCATCGAGAACGGTATTCACTGGAAAAGACTCGGAAGATGCCATGCGATTGTGGGACTGAATATCTCCAGGCTACAAGCGATTTTTGCCGCGTCCAGTCTAGTTGGGTGAACGCCGCCAGTCTGTAGCCTGTTCCATTTCAGTCAGGACACTCAACTCAAGGTATAGACAGGGCTTGTTATAGCTGAAATGGCCGCAGTGTGTGGTCACTGCTTTACTGTCACGCAAATCTCTTAGGTGTGGCGGTTACCGAACCATCCGTTCCGTCTCGCCCGCTCTCGTACCAATCGCCAGCCGATCGCAATCGGCTGGATAGTGACATCCAACTGTCCGCGACTGCGGCATCCCGCCCGTTCAAAGGTAATCGCAATGGAGCGTTGGACAGAACGAGGCATCGCGGCTAACAACCCCAGACATTCTCCCGTCAACGACGGATCGTCAAACCCAAATTGTGTCTCGTGTACCCAGACAGACACGGACATCGCAGGGCGCAATGCAGACAGAATACGAACGTTACGCCTCACTTGCCGCAACTGGATGAGAGCAGGGGCGTTCACCCCCGATGGCCATAGCCAGTGTTGTAAGGTCTGCACAATGCGAGAATGCCGGGAGCAAGCGAGTGTGTACCATTGACCCGGACTGTAAATTCGCGCCTGAATCGCCAGTGGACCATCCCAAGTTTTTCGCCACCGCAAACTCACCCTCCAGGGAAGGCAGGCGATCGCCAATACAAAACAGCCAAAAACAATCGCAATTCCGACAACCGCAATAACCCAGATCACGACCGCTCAACCCTAGCGTTTTGTAGAGGCTTTGGAGAATGGCCTCAAGTAAGACCAAGGCAGAGATTGAAGACTTGCGACATATCTCGAACCACTAACATCGCCGGACAGACGCTAAGACACCGGCGCTTCTAGCGGAGAAGATTCCACCGAGGCCATATCTGGAATTCGACACCGGGCATCGCCAATCAACCAACTCAGGTCAGTTTCCTCTGTATCAATATGCTGACCATCTGACGAAATACAGTACTTACCCAGCACCATGCGCTTAACGAGATTGACGTTACGAGCGATATGGGTGTAGTCGAAAATCACGCTCTTATCAATGGTGCATCCTTCGTTCAAAATACAGCCCGAGCCGATCGCCGTTGGCCCAACAATGGTCACACCATCGTTAATCCAGGTGCTGCCGCCAATGTAGACCGGAGGAACAATGTTGACCTTGTCCCAATTAGCTTTCACATTTAAGCCGACATGGACACCCGGTTGAATCTCCGTGCCACGGACTGACACACCATTGACTTCATTTTTCAGGACTTTGCTAACAGCCTCGTAGTAGTCCGGCGTGCGGCCAATATCTACCCACTGGAATTCGCTGGTTACTCCGTAAAATGGAGCTCCGGCCTTCACCAATTCGGGGAATAAATCTCCCCCGATGTCATACTCGCACCCAGAGGGAATGTAATCGAAGACTTCCGGTTCGAAGATATAAATACCGGTGTTAATGGTAGTACTGAGAGCTTCTTCAACAGAAGGCTTTTCTTGGAATGTTTGGATTTTGCCAGCGTCGTCGGTCACCACTACCCCGTAACTGGGGACTTCCTCTTGGGGAACGTCACGCATGACGATAGTGGCGATCGAGCCTTTCTCTTTGTGAAATTTGACGACCTCGGTCAAGTTGAGATCGATCAGCGCGTCTCCGCACAGAACAATAAAAGTATCGTCGAAGAACCCCGAAAAATCTTGGATCTTGCGCAACCCGCCAGCAGACCCTAGTGCTTCGGCGATGGGGTCTCCATCTTCGAAATGCCCTTCAAACGAGAAGGCCATCTGCACTCCCCACTGTTGCCCATCTCGAAAATAATTTTCAATTTGTTCGGCCAAGTGACTGGTGTTGACCATGATTTGGTCGAACCCGTGCTCTTTCAGTAGCTCCACCAAAAACTCCATCACTGGCTTATGCATGATGGGAATCATGGGTTTGGGGATTAAGTAGGTAATGGGTCGCACCCGCGTTCCCTTACCGGCTGCCAAAATCATCGCTTTCATTCGGCGAGTTCCTCCAAATCGCTTGGATTACTGAGATATGAATAGAGAAGCCTAGAAGATATCGGAAATGAGAGTCGCAGAACCAGCCTGCCAGACTAAGCAGAGCATACCCAGCCACAATTCAATTGCTAGGGGGATGGCATTAAGGGTTGAAATCCATGCTTCCTAGAGATGGCTCCAATTTCATCAACTTTGGCAACCGTAATATGGTTGCGGCCCCAGCTGAAGTTTGTATGTAGCCCTTCAAACTCTAAAAGCATTGATTCGGCGAAACAGGCAAACAATTGACGGGTAGGGTTCGGAACGTTGAGGAAGCCCATGATGCTCCACTCGATATCGAGCGAATGCTCCACCATGCCACCATCAATGACGTAAACCCCTTCGCGCTGTACTAGAGACGACATGTTCTTGGGATATCCGCCATCGATGATGATACAAGGATGTTTCAACGTCTGCGGGTCAATAGCCATCCCTTTGCTCATGCTGGCCACCCAAACAACAATGTCTGCCTGGGGGAGCGCATCTGAAACCGTACACACCTCTCCCCGCCCGAGAGATTCTTGCAAATTGTCCAGACGCTCTCGATCGCGAGCGACCAGCAGCAAGCGATCGACATCTGTTTTCTCACCCAACCAGCGACACACGGCGCTACCAATATCTCCGGTTGCCCCCACTACAGCCAGAGTGGAAGTGGATAGATTGATGCCGTACTGCTGCGCAGCGGCCAGCACTTGCTGACAGATGATGTAAGCCGTGTGGGTATTGCCGGTAGTAAACCGTTTGACCTCAAGCTCGATATTGCGCACCCGCTTCAGGCTTTCAAGCTTGAAGTTCTCGAAGATGATGCTGCTGAATCCACCGAGGGCTGTGATGTTCAGATTGGTTTTCTGAGCCAGCGCCATGGCGTTAAGGATCTTGCGGCTTGCAGCCTTGAAGCGGCGCATTGCCAGCATCTCCGGCAGGAAGCATGATTCTACATACTGACCGTAAATTTTCTGGCCAGTAATGCTCGTAACCGTAATATCGTCCACCACCTGGGGCGGAGCCATGCACCAGAAGTCTAGATCGCTATCTGCGTATTCTGGATACCCTAGCCGTTCGGCTACACGCTGAGCATGTGCCAGGTCCGTTAAGTGCCCGATTAAGCCGAACATGAAGTATCGCCGTCCTCACTTAGCAGAAGCAATGTTTCCAAATGTATCAGAGAGCTGGCCACTCTGGACAACTCATCTAAATGCCAAGTCAATTGGACAAAATCAAGCCGCAGCACGCAATCCCTGAGCGGCGAGCTTCATCACTTCTCGACTGCTGAAGCCAATTTCTCCCAGAGCTTCGCCGTATGCAATCATGAAATCTTCGACGATCGCGTCGGGTTCCATTGCCAAATTGTCGGCATCTTGATTCACTTGGCCGAACATTTCCCACACAATCGGTAAGTTGGCAGCGTTGGCCCGTTCCATATCCGCCTTGGCTTGCGGATCGTCAAAGCGTGCTTTCAGCCAGACTTCACCAAAGTTGCGATGCAGGTACTCGTCCTTGACCACACCTTCGGTAATCTTACGGGCAAAGTCATCCGCGACTGGAATGTAGATGTTGTAAGCAGCGATCGCAAAGCACTCGATCAGCAGCGCTTGAATGACCAAACAGGTCACAATGTCCTTGGCTTCAGCTGCTGCCTCAAAATTGATGCGCAATTTCTCAAAGAACTTAACCGCAAACGCTTTGTCAGGAGTGACCTCCAGGTTTTTCCCGCAGGCTTCGAATCCCTTCATATGACGGAATTCCATTTTGGCCAGCTTTTTGAGTTCAGCGGCATCATCCGGCAGTAACTCGGCCAACGTGAGATAGTTACGATTCGCCTCCAGTTCCCCTTCAATCACGATGGCATTGATGCGGGAATACGCGTCCTTGTAGGCGGGACTGGTGTAGTCCAAGGTGGGAACGAGGGGTTGCTCGGCAGATGCTACCGCCATCTCTTGAAGTTGGGCCATTGTACGTTCGGATCTCCTTCGACTGCGTTTGAACCGCCAGCGACAGTGTAGAGCTATAGCAACCACACATTCGGTTCTATCAGGATACCGTTAATCTTTAACGTCTTCTGGATTTCAACCAATACAGGGGGGGTGAATCTCGAAGTGTGCCATTACGCGCACAGCAACAACTGAGTTTGCGTTGGTCTCCAGAGTCGTTTCGATCGCACATTCGGCGCATGAGAGAGCGTGCCCACCAATCCGATCGCTCCAATACCGTGCCGCGTACACATCTCCAACTGCTCCAAGCCATCGACCCACATCAGGTCTAATGGAGAGGCACAATCGAGACCTGTGAGACCTGCCCACGACTGCGCCGCGAGTATCCTCCTGCAGGGACGCGAGGCAAGCCAAGACAGGCGCATGAGTCTAGCGCTATTTCATAGCTCTCGCTAACTCTCTCCCTTCTACAACGGTGACTACCCGTTGAGTTTTTGAGCAATCAGCTTGTTCGCCAACTGCGGGTCGGCTCGCCCTTGCGTTTTCTTCATCAGTTGGCCAACAAAGAAGCCCAGTAGCTTGGTTTTACCGGCTTTATATTGCTCGACCTGTCCGGGGTTGGCGGCCAGAATCTCGTCAATTTGACTATCCAGAGCACCCACATCAGAGATTTGAGTGAGTCCTTTCGCCTCCACCAGAGCTTTTGCCGATCCTCCTTCACTCAAGAGTTCGGGCAGGATCTCTTTGGCAATCTTGCTGCTGATGGTGCCTTCATCAATCAAGGAAATCAGCTCTGCTAGGGTCTCAGGCTTGAGGGCAATATCTGGGTAAGTGAGCTTGCTATCGTTGAGGTACTTAGCAATATCGCTCATGATCCAGTTGGCAGCCGCTTTAGGATCGGCTCCGGCGTCTACACAGGATTCAAAATAAGCGGCAGTGTCCTTGTCGTCCGAGAGATAGCGGGTGTCGTAGACTGACAGACCAAAGTCTGCAACGTATCTGTCACGCTTAGCGGCGGGTAACTCCGGCAGCTTGCTCCAGGCGTCTAATTGAGCATCGGATACGCGAATGGGGAGTAGGTCCGGTTCTGGGAAGTAGCGATAGTCGCTGGACCCCTCCTTCTTACGCATGCTGGTGGTTCGCTGTGTGGTTTCATTCCACAAGCGGGTTTCTTGGACAATTTCCTCGCCAGTTTCAATCGCCTTCACCTGCCTTTTGAACTCGTATTCGATCGCCTTTTGGATAGCACTAAACGAGTTCATGTTTTTGATTTCGACTTTGGTGCCGAAGGCTTCGGTCCCTACTTCGCGAACGGAAATATTCACGTCACAACGGAGGGAACCCTCTTGCATGTTGCCGTCTCCGACGCCGATATAACGGACAATGCGGCGCAATTCTTCGGCATATGCGGCGGCTTCTTCCGCCGTACGAATGTCCGGCTCGGACACAATTTCCACGAGCGGCACCCCTGCGCGGTTGTAGTCCACGAGTGAATAGCTGGAACCGGCCAGTCGCTCTGCGCCAGCATGAACTAGCTTGCCAGCATCTTCTTCCATGTGCAGGCGAGTAATCCCGATGCGCTTGGTCGACCCATCTTCTAGCTGAACTTCAATGTGGCCGTGTTCGGCAATAGGAAGGTCGTATTGAGAGATTTGATAGTTCTTCGGCAGGTCGGGATAGAAGTACTGCTTGCGATCGAACTTGCTGTAGCGGGCGATGGTGCAGTTGAGGGCAACGCCAGCACGAACGGCATATTCCAGCACTTTTTGGTTAAGGACCGGCAAGGTGCCCGGTAGACCGACGCAAATGGGGTCAATGTGGGTGTTGGGATCCGCACCGAATTCTGTGCGGCTACTGGAGAAAATCTTGGTCTCGGTGGACAGTTGGCAGTGGGTTTCTAACCCGATTACTGCTTCGTATTGCGTTGTGGCGGGTGCAGCAGCGGTCATGCGGCGATTAACCTCACTATGCGTCCAGGGGATACGTGAAATCTTGAGCTGAATTCTATGCTAGCGCTTCAAACCACCGGTTTCTTACGGATGGGAAACAAGTCTGGGGGACATCATCGAGGTGGAGCTGCTGGCATTACTGGCCGGTAATCGTCCGAACGGCTTTTTTGACGAACGTACCAACCGTTTTGGCCAACTCAGGCATTTCGAGATGGGCTGGAATGGTATTCATCATGGAGTGGAAGTCATCTAGCAGCATGTGCTCTTCATCGGTCACTTCGCGATCGGCAAACAACACCCGGCCGATCGCCCCCAATAGTGCCTGCCGTTCGGTGTCTGTAGCATCTGCTAAATACTGAGAGATCCAGCGCTCCGTTTGCTGAAGGGTAACGGGTTGTTCTAGCAAGTGTTTGAGTTCGCGATCGTAGGTTTCTCCGTAGCGCTGAAACGCTGCTGTGAGCATCTTTTGTTCTTCGGGTTCTAGAACACCATCAGCCCAGGCGGAGCCAATCAGAATTTTGAGAGCGAGATGGTTTTGGGTCGAGCTTTCCATAGTTGCCTTTGCAGAGAAACGTTCGTGAATGTAAACCTTGAGTGAACAGGCTCATGCGGTGAACATCGGTGTCATCGAAATCAACTCCAGACTGTAGCCGATTGCAGCTACATCGATGGGCTGGCTTTATCGATGGACTGATGGAAGCCTACCTAACCGAGTAAAACGTAAAACAAATGTCCCAGATTCTGACAGAGACGCACACTCCTGCGAGGCTCGTCAGGGAACCTTACTCGCGTATGGCCACTCATCTCTAGGAATGTAGCCCAGTGGAACCAGTTGGCATTATCGGTGCAATGCCCGAGGAAATCGAACAGTTGCGCTCGCGCATGAGCGATGCTGCCGAAGAGACTGTCCTGCAGCGGCAATTTTATCGAGGACGTCTGGCCGGTAAATCGGTTGTGCTGGTGCAGAGCGGCATAGGTAAAACGCGATCTGCTATTACAGCAACAACCTTAGTGACCCACTATGGCGTGCGCGGACTCATTTTTACGGGTGTGGCAGGCGCCCTACGACCGGGGCTGAGGACAGGAGATGCCATCTTGGCCCACGAAGCTCGCGAACACGATTTTGGCACAGCCAAACCTGACGGCTTTGAATTGGGACTACCGTTTCTGCCCGGTCAAGACTACAGACCCATCGTGGCGAACCCCAGACTGTACGATTTAGCGGTGCAACTGGCGTGTCAGGAGCACGGCATCGAGTTAGCGATCGGCTGTGCCAGCACCTCAGGCGCCAACTCCTCCAGCACAAACCACAAGCCGCAAATCTATGCGGGGGTTGTGGCTACAGGGGATGTCTTTGTCGCAGACCCACAATTGAGCGATCGCATTCATCAGCAGACGGGAGCTGATGTCGTGGAAATGGAAGGGACATCGGTTGTGCGGGTTGCTGAAGATGCAGATATTCCGTGCGTTCTGGTGCGAACGGTAAGCGATGGTGGCGATCGCGATGAATTTTTAGATTTTTTCGGTGCCGTAGCGGCCAACTCAGCCGCGATCGTAGAAGCGATTTTGACGGCGCTCTAGCGTAATTGCAGACTCACTACGAGCGACTCGACTCAGGTAGTTACGTTTTATCCGGTACGACCTTCAGACAGCTATTGCGGGCAGAGTCTCGGAAGGTTTGAATAACATCGACAGTATTGAGTTCCCCACAGCAAGGGCAGCGGAACTGGTCCCCAGGCTTGGGGTCAATATCCGCCTGACTCCACCACGCACGACAGCGATCGCAGCGAAAGTGATACAGGTATTCGAGCGCGACCTTCATGGAACTGCTAATCCAAAAAACTTAGCAATTTAATATCCCTTTTAGCTTGCTTGGTTGAGAAGTGCCACTAATTGTGAACACACGTGACTAAATTTCTTAGCAAATTTTAGATTGTGGATGGCAGAACACTTGATACGCGGGCCTTTTGGGGCAGAGCGAAGACCGTAAATTAGAACTACACAATCCATCCGCCGCTGCCCCTACCCTCCAGTCAAATCGGATCGCGACAGCAACCCGCGCTGTACAGTCGAGAAGGCCTAGCAGGCTCTACTCCAGACAAGGCAAGGGAAAACGCTTGAAAGATCTCCCTAGCAGTTGCGGACTGCCGTGACTACCGGCGAAGACTTTATCGCTTTCGGCAATCAGCTATAGAGAGTTCTCTAGCCATTTTTCTTGGCAAATCCAGGATTTGAACTGTCTCCGCACTCCAGACCTTACAGCGGATTGCTACACAGGGCTGGGGATCTCTCTCCATGTCTACTGAATTCTCCAACTGGCGATAGGATAAACAGGGCTAAGCCACAGCAATGCTGACTGTTAGGCGGGCAAAGGAGGACAACATGCGGCTCATTGGTTCCGGCAACAAATTTGTCAAAACCTTGGAAAAATCCGGGGTGATCGCAGCGTCCGTGCCCCCCGAAGGTGGAACGGAAGGGCACTTTCGCCGTCGCGTGGCCGGTGCCGGATATCAAGTCGTGCACATGAGTGCTCGAGGGATTGGCGACATCACCAGCTTTTTTACCCAATCCCACGGTGTACGCCCATCTCACTTAGGCAAGTCGAAGCTGAGAACCTACTACTTCCCGCCGCTGATCGACCAGTACCTTCGCGCCATGTCACCCAAATCCAAAGGATTGGTTTTTTGGTTGATTGAAGGAAATTTCTTATCCCGCCAGGAATTGAGCTGCCTGCAGCAGTTGTCGGAGCAAAACTCGCAGGTTAAGTTTGTGGTGGAGGTAGAGAGCGATCGCGTCTTCCGCTATAAGCCACTTTCAGAACGGCTAAAAGCCAGCGCCTAAAGCCTTCCGTTTATCTCCACATCACTGTCGTCTCACCCCACAGTCGAGAGTACGTGCAGCAGACTCGCCCGGCTCAGTCCTTACGTAGTCGAACGTGGTTCAAACTTATTTGTGGTGCTAGTTTGCATCACATTCCGTCAGTCCGAAACTTAGCCTTTATCTTCACTGCCGCTGGTGCTGATTGCATCGATATGGCTGCCGATCCGGCGATTGTACGGGCCGCGCGCATGGGGGTAGCAGCAGCTCTCGAACAATATCCGCAAGCCAAGGCCCCTTGGCTAATGGCCAGCTTTAACGATGGCGAGGATCCTCATTTCCGCAAAGCGATCGCTCTAACCGACACATGTCCCACCGATTGTCCCCAGCCATGCATTGCCAGTTGCCCGCCTGCCGCTATCTCTGGCACCTCTAGAGGAATCTCGATTCACACCGATCTGTGTTTTGGCTGCGGGCGCTGCGAGCCCCTATGTCCTGCACAGGTCATTCGCACGAACAACTACCAAGTTTCGGCCGCTAGCCAGATGCCCGAGTTACTTGATGCTGGAGTGGAGGCGATCGAGATTCACACTCGGATTGGGAGATCGCTGGAATTCGAGTCCCTGTGGACTCAATTGTTGCCGTGGGCCTCAAGCCTCAAGCTGGTATCCATTAGCTTTAACGACGGTGATGGGCTGGAGAGCTACCTGCGTAGACTGGTCAACCTCGTGCAGCCGATGCCTGCCCACTTGGTGTGGCAGGTGGACGGACGACCGATGAGCGGCGATATTGGCAACGGAACCACCCGAGCCACCTTGCATCTTGCCAAAAAAGTACTCTCGTTTGAGCTTCCGGGATACGTTCAGCTCGCTGGTGGGACAAACCAGGCTACGATGCCAAAAGCAAGAGGGTTGGGAATTCCCGTGTCTGGTGCTGCATTTGGTAGCTTCGCCCGCAAGTTAGTTGCCGATGCCGCCGATGCCATAGACCTCGATCGCCATTCCCCTCAGTTTGTCGAGGCGATCGCCCGTGCTCGTCAGCTCGTGACCCAAGTGAAGCAGCCTACCTCAGTGGAGGCTATCCTGTTGCGATAACACCTGTTCAATTGCTGCCCGCCTTCTGTTTGAAGGCTTTGTAGATGATTCCGGATAACGCCAATTCCAGCATCTCTCCGTCTGCTCCGTCAGACCCATCTCCACTCCCCAGTTCATCGATCTCGCCTTCCGACACTTCGAGCCCAAACACTGCCACCCAGCCGACGAACAGCGCAGATTTGGTGCCCCCAGTCCTCAAGGCACCCAGCCCGAATACCGATATCAACACATTGTCATCCCAGCCCGAGCCAACCCAGCCCGATACACTGCCCAACCAGCAAGCGATTACTGATGACCTCGATGCGTTGTTAGATATGTTGCCTCCCCAGATACGGGAGTGTTTGCAACATCATCCTCGCCAGCGCGACTTGATTGAAGTGGTACTCGATCTTGGTCGTCGTCCGGAAGCCCGTTTCTCCGACACTGCCGAATATTTGTCTGACGAGGTAATTTCCCGCGAAGACCTGGACTATTGCATCCATCGGGTCGGGCAATTCAGCGACGATAACCGCGCTGGTATCGAATCCACGTTGCACCGCATCAGTGCCATTCGCAACCGTCAGGATGTCGTGATTGGTCTGACATGCCGCGTCGGTCGGGCGGTGATGGGCACCATCGATATGATTCAGGATTTGGTAGAACAGGGGCGATCAATCCTGCTCCTGGGGCGTCCTGGTGTGGGTAAAACAACTGCTCTGAGGGAAATTGCTCGCGTTTTGGCTGACGATCTGTCCAAGCGCGTGGTGATTATCGATACTTCGAACGAAATTGCTGGCGACGGGGATGTCCCTCATCCGGCGATCGGACGGGCCCGCAGAATGCAGGTAGCTCGTCCCTCCGAGCAGCACAAAGTCATGATTGAAGCCGTCGAGAATCACATGCCGGAGGTGGTGGTGATTGACGAAATCGGCACCGAGCTAGAGGCGTTGGCTGCCCGCACAATCGCCGAACGAGGCGTGCAACTAGTCGGGACTGCCCACGGTAATCGCATCGAGAACTTGATCAAAAACCCGACCCTTTCTGACCTGATTGGCGGCATCCAGTCCGTCACGTTGGGTGACGATGAAGCCCGCCGCCGTGGCAGTCAAAAGAGCGTGCTGGAGCGCAAAGCACCTCCCACCTTTGAAATCGCGGTTGAAATGGTGGCTCGTACCCGCTGGGTGGTGCATGAAGAGGTGGCCGAAACGGTCGATAGCTTGTTGCGGGGCCGAGACGTAACGGCGGAAGAAAGAACTGTCAGTGCCGCCGGTGACATCGTTCGATCTCCGTCTATCTCTCCTGCTCCCAAAACCGAGGTGCCCGGACATCGTCGCCGCAATATTGGAGTTATCGGTCGCGGTCGTCGCGGCTGGCAACAAACGGGACGGATGGCACCTGTACCGCTCGAGGTCGTTGACCCCATCGCCCCCCCGAGCGATCGCTGGGCTGGAAGTGTCCCCTCAGCCGAACTCGAAGATAGTTTTGCGGGCCACACCCTCTACCCCTATGGCGTCAGTCGCCACCATCTGGAACAGAGTATCCAAACTCTGCATATGCCCGTCCGGATCACCAAAGATATTGACCTAGCTGATTCGGTGCTGGCACTGCGATCGCACGTGCGCAACCGCTCGAAGATCCAGCAACTTGCCAAAGCCCGTAGCATCCCAATCCACAGCATCAAATCCAACACACTCCCCCAAATCACCCGGGCACTGCGGCGCATCTTGCAAATTGACGAACCCCCATCCACTCCAGAAACGGACTTAGAATCCTTCATGTTTGGGGATTCCGAAGATCAGCTGGAGGCGCTAGAAGAAGCGCGGTTAGCGGTAGAACAGATTGTGATTCCCAAGTCTCAACCGGTAGAACTCTTGCCCAGATCGGCCTCTATTCGCCGCATGCAGCACGAGTTAGTGGAGCATTACCAACTCACGTCTAAAAGCTTTGGAGAGGAACCCAATCGACGCATTCGAATTTATCCAGCGTAGAGTTATGTTTTGTCGCTCGTCTCCGTACAATTGCGGTTAGCCCAGTCAGCCTGCCCTTTTACTGCTACAGAATGTGTGGGCAGGTTAAGCTCGATTTCAATGATTGTTAGGTTTCGCGCATTCTGAGGACGGCGAGCGGGTGGATTCTCTATCACGGGTATTCTTGGTGGTTTCCACCATTTTCTGGTTTGCGATGCTATACGACTGCGCCCAAAACAGTCGAGATCGCACGTGGCTGTGGATTATTTTCATTCTCAACTCTCCAGGAGCACTGCTGTATTTTGTGACTCAGCGGCTACCTCACATGAGTTTCTACACCAAACTTCCCGGCGTATCCCACCTGCTCACCATTACCAATCGCAAGACGAAGCAACAGCTGTGGCAAGCAGAAGCGGATGCCCGAAACATTGGGAAGGCTCATCAATACGCTGTTTTGGGGGAGCTATACCTAGACTTACGGCAATTTGATAAGGCTGAAACTGCTTTGGCAACGGCCTTAGAGAAGGAAGCCGACAATAAGCAAGCGTTATGGGGCATGGCGCAAGTTCAGGCGAGCAAAGAGCAGTATCAAGAAACTCGCCAGCTATTAGAAACACTGATTCAGCTAGACCCCGATTACATGCGGGGAGATGCATCTCTAGCTTACGGACAGGTGCTCTATAACTTGGAAGATTGGCCTGCTGTTTCGGAGTTTTTGCCCAAAGATATTCAGCGGTGGGGTCATCCGGAAGCCTATGTAATGCTGGGCGAACTACATATTAAAGAGGGACGACCGGAAGAAGCCCGGCCACTATTGGAAGGTATGATTGCCCGCGTGAAAGGCGGGTACGACTTCTATTACAAACAACACAAAGGCTCAGTGCGCAAAGCAGAGCGAATCCTAAGAACGCTGAGCTGAACGGCGAGGCATTGCCATCCGTCAAAGCTGCCATCTAAGACAACGAGATCTCTCCAGATACTTTGAATTACGAACTAAGGAGCGAAGCTCTCGCAGTCTGATTTGAGTTGGAGTCAAACTCAGCTCTACGAATACTAAAGGGGTTCTAACGGCTGGCTAGATTTATAGCGAGTCTAGATGAGATTGAGATTCACTATCCTTACTCTATAGCGAGCGGCAATCCACCATGAAGAGTTTTTTAATGATCTCACCTTGTAAATTTGGGCTTTGAGCTGTCTACAGCTCCAGACCTTACAGCAGATTGCCATAAAAGGGATCCAGCCAGAAACAGTCTCAAACTAAATTGAACAACCATCTCTCAGAAGGACGCTTCTGGCGGCATGCAGACCGCTGGGCTGTTTTTTTAGGCATATTCTCCTTGATAGGTAAGGGCTAGAACCTATCAAACTCTCTCGGCCTTGGAAATTTACGATGCATAAAAAAAGATGCCTATTCAGACATCTCTAAGCAGAAATTATTCTAGAAGTTAACAGTTTTCACTTGATTGCATGAGCCACTTTTAGATTGCTCAATTCTTGCACTAGTGTTTCGATTTTCCAAATAAGACCGGCGCTATTTTAGACAAACAGCTCAGATCGCATGCATAACCTTAATGGGTAGAAAATTATTTTGTTTTGGGCAGAGAATACACGAGTCGAAATTTAACCCAGGTGGAAGACAGAGTGAAGACACCTAGCACAGTGAGAAACGCAAACATTGAACAACCTCTTGCCCGCTATCAGTGATTTCATATTTCCCTACAGTTCAGAACAAACTGACACTTCAAGAGAACTTTATATATAAAATTTGAGTCAAGAAAAAATGGCCCTCAAAACTTAAAAATCTCTCCTGGGAAGGGGATTTTCGCTTCACAATGATGTGCATATTTCCAGACTATGCGAGCAGGCGACCTCCTACTACTGCAGGCAGTCACACCGTATCAGCAAACAAAGAAACCTATATGTATCAGTACCTGTCTTCACCCGAATTTGATATGACAGCGATCGCTAGAAACTTAGCCGTCGTGCTGTACTCTAAACGGCTGCCCAAACCTGTTGAAATCCAAAACTGAGGTCAATGCAAACTTGAGGCGGTGTCGCTCGCTCTCAGGCTTATTACACTGACGTCTACAACTGACAGTTCCCTCTCAACGTAATTATGGCAAGTGTCTAACGGCTGGAAAACGCTACTGATAAAGGCTGGACGCTTTTAGCATGTGATAAGTGATCAGCAGTTGGGTCAGTGCCAAGGGATAACTTTGGAGAATCTCACCCGTGGTTCCGACCACTTTACCCACCTCTTGATTGCCTTCCAGACTACAGAAACGGCCTAGCGTGGGCACTTCATTGCAAAGCACGCGCTCCAGCTCAACCACCTTGTCCTGAGTGGCATGGCCGTCGATCGCCAACACATCTACAGGCTTGCCCATATCGCGATTCAGTACCAGCCGAATGGCTTCACCCAGCGTTGATGTATCTCCCTCAAATAGGTGTAAGAAATCGGGGTGAGGAATGGTGGGACGCAGCACTAAATTGACATTGAGCAGCAAATCGCTGATTTTATTTTCTTCTTCGGGAGGATAGAACGTCACCACCATGTCTGCCCATTGTCGCTGAGGGCGAATGTACGCATCCGAATCGGATTCCCGCTTGCGCAGGGCTTCGCGCACTTGCTCTTCCGTATACCCACGTTTGCGCATGTCACGCTTAATTTTCCAGCTATAGCGTAGGTCTTCCGGAGGCGCGAGATAAACCTTGACGTCAAAGCTATCGCGAGCAATACGGGTGGAATATCCCAGTAAGCCTTCAATGATGACGTACTTCGAGGGTTTGATGTACTCGGGGGGATCGAAGTCGCCCGAACTGTGGTTGTAAATTGGCTTGAGAATCGGCTTGCCGGTACGCAGCTGGCTGATGTGCTGCTCCATAATGTCGAGATAGTTGCAATCTGGGTGGAGCGCAGAGATGCCTAGTTCCGCTCGCTGCTGACGGTTGTAGCGGTGATAGTCATCCGTACAAATCGCAGTGACATTCTCTTCCCCCAGCACTTGAGCGATACCGCGTGTCAGGGTGGTTTTGCCAGCCGCACTATCCCCAACAATTCCCAGCAGAATTGGCCGATCGCTCACGAACCCTCCCAACCAATGGCGTACGTAGTCAAATGAAGTCTGACTCGATCTTATGGACGAAGTTTACGAAACTCAAGCGATGTCAGCCCAAATCTGATGAGTTGTTTGCAATAGCTTGCACTAAGGTGACCGGATTGAGGGGGGAAAACCTTGTAGATTGGGCGATTGCCACCGATCGCGAAAGATTCACTTGCAGGGAGCGTACGCAAAAGTTAACAGACTTGAAGTAATTATGAGCCAGGGTACAGCTTTCAAGGGTGGCGAAATTTCCTACGATCAGGCCGCCTGGCTGCAGACGCTGGGTACAGAGTTTCAGAATGTCAGCCAGAGACTGACCTCCCCCACCGATAAATACTCGATTGGGGGTAGGGAGTGATTCCAACGCGGCTGGAGCGACCCCGGAGATCGCCCGAATATTGGGGGTGTGAAAGCGGCGGGCATTGGCTGCAATCAAGTCCAACCCCACAGCATCTTTTTCGACAGCGTAGATAGTGGCCTTGGGCACTAATCGGGCGATCTCAACGGCTACCGATCCCGTTCCTGCTCCCACATCCCAGATGATGCCGCTTGCGGGCAGTTGTAGCAGCGATAGCGACAACGTCCGTATTTCTTGCTTGGTGATCAGGCCAGGACGGTCTGGGAAGGTCAGAAACTGATAGTCGGGGATACCTAAAACGGGGAGATTGCTGGGGTTTAGCTCGTCGTTAGAGGCCTGCTGCAAGATAGCAATATTAGGGGATGCAAACTGGCTGGATTGCAGTTCGTCCAGTTGGGAGGGGGGATAGGTATCAATCCGCTCATCAGGGCCGCCTAATTGGCTGCAGACCGAGAGCTGGTAGCGAACGGGGAACTGGAGCTGTGCTAGCAAATGGGCGATCGCCCCTGGAGAATGATGGGTGTCTGTAAGTACTGCAATGGGAGAGCGCCCTTGTTTGAGTGCGGCAATCAATCCATCTAGCGATCGCCCGTGGATACTGATGGTGGTCAGGGTCTGGTGGGGAATGTGCAGGCGGTTGCAGGCTAACTGGATGCAAGACAGATGGGGATAGAACTGCAGTTGTTCGGAGGAAAAGTGTTGGGTCAGGAGTCGGCCAATGCCAAAAAAGAGAGGATCTCCGGTGGCGAGCAGGGTGACATCTGAGGTGTGCAGCTCTGGATGCAGGCGCTCGGGCCACTCTTGCACCGATCGGGGGAGTTGGAGCTTGTGCCCGCTGCACAATGACACGCGATCGAGGTGGGATTTGGGGCCAGCGATGACTGGGCTGGTATGTAGGAGCGATCGCACGGATGCTGACAAGCCGTCCAATCCATCCAGTCCGATGCCTACCACGTGCAGCTTATTCACGAGTTTGGGCCAGCTCCACTAACGCATTCACAATCGCCGCCGCAACTGGCGATCCTCCTTTGCGACCTTGCACTACAATTTGCGGCACTTGCACATTGGATAAGGCAGCTTTGGCCTGTTCCACGGAAATGAACCCAACCGGAACCCCAACAATAAGTGCGGGAGCGATCTCCCGAGCCTCGATCGATCGCACAAGCTCCAGTAGAGCGGTGGGGGCATTGCCAACGACGAACACGCTATTGGGATAGCGGATGGCCAGCGATCGCATCCCGGCGGCGGTACGGGTTAAGCCTGGGGAGCCGGTGCCTTCGGGATTTGGTCTGGAGGCTTCCGAGTATGAATCTTTATTGGGAGCGTGGGCGATCGCGGAATATAAGGGACAGCAGCTGCGAGACAGCGAAGTTTTCACTCCGGCCTCCACCATGCGAACATCGACAACCACTGGAGTCCTGGCCTGAATAGCGCGAATACCGGCAGCGATCGCCCCGTGGCTAAATTGAATCAGGTGATTGAAGTCGAAATCTGCGGTGGAATGAATGGCACGTCGAACGATGGCATATTCCCAATCTGTCCAGGAATGGGGGCCAATTTCGCGATCGATCGCCTCAAAGCTCGCTGCTGTGATGGGGTGCACGGTTGCGGTCTGCAAACTTAGTCTTGATGTTGCGTTTGTATATCCGAGCATAGCGAGAGTTTGGAGAGACGAGGCTAGCCTCCTGGAAAGTTTCAGGCCCGAATGACTGGAGTGGGTTCGCAAGACCGAAGGCCGAGACACATAGCGTTCTCGGCCTTCAACATGGAATTCAGTTGTGTAATCAGCTCCCAGCCTCAGTCCATAGATGGGGGCATAGGAGTTGTTCCTTTGAGGACACGAATTCCACTCCAAACCGGTTCAGCCCGTGAGAAGCGCTACTGAATTTCAGTCAGGTACAGGGTGTATGGGAAGTTGCTGTTATTCCAGTCACCAATCCAGATGTTGTAGGTTCCGGGGGGCCAAGAGCCGTACAGGACAGGGAGTAGGCCATTGACATCGTCGCGGCAGAAGCGACCGTCGGGACCGGTAACCAGCAGGGTAACATCACCGGGTGAATCAACATAGGCGCGTAAATACGAGAAGCCTTTGGTGACAGTCACAATGTGGTCGGGAGTTGTATCGACGTAACCACAATCGTTGGTGTAATCGGGCCCGCCCGATACGCCGGTTCCAGTGACGGGATCGGGATTGAAGCGGGGGGGCAACACAAAGTCACAGTAGTCCCCAGAGTAATTGGCCCGCGAGCAGTCGACGCTAACTTGTTGAGCTTCAGCTTCTTGCGGTACCGCCACTGTGAGAGCGACTCCCACAGCACAGGCTCCAAGCATCAAAAGTTGATTTTTCATCGTGATGTGGGAACGTAACTGCAACCAGAAGTTACCCGTGTTGTTACAACAGGTTTCACAGGACTTAACCGTCTGGCGAGATTAATTTACTACATAAGGCCTCCGTAATTGTAGTGACAGGCACATAATTAGTCGGATTCGCTGTCTTTCAGTAGTTGAGGTGGGGCAGAAGCGATGTGGAGATCGCGCGATCGTTCATTACATTTGCGGATACCCATGATTTGCGTAGATTTAATAGTGCTTTGCGCCGTTTTGGCTTTTTCATCCGCCATCGCATAAATCTGCAATGACATATAGCGATCGGCAATCCGCTACGGAGAGTTTTTCCAATCATCTCTCCTTGTAAATTAAGGCTTTGAGCTGTCTACAGACTCCAGACCTTAGAGCGAATTGCTATAGCTTCTACGCAACAAGTTCAGAAACTATGCAGCGAGTCCAAAGAGTTCGCGGCTCGTGCTTTTATTCCTGTAAGTTTTCTCGCCCGTTACGCCTTCATCCTCTGAAGGTGCGCCAGTGATTGACCATACGTTACGAAACCCATCATGTCAGAAACAATTTACGAGTGTTGGACAAAAGCTACAACGGGTGAAGGAGATAACATTCGCTATTCCCAAAACTGGGTTGTAGCAGCAAGCTGCGGGTCACAGGCGAAGGGTTAGAGGCGTATTCACTATTCAGACATCCAAGAAGCCGTCTTATTTTCTACACGGCAACTGTTTATTCCTTGCTTTACCCTGCTCGTGCGAACTGAGTCGAAAAGTTATCAGTTTGGGCTGGGAGCGAACCAATTTTGGACAGGAGAATTACCCTTCTCCGTGCGGCGAGAGCGGATTAGACTTCGGTACTCACGGTTCAGTATTGCTGCGCGTTTGATTTGGCTTGCTGGAGTTGCGTTCTTGGTTTGGCAGCTTGCGAAATGACAATAGCAAGAGAGAGAGCGGAGATCGAAGGCATTCACACAGCACCTGTTGCCGTAAAAATTAATACCGCGACTTTGCGAACGATACATGCCCAAGTTGAGAGCGGTTCGACCCGAAACAACACCAATTTGGAAGAGTGCTACCCCTTAAGTTACTAGCGAAAACTTCCATGTCAGCTCTTGACCTGCCTGTAAGGGCACGAGACCGGAGTCGCCAAACGGCAACTCATCGGGAATGCGCCAGGTGGTTTTGGTCAACGTAATCCGATCGCTATTGCGCGGCAATTGGTAGAAATCCGGCCCGTAAAAGCTGGCAAAGGCTTCTAGCTTATCCAGTGCATTTACACTCTCAAAGGCTTCTGCGTACAGCTCCATTGCATGCAGAGCCGAAAAGCAGCCCGCACAGCCACAGGATGTTTCCTTGCGATCGCGGGCATGGGGGGCGCTATCGGTGCCCAAAAAGAATTTAGGGTTGCCGGAGGTCGCAGCTTCTAACAACGCTTGCCGATGGGTTTCGCGCTTCAAAATGGGCAGGCAGTAGTAGTGAGGGCGAATTCCTCCTTGAAAGATGATGTTGCGGCTGAATAGCAGATGTTGGGGGGTGATGGTGGCGGCGATGGTGTCTGCCGAGAGCACAAACTGTACGGCATCTGCAGTGGTGATGTGTTCCAGGACAATCCGTAACTGGGGGAAGCGCTGTTTGAGGGGAATCAGGTGTGATTCGATAAAGACTTTCTCGCGATCGAACATATCGACACCGGAATCGGTCACTTCCCCGTGCAGCAACAGTGGCAGATCGACCTCTTGCATGGCTGCAAAGACGCGATCGCACTTGCGAATATCGGTGACACCAGAGTCCGAATTGGTGGTGGCTCCGGCTGGGTAGTACTTAACGGCTTTGACGAACTGAGAGTCTTTGGCTGCACGTATCTCTTCGGGACTGGTGTTGTCGGTCAGGTACAGCGTCATCAGGGGCTGGAACTGTAGCCCCTCGGGAATGGCGGCAATAATGCGATCGCGATAATCGGCAGCCTCGACAACGGTGCGTACAGGCGGCTTGAGGTTCGGCATCACGATCGCGCGGGCAAACTGTCGTGCCGTGTGGGGGAGCACCGCCTTCAGCGCCGATCCGTCCCGCAGATGCAGGTGCCAGTCATCTGGTCGAGTCATCGTCAGCGTTTGCATCGTTTCAGCATCTGTATTGATTCTGCGTTTGCATCATTTCAAGGGCTTGATTCTTGATTCCAGGCAGTACCTGCTCAACATCAACAGCGTTGTCGTTTCCAGCGACGGTTGCTATCTTTTCTCGGGGCTCTTTTCCTTGGACTCTCTTCTCTAGAGCCTTGCTACAACTAACAGGTCTCGAAACAAGAATATCTGGGCTGAAATCATAACCTCAATTTTGAGAGGATGCTCAGCTCAGTGACTACAGTTCAAGCCTGCATTGGTGATAAGGGATTGACTTCAACCTCGCACCAAAAACTGGGGTGGGTTCTACTAGACGTAGTTTGCGATCGGCGCACATCCAATGGCACTGGCGTTAGGATTGTCTCCTACTGTCCTGCCAGAGGCCCCATCGCAATGGCAAATTCCCCAGACTCCCGCAATGCCTACCCCCGCGATATGGTGGGCTACGGCCAAACGCCCCCTCATCCCCAATGGCCTAACGGCGCTAGATTGGCCTTGCAGTTTGTCATCAACTACGAAGAAGGGGGAGAAAACTGCATCCTGCACGGCGACCCTGCTTCCGAAGCCTTTCTTTCCGAAATTGTGGGCGCCCAGCCCCTGATGGGGGTACGCCACATCAACATGGAATCGATCTACGAATATGGTAGTCGAGCCGGATTCTGGCGCTTGCACCGCTTGTTCGCTCAGCGTTCCATGCCGGTCACCGTTTATGCCGTGGCCATGGCCCTAGCCCGCAACCCCGCCGCAGGCAAAGCGATGGTAGACGCTGGATGGGAAGTAGCCAGCCACGGATACCGCTGGATTGACTATCAGTACGTTGGGGAAGATGTAGAACGGGAGCATATTCATCGGGCGATCGCCATCCACACTGACGTCATGGGCAGCCGCCCGCTTGGTTTTTATCAAGGACGTATGAGCCCCAACACCCGCCGCTTAGTCGTCGAAGAAGGGGGCTTTGTGTACGACGCCGACAGCTACGCCGATGACCTACCCTACTGGAATCACGACTATGGCAAGCCTCATCTGATCGTGCCCTACACCCTCGACAACAACGACATGCGTTTCGCTAGTGCCCAAGGATTCAACTCGGGGGATCAATTCTTCGCCTATCTGAGGGATGCGTTCGATATTCTCTACAGCGAAGGGATGACAAGTCCTCGCATGATGAGTGTAGGTTTGCATTGTCGGTTGGCAGGGCGGCCAGGGCGCACAGCCTCACTAGCCAGGTTTTTAGACTACGTGCAAAGCCACGATCGCGTTTGGGTATGTCGCCGCATCGATATTGCTCGCCACTGGCACGAGCACCACGCACCAGCCCAGGGCTGAAGGGGTTGACTATTTGGCAGTCGCTCAACCCAAGAATCTGGCATCAATTGAACGATCCATCATTGACCGGACGAGTCCGGCAACCAACCGGAGGCCGTTTCAAACAGGTCAAGTGCCGCTTGCCAGATTGCTTGTGGGGTCAGTCCGAGAAAAACGGACAGCAAAATGAGAATCACCAAGATGCCCAGCACAGCAAAGATCGTGGTTTTGACCACTTTCACCAGCCACACAATGGCAATACTGGCGATGACAATGGCTGCCAATGCCGCGATAGTCTCAATCCCCATCACATCCCTCATCTCAACAAGCGGTACCGATCGCAGCCTATCAAAGTGCAGCCTCGCTCCCTAGATGGGCAAACGGTAGAAACCAGATCGCTTGTTTGTGAAATCTGCGACACGATCGAGCATGTCTTTTTATGTATCAGTCCAAAAAATTAGGCCCCCAGTTTGCGTATCTGAAGGCCCGACTATCAGAGCATGAGTTACCGGGTGCGTTGGGTTAATTACTCCACGATGGGCACTAAACGGACAGAGGAAATCACGTCCTCGTACAGCGCCTGAACGTCGTTGTCCTGAAATGTTTGGAAAGCACCGGTAAAGCCGAAGGTGTAGGTGCGATCGTTGCCAAAGACAAACAGGTGCCAGCGGTGGATATCGTCCGGCAGCTTGGAATCCCGCGAGCCACGCTGGTTATCCACCTCTTTGGCGCGGAAAGCGGGAACGCGCACCGGTTGCTGCCCCTCAACTTCAAAATAAATGTCTACTGGCTCTACTTCGGTGTAGAAGCGATCCTGCTGGTACTGCTGAAAATTGGCATCGTATAGCGTCTGGGCTGGAACGCCGGGAATGGGAGCGGCATTGACATAAATCAGAGTGCCGGAACCGTCCAGAATGGGGCCTTGCCAATCACTCGTTTGACCGTTGTTCCCCAGCGTAAATTCGGTTGGCACATCGAGTGCAAAACCGTTGTAATCGTCTAAATAGGGACTGGATTGCCCTGAAAAGACAGCGCTGTTAGCAGCAACAGGGGTTGACTCGCTACTACCTGCTTGTCTTGCACCAGAGTCGTCGCTGTCACTCTCGTCAGAGCTGCCGGTGTTGCGTACTCCGGTGTTGACGCGAACGCTACTGGGGCCGGGAGGATTAATGTTGAATTGAGCGATGATGTCAGGCTCTGGCCCAACACCAATGGGCTCAGCGATGGCAGCCGTTGTCAGTCCAGTACTAACCGCTAACAGGGCGATCGCCAATTTTGCACCGTTCATCTGTATCAACCTCTTGCGGTCGCAACTCCAAATCTCGATGCGCAAGCGCACCACGTACCAGTCTGCCCATCTGCTGCGTCTGGTTTACCCAACCTGAGTACGAGCGCCCGCATCCTCAACCCTCTTCCTATGCGACCCAAATGGACAGGCTTGGTTTTCGCCTGATGTAAAGATCTCTAGCAATGTACGGAGGTCAGTGCAGCCTGCTTTGGGACTTACGGTATAGTGCGGGTGTTTTAATAAAACATCGAGGTTCGCTATGGCTTTAACCGAAGGTCAAATCTTTTTCATTCTTCTTCACGCGCTTGTACCTGCTACGTTTGCCATGCTTCTAGGTGCGTCCTTGGCAGAAGGGTAAATCTTCAGCAACTCTCAGCGACAATACACAAACCGCTAGGCCGACAGATCATTGAATTCGACCTAGCTGCTTGTTCTTTACAACCTCTGTGCGCACCATTTCTGAGCTTGAGTGTGGTGACAAAGCCAAAGCTATGCCATTCCCGATCCAATAGGAATTGGCAATCTCCTATGGAGAAGTATCCAACCATTTTTCTTTGCAAATCAAGGCTTGTCGCTGTCTCGATACTCCAGACATTCCAGCGGATCGCGACATTAGTGAACCTAAAGCAACGCTAGCTCGCCGCACTGCAGTACGTCTTGAACATTGGTGCTGATGGAATTGGAGTCGGGCGGAAGTGATTATCCGTCACTGTCTGTTAGCTCTACTTTGGTTGGAGCTGCAGTGCCATCATCACTGCTTTCAGAATTCATTTCGTCTTTAAAGCCACGGATTGCCTTTCCCATAGAGCTTCCCAGCTCAGGCAGTTTTTTGGGGCCAAATACGACTACCGCGATGACTCCGATGACGGCAAGCTCGGGGATGCCCATGCCGAAGATGCTCATGCTGGTCTCCTAAGGTCTGACAGAACGCGAGAACTGCCGATTTACGGCACGATGACCAACAGCCTATCACGGGATTTTGATGGGCTGGCTGGTTTACTGAGGGATAACAGAGACAGTCAGTTCCAACTCGCAGATTGCGTTGCCGCTTAGGAACTGGTTCTATTTGGAACTGGTTCTATTCAGACAGCGGTAATACCTCATTCCGGGCAACTGCTCAATCGCCCCTCCCAACTCCATCATGAGCAATGTGCTGGATAACGTGCTGGCATCCAATCCGGTTTCGACAGCCAATAGGTCAAACGGTAGTGCCTCCTCTAAGGCTATCCAGATATCTAGTGCTGCTCCGCTGAGCTCTGGTGGTGGTTCTTGAGACGATGATTGTGCTGGAGGAGAAGGCTGGCGAGCCAGTGGCGAGCCTAGCGCGTCTAGAAGTTCGGTTACCCCTAGGATTTGAGTGGCTCCTCGATCGATTAACTCCAGACATCCTCTGGCTTGCGGAGTGTCTAAGGAGCCGGGGAGGGCATAGACATCTCGGTTGTAGTCGTTGGCAAAGCGAGCAGTGATCAGGGCACCCGAACGGCTGGGGGCTTCCATGATGGCGGTTGCTTGAGCTAGGGCAGCCACGATGCGATTGCGGCGAGGGAAATTGGTTCGGGTTGGGCCTGTGCCGCAAGGGAACTCGCTGACCAGCATGCCAACATCCTGGATCTGGGCCGCCAGATGACGGTGCTTGCCTGGATACACGACATCAACGCCCGTTCCTAAGACGGCAATGGTAGGTTTATGGGCGTTGATCGCCGCTTGATGGGCAACGGCATCTACCCCCAATGCCATACCGGAGACAATCGCAAAACCAGCATGGGCCAATCCTGTGGCCACGGCTTCTGTCCAACGCCAACCGTACTTGCTAGGCGATCGCGTTCCCACAATTGCGATTGCAGGTGACCAGAGTCGGTGTTGTCCCTTGAGGTAGAGGGCTGGCGGTGGGTCGGGGATTTCCCACAGCATAGGTGGATAGGTGATGTCGGCTGGAGTAATAACATCGGCCCCCTCGGGTAAATCGGCTGTGAGGCGATCGCTGACTGTCATGACATCGAGAGCATCGCGATCGCGGGCAATTGCATCCGCCAGAGTCAGACCAATTCGCTCGACTTGCAGAAAGTCTCTTGCTGAGGCTTCCCAGGCGACCTGTAGCGAGCCGAAATGTAGAAAGAGTTGCTTGAGACGGCTGGGGCCAATGCCGTCGATCTGAGGCCACGCGAGCCAGTAGGGACGCTCCTCTGGGAATGGCCGTGGACTGGCACTAATGGGGAATGACGGAGAGGGGGAGTTGGAGGCAAGCAAGAGCAGACACTCGCGAGGGAATTAGAGTCCGCAGGAATGGGAGGTGTTGCGGGGAAATCATTCGTGCTGGACATGCTTAAGATGCCAACTCTCGACCAAAATCACATCCGCACATCTGTCGGATTGTAAATTTGGCGGATTGTAAATCTTAGTCAGGGTTTTGGATTGCTACGTGGGTGAGGAGGATTGAAATGACGGGCACTCGCGATCGTTCGGGGTGTAAAGCATGGGGCCTGTTCGCTGCCCCTCTTTTCGACATCCATGAATACCGGAAGTTTACTCTTAAGAAAAGCTGGTGATTTACTCGATCGAGTGTTTCGAGAGAGAGTCAGCGAATAATCGTGCAGAGGTGGAAAAAGACCTCAAAAATCCTATCGTTTTGTAACGGTTAGGGCGGGGAAAAGTCTCGAGCAAGCCATTTACTCAAAGGGTTTCAGCAGTTCCGTCTCCGGAATTGACGGAACTGTATCTGTGGTGTTTTAGTAGAGTTATCCCAGCCGAAGACCACTACCCGTGCAAGGCCTCCCTATGGTTTCACAACTCCAGGTTGCGTCTAGTCCCAGCAGTTCAGTGAGCTACTTAGTTAAGGGGGCTGTTCACCTGTATATCAATCCCCATCGCAGCTTTTTTAGCACCGTAATTGCTCAAGCCATGCGGTCTGCTGGGCAGGGAACATCCGTGCTGGTGGTGCAGCTACTCAAGGGGGGGATTAATCAGGGGGCCGAGAACGGCATAGCACTAGGTAGCCATCTGAAATGGGTGAGATGCGGGATCGAACGCTGTATTGACACACCACATCTGGAGCCGGTAGAAAAACAGGCCCTGGACGATTTATGGCAATTTACGAAGCATGCGATCGCCTCAGGTGGGTACGGTTTAGTGGTGCTGGATGAGTTAGGGTTGGCTCTGAAGCTAGGGTTGATTTCTGAGACTGAGGCTGTCGCAGTGTTAGGCAATCGACCTCAATCGATGGATGTTTTCATCACTGGCCCAGAAATGCCGGAATCGCTTCTGGATATGGCCGAGCAAATCACTCATCTACGAAGTGTTGCTTAAAGCGTATTCAGCAGGAAATATTTAAACTTGATAATTATTTCTCTTCGTCCTGTTTCCACGACAAGAGGAATTTTTTCTGTTATTTATTGAGATTGATTTGTCGGATCGGATGCGCAACGACGTTTGAGCGGGTGCTCGCGATAAACGACAGCACTGACTAGAACAAAGCACTGGCTAGAACAGGGGACTGACTACAACAGGGCATTGACTAAAATTCGGCTGCATCGAGCATCTTAGTCGGTTGCTGTTTAAGTTCTTGCAGGAACTCTCGTAGTTCCGTTTCGTCTAATTGCTGGCGAGATTGCTTGCTGAAGCGGTCTTTTAGGAAGCGTCGCCCTTCTTTGGGCCCCCACCCAATTCGGGTCAGTTCTACGTCGGTTTGGGCAATCAACTCCGATAAATCTTCGATTTCGGGCTCTAGCTGCAGCTCGGGTTCGGGTTCAAGTTCGGGCTGGGGTTTAGATTTGGAGACAGCAGGCTTTGATTTTCGGGGTTTGGGGGTCGCTGGCTCGGGAGCTGAGGATGGAGTATCCCAATCATCAACAGAACTAAAGCCGTTGGGGGCAGCGTTGTTAGTCGAGCTGATATTGCTGGGGGAGTTGGTAGTACTGGAGGATGGTTTGGGGCTTGCGGTATTGGGATGTGGCGCTGATGGGATTTCGAACGTGTTGCTAATAGAGTTGCCGTTAGTGCCATCCAGTGAAGCCGTATCTAACGAGTTCGTATTGAGAGCGACGGAGCCAAGTGGTGTGCTTCCACCAAAGATGGAGGTACTGGTGATACCGGAAATTCTCAACGCTCGTTGGATCGCGGCGTCTTCTGCTTCTTCAACTGTGGTCGATCCGGCCATGCCGGAACCGAGCACAATCCCGCCCACAGAGATTTGTGCTTTGACCACGTAAATACCTTCTTCCACCCGTAACAAATCGGTGACGACACTGCCGAGCGGATGGCGATCGCGAAATGTTGACAGCATAAACAGGTGGGGATCCGTGCCAGATGCCTCCATTGTGTCCTTCTATTTTTGGTGTAGCAACTATTGATGTAAAGACTGAGGCGGCCAATCGGATTAGCTAGCCGTCTATCTCGAACATGAATCCAACCGCTTGAAGGTCGCTTGCCAAACTTGCTAACCATTGGCCCGTTTGCTCAGGCTTCAACCATTGCAGATAATTGACAAACAACCTGGACAGTAGTGTGGCTCAAGCAGTATTTGGGAACAGAGTGTTTTGCCGATCGGTCGCTTGACGGCTCAATCGAACAGAGCAGTCTGCCTCCTCTAATTACCAACATTTGGTAGAGGTAAGCTCCGGAACGAAACAAACACCTTTACCCGACATATTATCTTGAGAGATGATGTCAACCTCTGAAGACGCTGCATTTTGTAGTTGCAAGCGCCTTGTCAGCTCCTTAATTTTGAATTGACAGAACGATTGGGTTGACAAAGCTAATTGCGCGATTCCAGCGGTGTGGCCATATGATTAACAACTCGCCGAATAGGGAAGTTGGCAATCAAAGCTGTGGAACCGTCTTCAGATGCCAGATCGAACTCGAATCCATCCCGCTCGATTTCCACATACTTTGATAGCACCCCGACAATCTCTTCACACATGGCCTCCAGGGTGGCTGGGCTCAGTTGAGCGCGATCGTAGGCCAAAACAAACTTCAGCCGGTCCCTGGCATTTTCGCGGCTGGTGGTTTTGCTGTTAGAGGATATCAATTTCTCTAGGAATTGAAACAAACTCATGGTGGACTCGCGGCGAAGGGGGTTAGTTGCTGAGGGTGCTGATGAAGCGCTTGAACCGCGCCATGAAGTTATCGTTGTAGGTCAAATCGACGAACGGTACTTTATGACCCTCTAGCCGCTGTGCCACGTTAGTAAACGCTACTCCGGCATACGTGGGTTCGAGTGAGGTGACCATTGGCTCCCCGTTGTTGGTGGAGACAATGACGTCCTCGTCTTCAGGAATAGTGCCAATCAGGGGGATCGACAAAATTTCTCTGACGTCGTCCACCGACATCATAGTGTTGGAGTGCACCATCTCGGGACGAATCCGGTTGAGCACCAGATGGGTTTGATAAATTTGTCCGGCTTCCAACAGTCCGATGACGCGGTCAGCATCTCGCACGGCTGAGATGTCTGGAGTGGTGACGATGATGGCTTCGTTGGCCTTCACAATCGCGTTCTGGAACCCCTGCTCGATGCCCGCCGGGCAGTCAATCAAGATGTAGTCGAAATGGGAAGCGAGGCGATCGATCAGCTCTCCCATTTGCTCGGCAGACACGGCGGTCTTGTCTCGCGACTGCGATGCTGGCATCAACATCAACTTGGGATTGCGACGATCTTTAATCAGCGCTTGTTCTAGACGGCAGTCGCCGTTGATCACATCGATCGCCGTATACACGACGCGATTTTCCAACCCCAGCAGCAGGTCGAGATTGCGCAATCCAAAATCAGCATCTACGAGGGCCACTCGTTTGCCGAACTTTGCCAGCGCGGCTCCGATGTTGGCTGTAGTTGTGGTTTTGCCTACACCACCTTTGCCCGAGGTCACCACAATTATTCGGGTCATACAGCTCTCCGCAAGTACTCCGAGACTCCTGTTATGCGAATGGCATCCCCTTCCAGGTAGGCCACTTCCGGCGTGGGAAACTGCAGGTTTCCGTCCGGTGCCCGTGCCACGCGATCGCACAGTCGCAGTTGGGTTGGCACGAGATGAAGCGACATGATCGTCGCCAAGGTATTGCCCGATGCCCCAGCATGAGCGATTCCCCTCAATCGGCCCCATACCAGGATGTTGCCGCCCGCTTGAATTTCTCCACCGGGATTGACATCCCCAACGACGACGACAGAGCCATCGTGCTGAATGGCCGTGCCGGAGCGAACGGTACTGTTGAGGTAGAGGGTGTTGGCGTAATTGCCATCCGAGGGATAAGCCGCCAAAGGAGGGGTCTGATCCACCGAACATCCCAGGCTAACAGCGGCGATCGCCGTCGAGCGACGGCTGGTTTGCACACGATCGAGCCCGAGGTTGTGGGTGGCTGCCAATGAGGCAATAGATTCCAGTTGCTGGGTATCCAGTTCCCAATCACCTGCCCACAGTACGAGCTTGGACTGCCCTAACGCGAGTTGAGGGCTGGAGTGCAAGCGCAGGGAGACCTGCGGCCACAATTCCTGCCAACACATCGCCTGCAATGGGAGATGTAAATGAACCCCTGCGGCGCTGCCGCGAAGGTAAACCTGCTGGGGTGGATACGACATAGAAATTGCTATGTAAACCCAGTTGGACGGGACATGTAGTCAGTAGCATCGCCTCACTTCTCCCGTTGCCCCCGCCAATAATAGTTATGCTTAACAAATCGTTCACAAAACTTCACTGATGGCTCGCGATCTCCGTCAATTTCTGCGTTTGCTGGACCAACGAGGGCAGTTACATCGCGTTACAGCGCAAGTAGATTCGGACTTAGAAATAGCCGAAATTAGCAACCGTATGCTGGCATCCGGCGGCCCGGCGCTGCTGTTCGAGAACGTGAAAGGGTCTCCCTATCCGGTGGCCGTAAATTTGATGGGCACGTTGGAGCGGGTGTGCTGGTGCATGAACATGGAGCAGCCGGAGGAGTTAGAAGATCTGGGCAAGAAGCTGGGCATGCTGCAGCAGCCCAAACCACCGAAAAAGATTTCCCAGGCGGTGGATTTCGGCAAGGTGCTGTTCGATGTGGTGCGGGCCAAGCCGGGACGGGCGTTTATGCCTCCGTGCCAGGAGGAGGTGGTTGGGGAAGACAAACTGAACTTGAGTACCATCCCGATGATTCGTCCGTACCCCGGCGATGCGGGCAAAATTATCACGCTGGGGTTGGTGATTACCAAAGACTGCGAAACTGGAATTCCGAACGTGGGGGTGTATCGCCTGCAGTTGCAGTCGGATAAGACCATGACCGTTCACTGGTTATCGGTGCGTGGTGGTGCGCGACATTTACGAAAGGCGGCAGAGCGGGGTCAAAAACTAGAGATTGCGATCGCCCTTGGAATCGATCCCCTGCTGATTATGGCGGCTGCTACACCGATCCCCGTTGATTTATCCGAATGGTTGTTTGCCGGTTTATACGGTGGTTCTGGCGTGCGGCTGACGAAGTGCAAGACCTTGGATCTGGAAGTGCCTGCGGATGCCGAGTTCATTTTGGAAGGGACGATTACTCCGGGAGAAGTATTGCCGGATGGGCCGTTTGGCGATCACATGGGGTATTACGGCGGGGTAGAAGATTCGCCGCTGGTGCGATTCCATTGCATGACTCATCGCAGAGAGCCCGTTTACTTGACTACGTTTAGCGGGCGTCCGCCGAAGGAAGAGGCGATTATCGCGATCGCCCTCAATCGCATTTACACGCCAATTCTGCGTCAGCAAGTATCCGAAATTGTTGACTTCTTCTTGCCGATGGAGGCGCTCAGTTACAAAGCCGCCGTAATTTCCATCGATAAAGCCTACCCCGGTCAGGCGCGTCGGGCGGCGCTAGCGTTCTGGAGTGCGTTGCCGCAGTTCACTTATACCAAGTTCGTGATTGTGGTGGATAAGGAGATCAACATTCGCGATCCCCGTCAGGTGGTGTGGGCGATTACGTCAAAGGTCGATCCAGTGCGGGATGTGTTTATCTTGCCGGAGACTCCGTTTGACACGTTGGATTTTGCCAGTGAGAAATTAGGGCTAGGCGGGCGCATGGGGATTGATGCGACGACGAAGGTACCGCCCGAGACCGATCACGAGTGGGGAGAAGCGTTGGAGTCCGATGCGGATGTGGCGGCAACGGTCGATCGCCGTTGGGCGGAATACGGATTTGCCGATCTGAATCTTGATGAGGTCGATGCCAGCTTGTTTGGCTACGACATTCGATAAATCTGCCTATCCTCCACCCGCAGTCTTTCAGAGGTGATTAAATCCAACCACTGACTTTGCGCTCCAATAGTTGCACTAGCTCGGAATCCATAAATTCGTACTTGTCAGGAATATCCAAAGAGATCACCCGTTTATCTTTGAGCCAGCGGGAGCAGTGGCCGCGCAATCGAGTTTTGTGGGCTTTTTCCATGACAAAGATAATGTCGGCCCATTGCAGCTCGTCTGGAGTGACTGGGGTGGGGAAATCTTTATTGAGACCGGCGGATAGTGCGTCTACGTCAGGATACTCGGCAAATATTGCTTCTGCCGTTGGGCTGCGCAGTTGATTTTTAGAGCAGATAAACAGCAGTCGTTTCACAATCCCGATCGCCTATCCATCGATTTTTCAGCCATTAGCAATCACACCCACTGCAGTATTTCCCCTATGCCAGCTTCGTTCATCACTGCCGAGCAATTTCTTAAGACCGATCGCGATCGCCGCAGTCAAATCCTCGATCATCTCGGTCTTTCCAGATACGGCGAAATTCTGCTTCCCATGCAAGCCTCTGAAGCCAACATCACCTGCGTGGAGCGGTTCTTGAGTGCGCCGGATCGCGTCAAATTCCCTCAGTTGCAAGGGGCCGATCTATCGAACCTAGCGTTAAACAACGTCAACTTGATTCGAGCAGACTTAACCGGAACCAACCTGCGGGAATCTAGCTTGCAAGCTGCCGACTTACTGTTTGCCAAAGCGATCGCTACTGACTTACGGGGAGCCAATTTGCGAGGGGCGACCTTGAGTCGTACGGTATGGACCCACGCACTGGTTGACGACTGCAATTTCGGAGCTGGAAACGGCCTCACGAATCTGCAAAGAGAGGAACTGCGTAGGCGGGGAGCACGGTTTGACTGAGGCGATCTCCATACGTCACCCGCCCATCTCCAATCTCCGCATTTCAATCTCCACAGATGTTTCCGGGTTTGCCGCGTATGCTGCGATCGAAGGTTATGGTGTCGGAGACACCTTGCTCTCTTCCCACATGAACTAGCGGCACTTGTTGCACGCAGGTTTGACCATTGCCACTACCAGCCGCACACCTGCAACCCCAATCGGTTCTCTGAGCCAATCGTCTTGACCGAGCGAAACCATTGGGAACCTCGCTCAGCGCTGGCGCGCCAGCCTGCCCGCGTACTCAGCGCTTGGCAGACTTTCTGGCCATATATTCCTAGCTCTCTATCCCGACATCCCCGCCCCTAACTCGCACCCTCTAACAGGACTCAATGGCATCCGACCTAACTCTCATTGTTGAAATGGCCACCGTGATTGGGGCCGCTACTGCTGGTGGCTATGTCGCCAGCCGCCTCAAGCAGCCGGTGCTGCTGGGCTACTTGTTGGGAGGGATGCTAGTTGGTCCCAAAGTGTTGAGGCTGGTCACTCTGGAAGGAGATATCAGCGTCCTGGCAGAAATTGGGGTCGAGCTGCTGCTGTTTGCATTGGGGGTGGAGTTTTCCCTCAAAGACCTGTTGCGCATGCGCAGGATTGCGATCGGCGGTGGCACCTTGCAAATTGTGCTGACCCTGCTGCTGGGGGGCGGGCTGGCCTATGCCACCGGCTGGGCATCCACCATTCCAAAGGCTGTGTTTTTGGGGGCAGTACTATCCCTGTCTTCAACTGCTGTGGTGCTCAAAAGCCTGTTAGAGCGGAATGAAGTCAATTCCGCCCACGGGCAAATCATGCTGGCCATCCTGATCGTGCAAGATCTGGGACTCGGTATTTTGCTGGCTGTCTTACCGGTGTTGACTCGACCGCCGGAAGAGATCGGCACTGCCCTCCTGATTGCGTTGTTCAAAGTCACCGCTTTTCTAATTTGCGCCATCATGGCCGGGAAGTGGGTGATCCCACGACTGGTGCGCACCATTGCCCGACAGGGCTCCCAAGAACTATTCTTGCTAGGCATCTTGGGGCTGTGTCTGGGGATTGCGCTGATCACGTCGGCTATTGGCTTAGGCATCGAAATGGGAGCCTTTGTGGCCGGGGTGATGGTGTCGAATGTGGAGTACGCCGACCACGCCCTCGATCGCGTTCTGCCCATGCGGGATGTGTTCGCGACCCTGTTCTTTGCCTCGATTGGTCTGCTGATCGACCCCCTCTTCCTGCTGGAAAATATTTGGGTGCTGGCGGGCTTAGTGGCGATCGCAATGGTGGGGAAAGCCCTGATTCTCACGTCAATTGTGCGGGTGTTTGGCTACCCCCTCAGGACTGCACTGACGGTGGGGATGGGGTTGAATCAGATTGGAGAATTTTCGTTCGTTCTGGCTGGGGTGGCTCAAACCAGCGGCGTTTTTACCGAACGTCTGTATGGTCTCGTGGTGGGCACAACGGCTGTGACGCTGCTGCTGACGCCATTTGTGCTGCGACTGACCCCCAGGCTGCTGCTGTGGATGGAGCGATCGCCCAGCCTCAACCCACTATT
Organism: Cyanobacteria bacterium J06642_12; assembly: GCA_039817825.1. Lineage (GTDB taxonomy): Bacteria > Cyanobacteriota > Cyanobacteriia > Thermostichales > PCC-7336 > PCC-7336. The sequence continues at coordinate 2,808 of JBCBVA010000003.1, read as the reverse complement.
GCAGGCGAAGTCCCCCACATTAGTGGGGTTTGAGGAAAACGAGCTGACCGACCACGTGATTGTGGCGGGATTTGGCCGTGTGGGTCAGACTTTGGTGCGCATGTTGGACTTTCAGCAGCACCCGATTTTGGTGATCGATAACGATGAAGGGGTGCTTCAGTCGCTGCGCGATCGCAAGATCCCCTACCTATTGGGCGATGTCTCCAGCATGTTGGTGCTCGAAAAAGCTAATTTGTCCAAAGCGCGAACAATGGCCATTACCCTGCCCGATCCGATGGCCACCCGCCTCACCCTCAATCGCGCCCTCAGCTTGGCCCCCGACTTAGACATCACCGTTCGCGCTCACGTCAACGTTGAGATCGATACTCTCTATCATCTGGGGGCTCAAGAAGTGGTGCAGCCGGAGTTTGAAGCAGCTTTAGAAATGGGGGCCCATACCTTGCTGAAATTGGGGGATTCGGCCTACATGGTGCAGCAGCTCGTGAATCGCTATCGCAACCGCCGCTATCGCGACATCATTCCCAGACGAGAGGAGTATTGGGGATCGCGGCAGCTAGAGCTGGCGGTTGAAGGGTTGGATCACCGCTGGTACGAGTTGGACGATCGCAATTTTCTGGTAGGCCAGACCATTGTGGAATCGAATCTGCGCAAGCTCACGGGGGCGACGATTATCGCGATCGAGCGCAAGAATCGGCTGCGGCGCTACCCCCTGGGCAGTACGACATTTAAGGCTGGAGATCGTCTGTTGGTGGTGGGTAACCCGGAGGAACAAGATGCCTTCAACCAACTGTTTCAAGGGGTCAAGGCTTAGGTACAGGCAACCGCATGTCTTGTCAGGCTTACGATTTGGGATGACACCTTTCCAAAAAGACTCTGCAGTAAGCCTTTAACTGAGTATTAATCCCTGCTCTGAAGTTGGACGGAGCACTAGCGAGGGCGAGCCACGGATGTGATGCTAATCCAGCTGTCCAAAACAAGCCCGATCTCGTCCCAGACGCTTTGCCTCGTAAAGCTTGTCATCGGACAGTTTGAGTAGGTGAGTTGGTGAATTGGCAGACGGAAGCGCAACAGTTGCAGCTCCGATACTGACGCTAATGCGATCGGACACGCTTGAACCGTTATGGGTAATGTCCAGTTGTTGAAGGTGACGGCGAATTGTTTGCGCTGCCCTTTCCGCCCCTTCAAATCCACATTTTGGCAAGATGATGGCGAATTCTTCGCCACCATACCGAGCCACCATGTCTGTGGACGAGCGAACGACTTGTTTGAGAGATTCCGCAATCGATTTCAGGCAGGTATCTCCTGCCATATGACCGTATAGATCGTTATAAATCTTGAAGAAATCAACGTCGCAAATCATCAGGGTCAGTTCCCCCTGTTCGCCGCTCAGCCACTCCCAAACCTGTACGAGATAGTCATCAAAGCTCCGACGATTGGATAGTTGAGTTAAACCATCAAACGAAGCCTTGCGATGGAGGTCGTCATTCACCATCAGCAACGTCCGATTCAGTTTTCTTAACTGTTCGGTTTGGCGATCGATGGTTGCCTGCATCTGTTCCAGAATGCGATACATCTCTGTAGGATTGAGTAATTTGAGAATGTCCGTTTGGTTCACCAGACCGGCAATTTCACCCGTAGGCGTCACCACCACCAATCGGCGGACGTGCTTGTGGCGCATGATTTCCAGGACTGACCACAACAAGTCATCGGGTTGCACGGTAAACAGTGGCTGACTCATCACCGTCCCGGCCTGTGCCTTGGTGATGTCCAGACCCAACGTATGAAATTGGGCAATATCTCGCTCGGTAATGATGCCGAGCGGGTGGTGTGTCGCTGGGTCGGTAATGGTGACGCAACTGACCGCAAAGTCCGTCATCCGTTGGGCTATCTGCAGTACAGATTCGTCCGCTTGCCCCTCTAGGACTGTGGAGATGAGCGCGTCTTTCGTCCGAATATTGCGGAGAAAGTGCTCGGGGGTCATCGAGTCGCTAATGCTTTGAGGGGTTAGCACTCCCAATAATTTTTCCGTGCGATCGACAACAGGAATATGTCGAACCCCTTGCTCGCTAAACAGCTTTGATACGTGAAAAATATCGGTGACTTCGCTATCCCGAATCACGATCGTGTTGCGGGTCATTGCATCGGAGAGCGTCAGGTCGTGCAAATCCTGTTGGGACGAGATCAATCGCACAATATCGCGCTCGGTAAAGATGCCTTTCAGGCAGTCTCCATCCAGCACGAGTACAAAGCTCATCCTGTTTCCCACCATCTGAGAGACCGCAGCGGCCACGGTCTGAGATGGAGGTAGAGTCAGGAGCGGAACTTGCAGAAGTTTGGCCGTATTCTCCAGCACAGTCAAACCGAGGGTTGGGGCATCGCGTGAAACTTTACTCTATGCTAGCTAGGCCAAACTCCGCTACCGTCTGACCAACGCTGTCATATAAAGTCAGCAGCAGCTTCAGATTGCCCAAAATATCCAGTGCGCCAGTAGCTAAACCTCGTTAACCCACGAAATAAGCTGGGTTCGTCCTTGGTCCTTAGTCCTCAGTCCTTCGTGCTAACCCGTAACCAATGACCAATGACTAATGACTAATGACCAATGACCGGTAACCAGTAATTAATACTCCATCCCCTAAAACCCCCCAGCGACCCCTTCCCCCCTCGGATCTGCAGCCCCCTCCAACCAGCCATCCGGCGTCACCACGATCGCCCCAGCATTCCCCCACCCTTCCGTCACTTCTAACTCGTGACCGCGAGCCTCCAGCTCGCGCACCGTAGCCGCGTCAAATCCCCATTCTTCTACACGCA